>DAOVDX010000004.1 GCA_030669345.1 Methyloceanibacter sp. | reverse complement strand
GCCGCTTGCGGCGGTGCTGGCGTAATCGCGAAGCTCGCCCTCGATCTTCACGGCCTCGCTGGGGAACACCACATTCACGGTGGCGTTACCGCCGGCGAATTTCTGGCAGTCGGCACACCAGCAAGTGCGCGTCACCATCGGCTCGGCCTCGATCGCGTAGCGCACCGCGCCGCATAAACATCCGCCCGTGATCGTCATCGGCTCTCTCCTTGATGGGTCCCAACGTAGGCCCGGCGTTTACAAAACCGTAACGCTTGCGGCGACGAAAAGGCAGCCTGCCGAGAAATTGCCGATATTCGGTCGTCACCCCGCCAATTTCGCCTGGCATAAGTCACCCTCAAACGACGGGGAGCTCAAAATCATGTTTTCAGTATTGTCTCTATTATCCGGCGCGGCCTTGGCCGGCCTTGTATACGGCTTCAGCTTTTTGCCGTCCGCCACCTTAACGCGGTGCGACGACATCGAATGCACCGGCGAGGACAGAAGCGGAGCCGATATGACGGCTGACGCCACCAAGAGCGTAAGCGAGCCCGACGTCACGTAGACCTTCACGTCTCAATGCTGCGCAACAAAAATGGCCGGGGCGAACCCCGGCCATTTTGCATTCTGAGCGCCCGCCGAAGCGGGCACGATGTTCGACTAACTTAGCCCTTCATGGAGGCGGCTTTGTCGAGCAGCCCCTGAGCCTGACGGATCGAGGCGATGTCGATCAACCGGCCGTCGAGCGACACCGCGCCCTTGCCGTCTTTCGCTGCCTGCTCCATGGCCTCGACGATGCGCGTGGCCTTAGTGACCTCGGCTTCCGACGGGGTGAAGACCTGGTTGGCGAGATCAACCTGCGAAGGATGGATCGCCCATTTGCCTTCAAAGCCGAGCACGGCCGCGCGCTTGGCGGCTGCCAGATAACCGTCCGGGTCAGAGAAGTCACCGAACGGACCGTCGATCGGGCGCAGGCCGTATGCACGGCAAGCGACCATCATGCGCGACAGCGCATAGTGCCAAGGGTCGTTCCAGTAGAAGTCACGGTCGGAGCCGCTCTCATCCTTGTCGGAAAGGATGCCGTAATCCGGATGCGGGGCGCCGATGCCCATGGTGCGGGCGCGGGTGGAGGCGGCATAGTCGGCCACGCCGAAGCTCATGGCCTCAACGCGCGGGCTCGACTGGGCGATGTCCTCGACATTGGCCATGCCAAGCGCTGTCTCGATGAGAAGCTCAAGGCCGATCTTCTTCTCGTATTTCTTGAACTGCTCGATCTGCGTCACCAGCATGTCGATGGCGTAGACGTCCTCTGGCACACCGACCTTGGGGATCAAGATCATGTCGAGGCGCGGGCAATTCTCCAGAATGTCGACGACGTCCTTGTAGGCGTAATGGGTGTCGAGACCATTGATGCGGATCATCATGGTCTTGTTGCCCCAGTCGATGTCGTTCAGGCCCTGGATGATGTTCTTGCGAGCCTGCTCCTTATCGTCGGGCGCAACGGCGTCCTCAAGGTCAAGGAAGATCACGTCGGCGCCGCCCTTGGCGGCCTTCTCGAACAAAGACGGGTTGGAGCCCGGCACGGCCAGCTCCGAACGGTGCAGACGAGGAGTCGCCTGCTGAATCAGGGTAAAGCTCATTCTATAGTCCCTCCTGGTTTATCCTGTGGCGCCGAGACCGGCGGCAACGGTGTTGATGGAAAGCAGTAATGCGGATTTGAATTTCTCGCGTTCAGCGTCGGTCTCTGTCGCCCGGAAACGGCGCAAGAGATCGACCTGCTCGCGGTTGACCTCGTTTGTGGTGGGGAGCCTCACGGCCAAAGAGCCGCGGAACTGTGAAAATCGCCCAGCGATCTCCGTTCCACCCGACACTTTCAGCACCATCTCGGTCGTCAGTGCAAGCTCCTTCTCAATCATGGCAAAAATGGTCGCACGGACGTTTTCGTCTGGCACTAAGCTCGCGTAATCCCTAGCGATTTTCATATCGACCAGGGCCAGCGTCTTCTCCACCTCGTCGATGATCAGGCGGAAAATACGGGATTCAGCGAACATCCGGGCCAGGAGCTGCTCTCCTTGCTCTCCCCGGATCTCGAGGAAATTCTGCAGGGCGCTGCCCACGCCGTACCAACCGGTGATGATGTGGCGGTTCTGGGCCCAGGCAAACACCCAAGGAATCGCGCGCAAATCCTTCAGCGAGTTGGCGCCAAAGCGCCGCGAAGGCCGCGATCCGATATTGAGAAGCGAGATTTCTTCCAAAGGACTGGCCGCCTGGAAATAGGCCACGAGGTCCTTATGGGTGATGAGCCCGGCATAGGCGGCGCGCGATGTCCCTGACAAAGCCTCAAGCGCGTCGTCAAACTCGGGGCTTGGCTTCAACGCCACCTCGCGCTCCGACTTCAAGGCATGCTCCAGCACGCTCGAAGCGAGCAGCTCCATCTGATAAAGCGACGTGCCCTTGTTGGCGTATTTATACGACACCACCTCGCCCTGCTCGGTGACGCGGAAGCGCCCGCGAATGGAGCCGGCAGGCTGGGCGGCAATGGCGCGGCCCGTGGGCGCGCCGCCACGCGACACCGAACCGCCCCGGCCATGGAAGAAGGCAATCGCCGTGCCCGCCTCCTCGCCAACGCGCGTCAAGTTCGTTTGCGCCTTGGACAGCTCCCAGTTGGACGCGATGAACCCGCCATCCTTGTTGCTGTCCGAATAGCCGAGCATCACTTCTTGTAAGCCACCCTGCCAATGGGTGGAGCGACGGATGAGGGGAATGGCCAGCGCCTCGCGCATGATGGCGGGCGCAGCACGCAAATCCTCGATGGTCTCAAACAGTGGCACGATGGGCATGGCGCAAATCTCGGTGCCGGCGTCGTCGAGGAACAGCCCGCCCTCCTTGGCCAGCAGATAGGCGCCGAGAATGTCGTCCACCGAGCCTGCCATGGAGAGGATGAAGGTACCGAAGGCATCGCGGTCGAGCCCGCGCCTCGTCTCAGCGGCTTGGGTGAGCATGGCGACGGTTTCAGCAGCCTCCGCCGGCAGGTCCCTGATCACGCGCTCATCGGTGAGCGGCCGCGCTAGCTCGGCCAGGAGCCATGTCCGCCATTCCGCGCTCCCTAACTCCGGCGGGCTGCCCTCGCCCTGGCCGGCCGTCGCCGACCACAAAGCTTGCAGGGCTTGCGTCGTGCGCGTGGTGTTCTCACGAAGATCGAGCCGCACCGTGGAAAAGCGGAACAGCTCAACGGCCCGGCGCACGGGGCGCACAAGGTCGGCGGCGATGGACGGGCTGTTGGCATCGGTGAGCGCCCGCTCTATGAGACGCAAATCGTGCATCAGCTGATCGGCGCTGCCGTAATGCGGCACGCCATCCTCTAGCTCTCCGCCCTCGCCACGGACAATGCTGGCGTCGAGCTTGCGCAGCATGACGGTCAGGAATTGGCGGTAGGGCTCGCCGGGATTGCGTGCGGCGATGGCTTCCGCCTCACCGCTCAACTTCAATGCCAAGGCAAGTTCGCTCTGAAATTCCTTCGGCACCGGCAAAGAGCGCTCGGTGATGGACAGCGTGCGCGCGAGTTGCACGAGACGCTCGCGATAGTGGCGAAGGGCAGCGAGAGCGTTCTGCCGCAAGGTCCATCCCGTCACCGAGGTGTTGACGTGAGGATTGCCGTCACGGTTGCCACCGATCCACGAGCCAAACTGGAAGAAGGGCGGAAGCTCGTAATGCTCGTTCGGATAATGCTTCGTGAGTGCGTCGTCGAGCAGCGCCATCATCTCCGGCGCCTTCTCAAACAAGGTCTCGTCGAAGAAATGGAGCCCGCGCAAAACTTCGTGCTCGACCGTTGGCTTCTCCAGATGAAGCTCGCCGGTCATCCACACGAGTTCGATCTGGTCACGAATGTCGTCGCGAAACGCTTGCCGCTCCCGCTCGGTCCATCGTGTGCCCTCTAACTCGCGCATGAGGAGATAGATCTTGCGGTATTTCTCAAGCACCGTGACGCGCTTCGATTCTGTCGGGTGCGCGGTGATCACGGGGCGGATGCGCAAGCTCGATAGAAGATCCTCGATCTCCTTCGGCGCGATGCCCGCAGCCGATGCCTCGGCCAGCACATTGTCGAACGTGCCGCGCAATGCATCGCGCCCGCGCGTGCGCTCAATATGGCGGCGGCGGCGCATGGACGCGTTCTGTTCGGCGATGGAAAGAAGTTGGAACCAGATGCCTTGGGCTTGCAGCGCCCGGGCCATCATCTCCGGAGAATACCCGGAGGTATCGGCGCTACCGTCAAACACGCCCACAAGCTCGGGCTGGTGTCGATTCACAATCTCCATGAGGAGACCAAACAGAATGTCGGACGCATCCTTGGCCGATGTCCCGCTGATAAGCGGAGCTATGCCGGTGTTGGTTTTCGGCGCGGACTGTTTGGGGGCCTTACTCATTAGCAAACGCTGGCACTCCGATCAGCTCGATCGGCTTCGATAAGTTGGTTCCGGGCGATACCATATCGCCTCGGCATCCATGCCCTTGGCGCCAGCTCCGTCACGGACAAGGTCGGATGGGACGACACGCGCCCCACCCATAACCTTTGCGGACCTTCAAAAAACCTTGCGAGAAACGCGAGGCTTTTCCTTAGGCTCCAAGCACCTTCGCCACGGTCGTGCCGAACTCGCTCGGATTGGGCGCAACAGTCAGCCCACATTCGCGCATGATTTCGGCCTTCTCGGCAGCGCTGTCACCAGCAGCCGAGATGATGGCGCCGGCATGGCCCATAGTCCGTCCCTTGGGAGCGGTCAGGCCAGCGACGAAGCCGATAACCGGCTTCGACATATTTTCTTTGATCCAGACCGAAGCCTCGGCTTCCTGCGGACCACCGATTTCACCGATCATCAGCACGGCTTCGGTCTCCGGGTCTTCCTCGAACAATGCGAGGTGATCCAGGAAGGACGAACCGTTGATCGGGTCGCCACCGATGCCGACAGATGTGGTGATGCCGATGCCCTCGGCCTTCATCTGTGAGGCGGCTTCGTAGCCGAGCGTGCCGGAACGCGAAATCACGCCGACCTTGCCTTGCAGATAGATATGCCCGGGCATGATGCCGAGCATGGCCTTGCCGGGGCTGATGATGCCGGCACAGTTCGGGCCCACCATCATCGCGCGGCTCTCTTTGGGATAACGCATCAGGTAGCGCTTCACGCGCATCATGTCCTGAGCCGGGATGCCGTCGGTGATCGAGCAGATCAGCTCGATGCCGGCGTCGGCCGCTTCCATGATAGCGTCGGAACAGAACGCAGGCGCCACGAAAGTAATGGTCGCCTTTGCGCCGGTTTCCTTGACGGCCTGTTTCATGGTGTCGAACAGCGGCCGGTCGAGATGCCTGCCACCGCCCTTACCGGGGGTCACGCCGGCAACCACGTTGGTGCCGTATTCGATCGCCTCTTTGGCGTGGAAGGTGCCCTTGTCACCCGTCATGCCTTGCACGACGACCGGTGTGGTTTCGTCAATCAGAATGCTCATAACTTATCTCTCTCCGATGACCTTTAGGCCGCGCTCTTGGCAGCTTCGCAGGCTTCAACCGCTTTGCTGGCCGCCTCGGCCAACGTCTCGGCGGTAATCAGCTTGACGCCGCTTTCGGTCAGAATTTTCCGGCCCTCTTCGACATTGGTACCCGCCAGACGAACGATCATCGGCACCTTGATGTCCACGCTCTCTGCTGCCTGCACCACACCCTTCGCTACCCAGTCGCAGCGATTGATGCCGGCAAAGATGTTGACCAGAATGGCCTTCACGTTGGTGTCCGAAAGGACGAGCTTCAGCGCCGTGGCGATACGGTCCGGCGAAGCGCCGCCGCCCACGTCGAGGAAGTTCGCCGGCGTACCGCCCGCGTGCTGGATCATGTCCATGGTCGCCATGGCGAGGCCCGCACCATTCACGATGCAGCCAATCTCGCCGTCGAGACCGATATAGTTGAGGTTGTGCTCGGCCGCTTGCGCCTCGCGCGGATCCTGCTGTGAAGGATCGTGCATGTCGGCGACGTTATGGCGACGGAACAGCGCGTTATCGTCGAACGACATCTTGGCATCGAACGCCAAAACACGGTCGTCCTTGGTCACAACCAACGGGTTGATCTCAAGCATGGTGGCGTCGCAATCACGGAACGCGCGATAGGCGTTCATGATGGTGGACGTTGCGCTCTGCGCCTGCTTGATGCTCAAGCCAAGCTGGAATGCAAGTTCGCGCGCCTGGAAGGCCTGCAAGCCCACGGCGGGCTCGACGATGACCTGAAGAATTTCCTCGGGGTTCGACTTGGCGATCTCCTCGATCTCCATGCCGCCATGCTTAGAAACAATCACCCGGATGCATTCTGCCTTACGGTCCAGCACATAGCCAAGATAAAGCTCGCGATCGAAGGGCTCGGCCGCTTCGATATAGACGCGCTGTACGGGCTTGCCCTCTGGGCCAGTCTGCAGCGTGACCATGTTCTTGCCGAGCATGCCCTCTGCCGCCGCGCGGACCTCGTTATAGGTCTTGCAGATCTTGACGCCGCCGGCCTTGCCTCTGGCGCCAGCATGAATCTGAGCCTTTACCGCCCAATTCCAGCCGCCAAGCTCGGTCGCAGCATAAACTGCCTGATCGGGGCTAAATGCGATGGCGCCTTTCGGCACCGGCACGCCAAAGCCACTCAGAAGTTCTTTTGCTTGATACTCGTGAACGTCCACGTCGTTCCTCCCTAGTCTTCTCGCGCCCGGGCTTGTCCTAAAGGCTATACGCCTAAATGGCGTTAGCTGACCTTGCCCTTGACGATGTCATAGGTCTTCTCGGTCAGCGCTTCCGCACCGGCAAGAAGTCCATCCAACTCTTTCAGCTTAGCGTCCACGAAGCTCTTGTCAGAGATCATTTTCGCATTGATGAAAACGTTTAGCGCGGCGCTCCGTAGCGCCGCATTCGCAGCCAGCACGCCGACGCCGGCATCCGAGATCACGTTGAGATTACCCTTCTCGGAAACCACGAGCGCAAGGTCGATAACCTCACGCGCCACGCGGCAGCAGGCTATGGGAACGTCGGTCGCCAGCTTGAGAGCCGCCTGGATTGCCTCGCCGCGCGAAGCCTTCTCCGCGTCGGTTTCCTTCGGCATCCTGTAGGCGCCCATCACCGTGTCAAACGCTCTCACGTCGTCTTGGATCATGCCGGTCAGCCGATGACGCAAGTCCTCGGCCTTAGCCAGCACGTCCTTCATTTCCCCCTCAACCTCGACATACTTCTTTTTGCCGATGGTGAGATTGCACACCATGCTCACCAACGCCGCGCCCATAGCGCCGAGAATAGCAGCAGCACTGCCGCCCCCCGGGGTCGCCGCGTTCGAGGCGAGCGCATCGAGGAACGGTTCGATGGCGATGTCTTTGATTTCGGTCATTTAGGCCATCTCTTTCGCCAGCGCGTAGATCTCCTCGGCGTCGAATACGGCGTCGGCGCTTTCGAACATCTTGGCGATGCAGGCACGATGCAGCTTCAGCTTCAGCCCGCCGATACCAAGCGCACCGAAGGCGACCTTGTCGCCATATTCCGCGCCCTTGTCGGTAGCCTTGATGCCCTCGACGCCGAGCGGCGGCTGAGTATTCACATCGGCCAGAAGCTCGACATTGGGAATATCTTTCCAGGCCGACTCCGGAAGGAGCTGGATGCCGATGGCGCCAGCCGTGAACACCACATTGGCGTCCTTGGCAGCTTCGGCGCGCTCCTCATCCGTGCCGCCGGCAACGCCTTTGACCTTGATGCCAAAACGCTTCTCGATGACTTTCGCGGCTGCCTCGGCGCGATCCTTGGTGCGCGAGGTGATCGTCACTTCCGCGCCTTCCATGCCGAGAAAGCCAGCCGCGCGCATGCCGACCGGGCCGGTGCCCGCGAGCACTAGCGCCTTCTTGCCCTTGAGCGGCTTCGCCTTGGCGAGCAGCGCCACGCCGGCAGCAGCCGTCGTGTTGGAGCCGTTAGAGTCGAGCATGACGGAGACGCGGAAGGGACCGAAGAAGCTCTTCTTCACCTTCTCGTACAGCGCCTCGCCCTTGGCCATGTTGCCGCCGCCGACAAAGATCGCAGTGTTCTGCTTGTCCTTGCCGCCGCGCGTGTAAATGGTGCCATCGACCAGCGCGCCCACATTGTCCGGCGTTACATTGGCATAGCCCGTGACGTCGTCAGCGCCGCCGTCATAACCGACGACCGTGTCGAACACGCTCGGCGTTTCATCGGTGTCGAACAGGAACAGCAGTTTCTTCATTTCAACTTGCCCTTAGAATCTACTCGACGACGTTCTGCGGCTTGCCCGCAACGAACGCCTCGATGTTGTCGATGAGTTGATCGGCCAGAATCTGCATAGCCTCTCGGCTCGCCCACGCCACATGGGGCGTCACGATGAGGTTCGGCATGTCCAGGTCCAGGAGAATATTGCCCTCCTTTGGCGGCTCCGCCGTCAGAACGTCAAAGCCCGCGCCGGCTATGGTGCCGCTCTTAAGCGCTTCGGCCAAAGCGGCCTCGTCCACCAGACCGCCGCGCGCCGTGTTGATGAGGATCGCCGTCGACTTCATCATCTCGAACTCTTTGGCGCCGATCATGTTCTTGGTCTCGGGCGTCAGCGGACAATGCAGCGTGATGACGTCGCTCTCTTTGATCAGCGTCTCAAGGTCAACCAGGCCATCCTGCGGAAACACGTCATAGGGCAGGATTTTCATGCCGAGACACTCGGCCCGCTTGGCCACGGCCTTGCCAATGGCGCCGTAGCCAATGACGCCGAGGGTCGAACCGGCGATGTCGCGGATCGGGTGATCGAAGAAGCAGAACTGATCGACCTCGCCCCAACGGCCCTTGCGCACGTCGGCGACGTAAGCGAGCAGATTGCGGCGCAGCGCAAACATCAGCGCGATCACATGCTCGGGCACGGTGTTGAAGGCGTAATTGCGGATATTGACGACGGCGATGCCAACCTCTTTGCAGTAGGCCTTGTCGACCACGTCGGTGCCCGTGGCGGCGACGGCGATCAGCTTCAAATTCGGCAGCTGCTTCAGCACGTCGGCACGCATCGGAACCTTATTGATCAGGGCGATGCTGGCGTCCTTGAGGCGATCGACGATCTCCTCAGGCGTCCACGTGGAGTCGTATTCTTTGTAGTTGTGCGGGAAATCTGGCTTGCGCACATCGGCGCCAACCGACTCTCGATCGAGGAAGACGATCGTGTGTTCCACTAGGGACCCCCCTTGTTATTCAAATCGTGGGGCACACCCACGCCATGCATAAACCGTCCTGAGCAAAACCGATGCGCCAGACGGCATCAGACAATTCACTTCGTTGAGGACAGTGGCACCAGCCGCTCGCCCTCGTGCTGCCGATCTACTCGGCAGCGAGACGCTGTTCGCCCGCGACTTGCGCGCCGCGGAAATATTCCTGCACCGCCGCGACACCCGAGCCGGCCTCAATTTGGATGCCCACGTCGCGCATCGACATCTCCGCGCCGGAAATGGCGCCGAGCAGCATGAGCTCATTGAGATCGCCAAGATGGCCGATGCGGAACAATTTGCCCGCCATCTCCGTCAAGCCCGCACCAAGCGCCAGATTATAGCGCTGGTAGGCCCGGTCGATAACGTCGGCGCCATTGATGCCTTCGGGCACCATGATCGCGCTCACCGTGTCGGAATTCCATTTCGGGTCTTTGGCACAGAGCTTGAGACCCCATGCATCGACCGCCGCGCGCGTGCCGGAGGCAAGCATGTGATGGCGCGCGAACACGTTGTCGAGGCCTTCCTCGAACAACAGGTTCAGCGCCTCGCGCAAGCCATAGAGCAGCGGCAGAGCCGGCGTATATGGGAAATAGCCGCCCTCGTTGGTTTTGATCTGATCGGTGAAATCGAAATAGGCCTTGGTGCAGGTGGCATCTTTCATCCGCGCCAGAGCGTTCTGACTGACGCAGGCAATGCCCAGCCCCGCCGGCAGCATCATGCCCTTCTGCGAACCGGTGATAGCGAGGTCGACGCCCCACTCGTCAAACCGGAAGTCGATGCTTCCAATCGAACTCACCCCGTCCACATAAAGCAGCGCCGGGTGCTTGGCGGCATCGATAGCGCGGCGGACCGCGGCAATATCGGAGGTCACGCCCGTGGCGGTCTCGTTATGGACCACCATGACGCCCTTAATTTCATGGTTCTTGTCGGCGCGCAGCGCCTCTTCTATACGCTCAGGGTCAGCGCCCGTGCCCCATTCTTCCTCCTGCACGATGACCTCAAGCCCATGACGGCGGGCGAGATCGATCCACAGATGGCTGAACTGGCCGTATCGCGACGCCAGCAATTTGTCGCCTGGCGAGCGGGTATTGGTGAAGCAAGCCTCCCAAGCGCCAGTGCCGCTCGAGGGGAAGATGAAAACCTGACCTTCCGTGGTTTGGAAGACCTTCTTCATGTCTTCGTAGAGAGGGAGCGTAAGCTTCGGGAAGTCAGCGGAGCGATGATCCTCCATGGGAACATGCATCGCGCGCAAGATCCGGTCGGGGACATTGGTTGGCCCCGGCACAAATAGGAAGTTACGGCCCGGCCTTCTGGCTCCAGCCATTGGTTCGTCTCCTAGGACTCTCGGGCTACCTGGTCGTTGCCGGGCCTATGCCTTGCGCGAAGAGAGGTGGTAGCCGCAGGTAGCGCCCCTGGCAACCCCTTTGCTGGCCTAGAAGAGGCCTACGATGCGGCCATCCGACGCAAGTTCGATGCTGTTGGCGGCAGGCACCCGGGGCAAGCCCGGCAGGGTCATAATGGCCCCACAGATCACCACCACAAACTCCGCCCCGGCAGACAGCCGGACCTCGCGGATAGGGATGGTATGGCCCAACGGCACGCCCTTGGCGGCCGGGTCCGTGGTGAAGCTGTACTGGGTCTTGGCCACGCAGATCGGGAAATTGCCAAATCCCAGCTTTTCGAGCTCGGCGAACTTGTCCTTGACGCTCTTCTCGGCGGTGATGTCCTCCGCCCCATAGATGTCCTGGGCGATGGTGCGCGTCTTGTCCCAAAGCGTCATGTTGTCGGGATAAAGCGGCTCGAATTCGGACGGCTTGGTGTCGATGGTTTTGACCACGCACTCGGCCAGCTCGACCGCGCCCGCCCCGCCAAGCGCCCAATGATCGGCCATGACGCATTCGGCGCCACCCGTTGAGCACAAACGCTTCAGCAGTCCGATTTCATCGTCGGTGTCGGACGAGAAACGGTTCGTCGCCACAACCACCGGTACCTTATATTTCCTCAAGTTTTCGATGTGACGCTCGAGATTGGCGTAGCCCTTCTCCAGCGCTGCCAGATTTTCTTTCTTGAGATCGTCCTTGGCCACGCCGCCATGCATCTTGAGTGCCCGGATGGTCGCCACGATCACCACGCAGTCGGGCTTCAGCCCGGCCTTGCGGCACTTGATATCGAAGAACTTTTCAGCTCCAAGATCGGCGCCAAATCCAGCCTCCGTAATCACGTAGTCGGCGAGTTTCAGCGCCGCCTTGGTGGCGATCACCGTGTTGCAGCCATGGGCGATATTGGCGAACGGACCGCCATGAATGAAGGCTGGGTTGTGCTCCAGGGTCTGCACCAGGTTCGGCGCCAGCGCATCCTTAAGCAGGGCCGCCATGGAACCAGATGCCGACAGTTCTTTGGCCGTAACCGCTTTCTTATCTCGGGTCTGACCGATCTGAATTTGGCCCAGACGGCGCTGAAGATCGGCCAAGTCCGTGGCCAAGCAGAAAATGGCCATCACCTCCGAGGCGACAGTGATGTCGAAGCCCGCCTCACGGGGGAAGCCGTTGGCGATGCCACCGAGCGAAGTGACGATGGACCGCAGGGCCCGGTCGTTCATGTCGACCGCGCGGCGCCAGCTCACCCGGCGCGCGTCAATATCAAGCTTGTTGCCCCAATAAATGTGGTTATCGATCATCGCCGCCAGCAGATTGTTGGCAGCGCCGATCGCATGGAAATCGCCGGTGAAGTGGAGGTTGATATCCTCCATCGGCACAACCTGAGCAAAGCCGCCACCGGCCGCGCCACCTTTCATCCCGAAACAGGGCCCAAGCGAGGGCTCGCGCACGCAGATCATGGCCTTTTTGCCAATGATGTTCAGCGCATCGCCCAAGCCGACCGTGGTCGTGGTCTTGCCTTCGCCAGCAGCCGTTGGCGTGATCGCGGTCACGAGGATCAGCTTGCCGTCAGGCTTGTCTTTCAGCGTGTCTATAAAATCGAGGGAGACCTTCGCCTTGTAGTGGCCGTAAGGGATCAGGTCCTCAGACTTAAGCTCAAGCTTGTCCGCCGCAACATCGACAATCGGCCGCATGACAGCAGCTTGGCTGATCTCGATATCGGATTTCGGCTTTTTGTGTTGTTCGATCGAACCTGCTGACATTAGTCGTCGCCCCCAATTTACACACGTCGTTCCTGACAAAAGGAACGGGCACCGTATTCATTCACTTGCCTTCTTGCAATCGTCTGTGCAGGTTCATCGCCCACTGATCAAGGGCGAGGCCTGACACAAAATGACGCCAGAAGTGCTTCTCAAAGCCATGTTTAAAGCGGGCGTGAACGCGGCCCTGCCCTCGCTCTGCGTGCCGGCCCATCTGCCGCCCCGCCCAAAAGGCCGCACGATCATTATTGGTGCGGGCAAGGCGTCTGGCGCCATGGCTAAAGCGCTCGAAGACACATGGGACGGTCCGCTCGATGGGCTCGTCGTCACCCGTTACGGCTATCGCGTGCCAACGGAGCGTCTGGAAGTGATCGAAGCCGCCCATCCCGTGCCGGATGAAGCTGGCCGCGACGCCGCCAAGCGCATCTTCGAACTGGTGCAAGGGCTGACTGAAGACGACCTCGTGCTCTGCCTCATCTCCGGCGGCGGCTCATCGCTGCTGGCCCTTCCGGCTGAAGGCGTCACGCTTGAAGACAAGCAGGCCATGAACAAGGCGCTGCTCGCCAGCGGCGCGACGATCTCGGAGATGAACACGGTGCGGAAGCATCTCTCCGCCATCAAGGGCGGCAGGCTCGCTCGCGCCGCTTATCCCGCCAAGGTCATAGCGCTGATGATCTCCGATGTGCCCGGCGACGATGCTTCGATCATCGCGTCTGGCCCGACAGTGCCCGACCCATCCACCAATGAAGACGCACTCGGCATCATCGAGAAATACGGCATCGACGTGCCGGACAATATGCGCCGCCTGCTCGATACCGCCGAGGAGACGCCAAAGCCCGGCGACCCGTGTTTTGAGAATGTCGAAAACATCATGATCGCCACGCCGCAAGCCTCGCTTGAGGCCGCCGCTGAGGTGGCGCGCAAAGCCGGTGTGACACCGGTCATTCTTGGCGACAGCATCGAGGGCGAGTCCCGCGACGTAGCGCTGGTTCATGCGGGCATCGCGCGGCAATGCGCCATGCGTGGCCAGCCCGAACAGCCGCCTTGCGTGCTGATCTCCGGCGGCGAGACCACCATCACGCTAAAGGGCAACGGCAAGGGCGGTCCCAATACGGAGTTTCTGCTGTCACTCGCCATTGCACTCGACGACATGGAGAACATCTACGCGCTGGCCGGCGACACCGACGGCGTCGATGGGTCGGAAGATAATGCCGGGGCGCTGATCTATCCCGACACGCTGGCCCACGCCGAAAAGGCTGGGATCAACCCCAAGGCCATGCTCGCCAACAACGACCCCTACACATTCTTCAAAGGGATCGGCGATCTATTGGAGACGGGCCCGACGCTCACCAACGTCAACGATCTCCGCGCCATTCTCATTGAGAAGGCTTGACGGACCGCGCTAGCGGCCCGCGCCCGACGCGCAGCCAATGCAGGTCGGGATGACAGGATCGACGCCTAAACGCTTGGCCGAAATTTCTTCGTCACAAGAAATGCAGTAGCCGTATTCGCCCTCGTCGATCCGGCTGATAGCCGCTTCGACACGGCGGGCTTCGTCATGGCGTCTGCCTTCGGTGGCGAGCGCCATGGCTTGCACCTGTATGGCGTCCATACGCGACAAACGGCCCACCGATGTTTGGTCAAGCTCCACGGGACGACGATTTTCCGCCGTGGTTTCGCTGGTGGCGCGAAGAGCCTCTAAGCGCTTCACCAATGAGGCGCGGAGCGTGACCAGTTCAGGAGCGCTCAACATGGTGCTTCGGGCTTACGCATTAGGGCAACATCCTTGACCGGGATTTCGCAATGCTAGCCACGTTGTGCCGCGATCATCTGAAACGTCGCCTCACGGTAGAAGACAACATGGGTCGGGTCTTTGCGGTAATGCCAATCGACAAAGCTCGCGTCCTCAGTCTGAAAATTCGTCATCACCGCCAGCCAACCACCTGGCCGCAGCAGAGCACCGAAACGATCGAACTCTTCCGCCGGAGCGTGGAAATGTTCGGCGACTTCCGTGCAGGTGATGGCGTCATAGATATGCGTTAGCGCGTCCCGTTCGGGACAAAAGAACGGATCGTAGACCCGCACATCATGCCCCGCCTCGCCGAGCATCGCCGCCAATGCCGGTCCGGGGCCGCACCCAAAATCGAGCACGCGCGATGCGGGTTCGAGCTTCGCTAAAATTGGGTTCGCGAGCTTCGACAGGAACGCGCGATAGCGCGCGTCCGCCGGGTCGTTGCGATGTTGCAGATAGACTGCGTATTCCTCGTCACTGCCAAGATGCTGCACCGGATCGACGAAGGTCGCCTCGCAAGAGGCGCAGCGCCAATAGTCCGTGCCGTCGATGGTGTCGAAGCTTTGAGTTTCCGGGGCGCGGCAGACCGGGCACTCCAATTGTGCTTGCGTTGTTGCAAGCTCGTCCACGCAATGGCGCGCAGTCTCCGTCATTCAGTGTTCTCTGGCGCAGACGATGTCCGCTTCTTCCCGAGATAGACGGTCTGCGTGAACGGCTTGTCCTGAAGCGGATTGTGAAACGTCACGGGTTCGGCGCGAGCGTCGTCAAAGACGCTGGCGAGACGGGCCGTGAAAGCATCGTCGGGACGCTCGTCGGACCACAAGCCGAACACGCCACCGGGGCGAAGATGCGTGGCCAATCGTCTGAGACCTTCAGGCTGATAGAAAGAGTCGTTTGCCGGATCGAGGAGGAAGTTCGGCGAGTGATCGATGTCGACCAGAATGGCATCGAACTGCCGGCCCGGCGCGTCTCCATCGAAGCCTTCTTCGGACGCCGCCAATGCGAAGAAGTCGCCATGCACGATCCGGCAGCGCTCGTCTGTTGTCAGCGTACGGCCGAGCGGCAGCAGACCCTTTCCGTGCCAATCGATGACCGCTTCGAGTGCTTCGACCACCACCAGCGAGGCGACGTTCTCGTACTCCAACACAGCATTGGCCGTATAGCCAAGCCCGAGCCCACCGACAGCCACATCGAGTTTGTCGCCACCGAGTTTGGCCAGCCCCAGCCGCGCCAGCGCGATCTCCGACACCGTGAACAGGCTCGACATCAGATATTCTTCGCCGAGCTTGATCTCGATGACATCCACACCGAGCTTATGTTCGCGGCGGCGGCGCAGGCTAAGAGCCCCGATCGGTGTCGGGCAATAATCAAGTTCTTCGAAAAAGACGCTCATCCGGCTCGCTCACTTCTAAGTTGAGGGCCGCGGAAATCGACCGACGGATTGCGGCGAAGGCGACCATATTGGACGCTCCCGCGCCACATCAAGCCCGCGCGGGTGCGCAAGTCCACAAGACCAAATTGGCGGTTGCGAAACCTCGCGAGGTCGCTAGTCTCCGCCGCTTCTGAAGAGCGGCTTTGCTCTGGTCGCATGGGTCCTTATCCGCCTCGTTTTATTGACGGATGGCCCCGTCTCCCAAATCCGTCACGGAACAGCCGAATTTCTGGTGATTATGGGGCGCGGTTGTGGCTAAGGCGATAAAGCGCCAGTTTTGGAATTAGGGAAGAGGGATAAATGCTGAGACGCGCCTTTCTTGGCATTCTCGCCGGAGCGGCCTTGTTGGCTTCGTCGATGGCAGCCGCCAGCCCAGCCCTGGTTTTCGAGCCCTATAACGGCACAGTATTTTATTCCGAGGACCCGGACGCCCGATGGTTTCCCGCCTCTCTCACCAAATTGATGACCGCTTATGTCACCTTCCACGCATTGCGCGATGGCGAAGTGACACCCGAGACCAAGGTGATCAGCACGAAGAACGCTGCGGCCGAACCGCCCACTAAGCTCGGCCTGCCCATCGGCAAGCACATCTCGCTCGAAACGGCGATCAAGGTGATCATCGTCAAGTCGGCTAACGATGTCGCCGTCATGGTGGCGGAGACCGTGGGTGGTAACGAGGAAGCCTTCATTGAGCGCATGAACAAGGCGGCCAAGCACCTGGGTATGACAAACACCCAATTCGCCAATCCCCATGGCCTGCCCAACGAGCAGCAATATACGACGGCGCGAGACCTCGCCCGGCTGGCTCGCGCCATCATCATCGAATTTCCTGAGCACGCCGACATCTTCCGCCAGACCCATGTCCAAGTCGGCAAGAAGCGGCTGCGCACGCATAACGGCCTGCTTATCAGCTTTCCCGGCGCCGACGGCATGAAGACCGGATTCATCTGTGACTCCGGATTCAACATCGTGGTCAGCGCCACGCGTGACGGCCGCAAGCTGGTGGCCGTCGTTCTCGGCGAGCCTTCGACCCGCACGCGTAACGCCCGCGCCGCTCGGTTGTTGGAGAACGGCTTCAAGCGCTATTTCTGGAAGTCACTATTTGGCACGAGCCTCGACGGGCTCGCCATGCAAGCCAATTTGAGCGAGGAGCCCGCACATCTGCGCGCCGTCATTTGCGGCCCCAGGCCAAAGAAGCGCCGCCGCAAGAAGCGGACGCGCAAGTCGGACCTCTCGCCTGAGCTTTACGATCTGCGCACGCCGGTGGTCATGCTCGCCGAGATGCCGGTCGCGCCAAACTTCAGCACCGCCAATTGAGCACGCTTCGCGTCTCGCCTTTCGGCGTCGCCGCTTTTCTAAGCTTGGCGATGGTCGTCTGTTTTTCCCCAGCCCATGGCGAAGAACAGCCCGAGGACATCGCCGAGATCATTGCCGAGGCCGCGCAAGTCTGCCGCACGCAAGGTGGCAAGCCCGACACGGCCGCGATCCTCAGCGGTGACGATCTGAATGGCGATGGCAGCAGCGACTGGATCGCCGACTTCGCCAGGCTGAAATGCGATGGCGCCGCCAACCCAGCCTGCAACGCCAGCGGCTGCATGTTGCATCTCTATTTCTGGGATGGAGATGCGACCTGGGACCTGGTCTTCGAGGACTTCGTCAAAAGCTACAAATTCTCAACGAGTGGCGACACGCGCACCATGCACGTGACCACTTCGGGCACTCCCTGCAACAAGCCGGTGGAAGAGGCCTGCTCGTATAATTATCAACTCGGGGCGGACGCAATCGCGCCGGTGCAGTGAGCCGGTCAGGCGCAACAGCCTAGCCGGCCGGCGCGCTAGCGGCGATCGCGGTTTCGATCAGGCGCTTGGCTTGCGGCGAGGCCCAGTCGGCGGGGCCCACCAGCCGGCCAATTTCTTTGCCCTCGCGATTGATGAGCAGCGTCGTCGGCATGCCGACCGCTCTCAATTTTGAAAATAATTTGCCAGTCGGGTCGGTGTAGAGCGTGAGGTCTGTGGCCTTGGTCTCGTCCAGGAATTTGCGCGCCTTGTCCGGTCCGCCTTTGTCGATATTGACGGCGACGACCTCGAAATCCGTACCGCCGAGCGCCGCCTGAAGGTCATTGAGTTGGGGCATTTCCTCCCGGCATGGCACGCACCAGGTCGCCCAGATGTTGAGGAGCACGACTTTTCCGCCCAAATCTGCCAAGGAAATGGTAGCGCCATCGCCGTCCACGAGGCTGAAATCGGGGAGATCGAGAGGCTTCGAACGCACTAAGAAGGCCGCCATAGTCCCCTTATTGAGCCCTTTGAGCGGGCTAGCCTTGGCGTCCGCTTCGCTCCCGGAGACCGCTTCACCGGTCATTTCGGTCGCGGACCGTGACCCAGAACCATTGTCAGAGGGGGCAAGACTGAAATATACCGTCGCGAACCCGGCAATTGCCGCGATGACCGCGATGACCGCGATGATCGCGTATTTGGCCGGCGACGCGGCGTGCTTGTCTTTCTTCGATGAGTTCACGTCACCCTCATTAACTTAAAGTTTGCCCGGACTTGGACGATATGACCAACACCATGTGGGGCGGCCGCTTTGCCGCAAGTCCCGCGGAGATCATGGAGGAGATAAATGCCTCCATCGACTTCGACAAGCGCCTATGGCGGCACGACATCCTAGCCTCCAAGGCCCATGTCACCATGCTCGCGGCGTCCGGCATCGTCACGAAGAAGGACGCGCGCGAGATATCCAAAGGTCTCGACCAAATTCTGGCCGAGATGGAGGCGGGCAAGTTCAAATTTGCGCGAGCCTTGGAAGACATCCATCTCAATATCGAGAGCCGGCTGCGCAAGCTGATCGGCCCGGTCGCCGGCAAGTTGCACACCGCGCGGTCGCGCAACGATCAGGTCGCCACCGACTTCAAGCTCTATGTGCGGGACGAGATCATTGGCCTCGACGCCGGTCTCGCCGCGCTTCAGCTTGCGCTCGCGACGATGGCGCTCGAACACGCCGCCACGGTGATGCCGGGCTTCACCCATTTGCAGACGGCTCAGCCCATCACGTTCGGCCATCATTGCCTCGCTTATGTGGAGATGCTGTCCCGCGACCGTGGCCGCTTTGCCGATGCCGCCAAGCGTTTGTCCGAATGCCCGTTGGGCTCCGCGGCGCTTGCTGGCACGAGCTTTCCCATTGACCGGAACATGACCGCCAAGGCGCTCGGCTTTACCAAGCCGACGGCAAACTCGCTCGACGCCGTTTCCGACCGGGACTTCGCGCTGGAGACGTTGGCGGACACATCGATCGCCGCCATGCATCTGTCGCGGCTCGCCGAAGAAATAGTGCTGTGGACCTCGCCGCAATTCGGCTTCGCCAGATTGTCCGATGCGTTCTCCACCGGCTCCTCGATCATGCCGCAAAAACGGAACCCGGACGCCGCCGAATTGGTGCGGGCCAAGACCGGGCGGATCGCCGGTGCCTTCCAGGCACTGCTGATGGTGATGAAGGGCCTGCCGCTCGCCTATGCCAAGGACATGCAGGAAGACAAGGAACCTGTCTTCGACGCGCTCGATGCGCTGAAGCTTGGGCTTGCCGCCATGGCTGGCATGGTTGGCGACCTTGAGATCAATGCCGATGCCATGCGCGAAGCAGCGGGCCAGGAATATGCCACGGCCACCGACCTCGCCGACTGGCTGGTGCAGAATCTCGGAATTCCCTTCCGGGAGGCCCACCACCTCACCGGGCGAATCGTGGCACTCGCCGAATCCAAGGATTGCGACCTAAAAAACCTGAAGCTTTCGCAGATTCAAGGCATCGAGCCACGGGTCACCAAACACGTCTTTGCTATCTTGGACCCCAGCCAGTCGGCCAAAAGCCGCAGAAGCCAAGGGGGAACCGCTCCCTCCAATGTGCGGGCTGAGGCCAGACGGTGGATAAAGCGTTTGGAAAAGGACAGCCTGTCGCGATAAAAGGATGGAAGGAACCTATAGGAAGGGTTCTGACCATAGGGGCACGATCATGGGAAGCGCACTGCGCGTCCTCATAATGCTTGCGTTGATAACGGCTGTCGGGCTTAGCGCCTGCGGACGGCGCGGTTCGTTGGACCGGCCGAAGCCGAGCTATCCCGAGACCGCTGCCGACCCGTCCAGCAAGATGTCCAAGGCGCCGGATCGCCGTTTATGGATTGACCGTCTACTCGATTAGCCCCCTCTTCCTGTCATGCACCATTTTTCCTACCGGCGCGGTGTCTCCCACGCGAGCGTACTGCACGCCGAAGACGTTGACCTCTTAGCGTTGGCCGACGCCGTCGGGACTCCGTTCTATTGCTATTCGACGGCAACGTTCGAGCGCCACTATCAGGTGTTCGCGGACGCCTTCGCTGGCGCGCCCGACACGCTGGTCTGCTACTCGATCAAGGCCAACTCCAATCTCGGCGTGCTCGCCACTCTGGCGAAGCTTGGCGCGGGCATGGACGTGGTCTCCGAAGGCGAGCTTCGCCGGGCGCTCGCCGTCAACGTGCCGCCCGAGCGGATAGCCTTCTCCGGCGTTGGCAAGACCAAGGAGGAAATGGCCTTCGCGCTTAATGCTGGCATCTTCGCCTTCAACGTAGAGTCGGAAGAAGAGCTTCGCGATTTGAGCGAAGTGGCTGACGCGCGCGGGCAAACCGCACGCATTGCGTTGCGCGTGAACCCCGACGTCGACGCCAAGACCCATCACAAGATTGCCACCGGCAAGGCTGAGAACAAGTTCGGCGTGCCGTTCGAGCGTGCCCTGTCGCTCTATCGCCTCGCGGCTGAGCTGCCGGGCATCTCGCCTGTCGGCGTGCATATGCATATCGGCAGTCAGATCACCGACCTTGAGCCGTTCAGGAATGCCTTCGCGCCGTTGACCAAACTGGTTGGCACGTTGCGCGGCGCAGGCTTCGACATCGCGTTTGTCAATCTCGGTGGCGGCCTTGGCATCCCTTACCGCAACGACGAACCGCCACCGCCGCTTCCCGCTGACTACGCCGCGTTGGTCAATCAGGCGGTCGGGGATCTCGGCGTGCGCCTGCTGTTTGAGCCCGGCCGCATGATCGCGGGCAATGCCGGCATCCTGGTTTCGCGCGTGCTCAGCGTGAAGCATGTCGGCGCAAAGACTTTCACCATTGTCGACGCCGCCATGAACGATTTGATCCGGCCCACGCTCTACGAGGCTCATCACGAGATCATGCCGGTGATCGAGCCGGCGCCAGGAACGCCGAACGTCGTGACCGATGTGGTGGGGCCCATCTGCGAGACCGGCGACTATCTGGCGCTGGAGCGGTCGCTCCCGGAGCTTCACGCCGGGGACCTGATTGCCGTGATGACCGCAGGTGCCTATGGCGCGGTGCTGGCCTCCCAATATAACAGCCGTCCCCTGGTGCCCGAGGTTCTGGTGTCTGGACGCCGCCATTGCGTCACCCGGCCCCGGCCGAGCTATGAGGATATGCTCGCGGCGGAACGTCTGCCGGACTGGACCTAAACGGCTTTCGAGCCTCCATTCTGCGCGCTTCGAGCCCTAGATTACCGTGATGTAATCCTTGCTCAGGCGGCCCCTGTGCTAAAGAAATTGGAACATGGCAAGATGCTCACGACCAAGATTCACGGCCAAGGAAACCGCGGAGGCGACGGCGCTGAAGAAGCGCTTCGAGGGCCGCGTGCGCCTGAGTTGGCTTGCGCTTCTTGCCGAGCGCGCCTGGGAGGCGCTGCTCTTGCCCTTTGTTGTGGTCTGCGCCTTTCTGATTATCACCCTGCTCAGTGGCTGGAGCGTGATGCCGCCGCTAATGCATCGCATCCTGCTTGGCGCGTTCGGTGTCGCCTTCATCGTCTCCTTCCTGCCGCTGGTTCGGCTGGTCGTGCCGACCCGCATCGAGGCGCTCCGGCGGTTTGAGCGCAACGCCAATATCAAACACCGCCCAGCCTCATCTTATGAGGACCAACTCGGCACGACGGCGGCGCCCGTAACGGCAATGCTGTGGGCCACGCATCGCAAGCGCTTGGCGCGACTCGTCGCCAAACTGAAACCGTCCTGGCCCGCGCCCCGCACCGATCGTAACGACCCTTACGCCATCCGGGTTCTTCTTCTGCTCGGGCTCATCGTCGCTGCCCTCGCAGCGGGTGCCGATAGCCGGCCGCGCCTCGCCGCGGCTTTCTCGCCCACCGCCAGCAACACCACGACAGCGCTGCTCAGGCTCGACGCTTGGGTGACGCCGCCGATCTACACCGGCTTGGCGCCCATCATTTTGGCCGACGGCAGTGAGACCGTGGGTGCAGGGTCGGAAACCTTCCGCGCGCTGTCGGTGCCGGAGCGGAGCCAGCTCATCATCCGCACCCATGTGCCGGACGGCGATGATGTGACCCTTACCATCCGAAAAGGCAGCACCGCCGACCCAAAAACCATCGAGCCCAAGACTGGTGGCGCCACGGGGCTGGTGGAGTTCAATGTCGGAGTCATGGAGCCGCTCACCGCCGATGTCAGAATCGGCGGCCAGACCGTCGCCCAATGGCAGTTTGAGCTGATCGAAGATACGCCACCGACAATCGCGCTGACGACCGATCCCAAGACCATGCCGCGCGGCGCGCTCCGCCTCCTCTATGGCGCGCTGGACGATTACGGCGTGGCCAGCGCCGAAGTCCAGTTCGCATTGGCCGCCGGCGAAGACCAAGCCTTCGTTCCCCCCGCGCCCGGCGAAGAGGTTGGCGAAGACGCTCTGGTCGAGGCGAACCCGCTCTTCAATCCTCCGGTCATGCCACTGCAACTGCCGCAGACCAACGCCAAGAAGGTCAAAGGCCGCGCCACCCAGGACCTGACCGCACATCCCTGGGCGGGCTTGAAAGTTCGCATGACCCTCATCGCCCGTGACCAGGCGGATAAGGCGGGCAAGAGTCAGGTCTATGAGTTCGTGCTGCCGGAGCGGACCTTCACCGACCCGCTCGCCAGGGCCGTGGTCGAGCAGCGCAAGAAGCTGGTGCGCGAGCCCGCCGCGCTGGCGACCGTTGCGCGGGCGATCGACGCCCTGACGCTTGGCGAGGAACGGGTCATCGACGACCGCTTGGTTTATCTCTCCTTGCGCGACAGCTATTGGCGCCTCTTGAACAACGACTCACGCGAAAGCGTTGCCAGCGTCGTCGACCAGCTCTGGGCCACGGCGCTCCGTATTGAGGAAGGCGACCTGCCCGAGGCCGAGCACGAACTCAAAATCGCTCAGGACGCACTCAAGAAGGCGCTTCAGGAGAATGCCTCGTCTGACGAAATCGAATGCCGCGTCGAGGAACTTCGCGCCGCGCTCGGCCGCTATCTCCAAGCGCTTGCCGAGCAGCAGCAAGAGACCGCCGACATGCCTCAGCAAGAGGCCAAGGACGGCGAACAGCTCGTTTCGGAGCAAGACCTCGACAAGCTCCTGGAAAGCATCCAGGACCTCTCCGAGGCGGGCTCCAAGGAGCAGGCCGAACGCATGCTGTCCGAGCTGAACGACATTCTCGAGCAGTTGCAGACTGGAAATCTTCCCAAGAACGCAAAGCAGAAGCGCGCCAACGAGATGATGAAGGAACTCGATGACGTGGTTTCCGATCAACAAAAGCTGCTCGATGACACCTTCGCGGAGAAGCAGAAGCAGGGCAAAGGCGGTGGTGGCGATCAGTTCAAAGTGAGCCCGCCTAACCAATCCATGGATTTCGGACAGGGCATGGGCAAGGCCCCGTTCCAGGATCAATTGCCCCAAGGCGGGCAAAGCGGCGCCAAGGCTCAAGGCCAGTCGGGCCGGCAGGGCGACGCTGCCGGCGGCGAGACGGAACTCGGCAAGCAAGGTCAGCAGCAGGGTCCTCTCGGCGAGCTCGCTAAGCGCCAGAAAAAGCTACGCGACAAGCTGCAACAGCTGATGGAGCGCATGCGCGCGCAAGGCGGCGACGCATCGAAGGAATTCGGTGGCGCAGAAGAAGCCATGGAAGACGCCGAGGAGGCGCTGGCGAAGCGCGACCTTGAGAGCGCCACCCAAAATCAGACCCTGGCGCTCGACCGCATGCGCAAAGGCGCGCAGGCCATGGCGCAGGAAATGATGGAGAATGGCGAGATGCAGGCGGGCCGAGGGCCCGGCAGCAATGGGCGCGATCCGCTTGGCCGCCCTGATCGTTCCAACCGCCCCGACCTCGGACTGTCCGCTCAAGTGCCCGACGAGATCGACATTCAGCGGGCACGCGAAGTTCTCGACGAGCTTCGCCGTAGGATTGGCGATCCCTCCCGGACGACGCTAGAGCTCGACTATCTCGAGCGCCTCATCCGCTCGTTCTAAAGCCCATGCTCGATAACATCGTGAGCTTCTTCACCCGCGCCTGCGAAGCGATGGGACGTGGCGTCGGCCTCGCCGTTGCGTTTGTGCTGAAGCCGTTCGTTTGGATCGGGCAATGGTTCACCCGCCGCGGCGTCATTCTCAAAGCCGTGCTCGGTGCACTCCTTTTCTGCCTCGTGGTTCTCTACGGATATTTCTTCTGGGCGACGCAGCGCTGGACGGATTTCGATCCAGACTATGCGACCGCCTATGAGGGCTCGGGCGAAACGCCAGCCAAGCCCGCAGCAGACGGGACGCAGTCTTGCCAGCGATCTCTCATCGTCGACGCCACCGCCGGTCTGGTCGACTTCAACGTCAATCAGAATGCGTGGCTGTCTTCGATGATCCTCTACAAGCTCGGCCTGTTCGGGCTCGCTTGGGACAAGACGCCGTTCTTCGACAACAAGGCGTCGTTCCAGCGCGGCGTGCACCAAGCGATCCGCCGCACGACCATTGAACTTGTCGACACCTTGGGGCGCGTGCGTGGCACCTCGCAGATCGATCCCAATCTGCAAAACGCGCGCGGCAGTCTCCAATTCGACGAGAGCACTTGGTATTTCAGCCTAAGCCCGTTCGGTCCGAAGACCCCGACGCCGAGCTTCTATCGCGCGGCCATCAAGGACCTGAACGCGTTCAACGACCGGCTGGAAAAATGCGAGGCCGTGTTCGATGCGCGCGCCGACAATCTGCTGCAGTTCGTCGACCGCATCGCCTCTGATATCGGCGCGACTTCGGCAATCCTGCGGGAGCGTTCGGAGAACTACAACAGCGGCTGGTTCGATACGCGCGCCGACGACCGCTTCTGGTTCGCCTATGGCCAGCTCTACGCCTATTACGGCATCCTCACCGCCGCCCGCGCCGACTTCAAGGACGTCATCGCCCAACGCCGCCTCGCCACGCTGTGGTCCGAGCTTGAGGAGCAGTTGCGCGCCTCGCTCAACATCCAGCCGACGATCATCTCGAATGGTGCGGAGTCCGGCTGGCTGATGCCATCCCATCTTGCCACGCTTGGTTTTTATGTCTTGCGGGTGCGCTCAAATCTCGTCGAGATCAGGCTGGTTCTTGACCGGTAGGCTTGGCCAATCACGCTTCAAGCACACCGATATAGGGCAGCTCGCGATAGCGATTATCGAGGTCCATGCCGTAGCCGACCACGAACTCAGCCGGACATTCAAAGCCGGTAAAGTCCGGCGTCACATCCACATCGCGCGGCACTTGCTTGTCGAGCAGGATGCAGGTCTTGACGACGCGCGCGCCACGCGCCGCCAGAAGTTCCTTGGCGAAGACGAGCGTGCGTCCGGAATCCAAAATATCATCGACGATGACCACGTCGCGCCCGGCAAGTCGAACCTCCACGTCGCGCAGCACCTTGACCTCGCCACCGACGGTGCCGGAGCCATAGCTCGCCAGAAACATGAAATCGATTTCCGGGTGAAGCCCTTGGCGGTGCAGCGCCCGGATCATGTCGGCGGCGAAGATGAAGCTGCCCTTCAACACCGCGACAATGATGAGATTGTCGAGTTTGGCGGCGGCGATGTCGCGCGCCAACGCCTCAACGCGGCACGCAATGGTCTCGGCGCTGAACAGCGGCTTTATGGTCTCCGCCACAGCGCTTTCCGCCATGCCTCGTTCGCCTTCTTAAAGTTGGGGTTCGTTCGCGTTGCTAATTCGCTTGGGTGAAGCGAACTTTGATGCTGCGAACATTGCTCGGTGGCGACGGGATCTGCCGCAAGAACGGAGCCTCTTCGCCAGCTTTGAGTTCAGCCGAGCCCACTTCCGTCGTCCATTCGGAAATTTCCTCACCCTTCTCGTCGCGCAGCGCAATGACAACCGTCGGCACGGCCATGTTGGCCGAGCTCGTATTGCGCACATTGCCCTGAACTTCGAGCACCGTCTGGCTGCCGTCATTGGTCCAGCCATAGCGGACACCTTCGAAGGCGAGACCGTTGGCGCCGACCGGCATGCCGAACAGCGAATAGATGCGTGCGGCCCCTGGCAGCATGGACACCGTGGTGGACGGCGCAAACACGAACAGGCTGACGACGATAAGGACGATTAGCGCCAGGATGCCCCAGCCAATGGCCACGATCGGCAAAGGCTTCTTGCGCCCCGACTTGGGTGATGTCTCGCCGAACGCCGCGGCAACCAGAGCCGGGTCGGCAAGCGCGGCATCGGAGGGTTCGTCTTCGGGAAATCCAGCGTCGAAACTCGCATCAGCGGATGCAGCCGCGGTGAAGCTTCCTTCGGGCGGCGGAACGGCTTCGGACGGAGCCGGCTCTGCCGCCGCCGACTCTGACGCCGATGGCTCGGCGGGCGCGCCCTTCTTCTTGCCCATGATCTTGGCGAACAGGCCGCCAAGCTTGGCTTGCGTCGACTCGGCTGGCGCCGGCGGGGGCGCCATCTCGGTCTCCGCATTCATCTGTGCGACCTGAGCCGCGAGATCGGCGCCACCATATTCGGCGTCGGCCTGGGCGGCGGGCGGCAGAGCCGCTGACACAGGTGCTGGCGGCGGAGGCGGCGGTGCGGCCTGCATTTGAGGCGGTGGTGGCGCGGGCTCCACGGGAGGCGGCGCGGGCACGGCCTGTGGTGGTGGTGGTGCCTGAGGGGCAGGTGCCGGCGGTGCAGCCTGTGGCGCGGGAGCTTGGGGCGCTGGCGCCTGAGGTGCGACTGGGGGCGTGGGTGCTTTAGGCGCTGCGGGTGTGGGAGCCTGAGGCGCTGGTGCCTGTGGCGCAGCTGCCGGTGCTTGAGGCGCCTGGGCTTTTGGAGCGGCCTGCGGCGCTGGCGTCCAAGCAGGTGCCGCCGCCGGTGCTGGTGCCGGCGCCTCCGCACCTACAGGCTTTGCCTGCCACACATGGCTGCACTTCGCGCAGCGAACCTTGCGCCCTTCGGGTGGAAACGCCGCTTTGACTTCATAGCGAGTCTCGCACGCCGGGCATTTAATCTGTGTTGCCATTTAAAAAGCCGAAATTCGTCCGCTACTCGAGGAAAATGCGGACGCCCCATGCAGTTGTCCAATTCCATTGATACCTAACCCGGAGTTCAGCATAAAGAGCCATTGGTCGGCAATGTTAAGAGACTTAAGGAATTCGGGTGATCCGCTTTGACAATGTCGGCCTTCGCTACGGTTCGGGCCCGGAAATCTTGCGCGACGTTACTTTTCACGTGCTACCGGGGTCTTTTCACTTCCTGACCGGGGCCTCTGGAGCCGGAAAATCTTCGCTTCTGCGGCTTCTTTTTATGTCGCTGAGGCCATCGCGCGGCTTGATTTTCGTATTTGGCGAGAACGTAGCCGACCTTCCGCCGCCCGGCCGTACCGCGCTCAGACGCCGAATCGGTATCGTTTTTCAGGATTTTCGCCTGCTCGACCACCTCACCACCTGGGAAAATGTGGCCCTGCCACTCCGTGTCATGGGCAAGAAAGAGTCCGATTACGCCGAGGACGTAACCGATCTCCTGCGCTGGGTCGGCCTTGGCGAGCGCATCCACGCCTATCCCGAGATCCTGTCTGGCGGAGAAAAGCAGCGTGCGGCCATCGCCCGCGCCGTGATCACCCGGCCCGAGCTTCTGCTTGCCGATGAGCCCACGGGCAATGTCGATCCGGCCATCGGCAGTCGGCTGCTCCGGCTCTTCGTCGAACTCAACCGGCTCGGCACATCGGTCATCCTCGCAACGCATGACTATTCCCTCATGGAGCAGCTTGAGGCGCCGCGCCTCATGCTCGACAAGGGCCAACTGAAGGTCAGCGCCACGTGAGCCTGCTCTCCGACATTCGGGACTATCCCTGGACGAGCCTGCTTGCAGGCATCCTGCCAGCACGGCTCACCGCGCTGCTGCCCGCGCACTTCCAGGTCACGGGCGCGCAGATTGTGCCGCCGACCTCGATCGTCGGCAACGCACTGACCGTCGTGCTCGCCATCATGACGTTCCTCGCCTGCCTCACCGCCGGCGGCGTCTACATGGTCAACCAGTCGGCCAATGCCTGGGTCGATGACATCGCCAGCGAGGTCACCATCGAACTCGACCCGGTGAACACCGCCGACATCGAAAAGAAGATCACGTTGGTGTCGCTGTTCATCGCCAAGCAGAGGGGCATTACCAGAGTCAAACCACTCACCGCCGAAGACAGTGCGAAACTGCTTGAGCCATGGCTCGGCGATACCGTGTCGATATCCGCTCTGCCGATCCCGCGCCTCATCGCGGTGGAGATCGACCGCTCCAACCCGCCCGACATCGAGCGCATCAAAGCAGCGCTGACCCAAAACTTCGATGGCGTCACGCTTGACGACCACCGGCGTTGGCAAGCGGAGATCCGCACCATCACGCGCTCGACCGCACTCGGCGGCATCGCCGTGCTCGGGTTGGTCGCCGCCGCGACAATCGCCGTCATCATTTTTGCGACACGCAGCGCCATGGCCTCCAATCGCGAGATAATCGAAGTGCTGCATTTCGTCGGCGCCAAGGAGCGCTTCATCTCAAGCGAGTTCGAGCGGCACTTCCTAGGGCTCGGAGTTCGGGCTGGTCTCATGGGCGCCTTCGCAGCCGCGGTCGCCTTCCAACTTCTGCCGCTAATGATGTATTTGCTCGGCGGTGGCGCGGTTACCGCGGCGGAGACGCGGCGCCTGTTGGGGTCCGGAGAGCTTGATATTGGTGGTTATTTGCTATGCCTGCTGATGGTCGTCGTGGTGGCGGGCCTGTGCATGCTCACCTCGCGGCTGGGCGTATTCCGCGTCCTCAAGTCCTATGCATGACGTCCTCGAAAATCAGCGGCAAAGCCGATTTCGCGCAGGACTGTTTTTGCCTATTCTGCGCCGCGGCAGAGCAGGTTCGGGGTGAGCGGTGAGCGAAGACGCCAAAGACATACAAGAGGCAGCAGGCCGACGGCATTTCCGCCGGTTCGGCGGCATGCTGGGCATCGTCAGGCTGCTCTTCGATGCGCTGATCCTGCTGCTCGTCATGCTGATCATCGGCTTCATCGTGTTCGCCAACAGTGTGGACCGGGAGCGCGTCGAGCCGGCTCATGCCGCCGACGGCATCGCCGTGTTGACTGGCGGCGTGGCGCGTATCGATGAGGCCATGAAACTCCTCGCCAAAGGCAAGGCGAAACGGGTGCTCATTACCGGCGTCAACCAGGCGACAACGAAGGAGCAGCTGAAGCGGCTAGCGAGCCCGGGCGATCAATATTTCTCCTGTTGTGTCGACATCGACAAAGAGGCGCTCAACACAATCGACAACGCCACAGAGACAGCTCAGTGGGTGGGACTTCACCGCTACGGCTCGATCATTGTCGTCACGTCGAACTATCACATGCCCCGGGCGCTGGCCGAGCTGGCACGCGTCATGCCGGGCGTGACGCTGATCCCCTATCCTGTCATCGACAACAATGTGCATGTGGAGCGCTGGTGGACCTATCCCGGCACCACCCGGTTGCTGCTATCTGAGTATCTGAAATATCTGCCCGCGCTCGGGCGGCTCGGCGCCACCAATCTCGTGCGATTCGTCTTATCGGGCGGCGGCACCATCGCCGCAGAGGATTCCCCGGAGCCGTAATGGCCCCGACAGCCATGGCCAGATCGATTCTCTTCAATGTCCTGTTCTATGTGACGACGGCGCTGTTTGTCGTGCTTTGTAGCCCGCTGCTATTCTGCCCGCGCAGCTGGTCGTTCGCCGCGCTCAAGTTCCATTCGCGGGTCGAGCTGTGGCTGCTCAAATACATCGTCGGCTTGGACTTCGAACTGCGCGGCAAAGATAAGCTGCCGGATGGTCCCTTCCTGGTCGCCTCGAAGCATCAATCGGCCTGGGAGACCTTCGCGCTGATTCCGGTGTTTCGCGATCCCGCTTTGCTCATGAAGCGCGAACTCTTCTGGATCCCGTTCCATGGCTGGTTCTCGACGAAGTTCAAAATGATCCCAGTCGACCGCGACAAGGGGCCGGCCGCGCTGCGGCGTATGCTTACCGCCGCCAAAGACCGCATTGCCGCTGGGCGTGAGATCATCATCTTCCCTGAAGGCACCCGCCGCGCCCCGGGAGCGCCGCCGGCCTACAAGACTGGCATTGCCCTCCTCTACAACGCGCTCGACGTTCCTTGCGTGCCCGTGGCGCTGAACTCAGGCGTCTTCTGGCCCCGCCGGAGCTGGTACCGGGCGCCCGGTACCGTGGTGGTGGAGATCCTCGATCCCATCCCTGCAGGCCTGCCGAGGGCAGGGTTCCTGGCCCGCCTGCAAGAGGCAATCGAGACCGCCTCAGATCGCCTTGTCGCCGAGGCCGAGGCGAGCCGGAAAATCAATTAACCTCCTGTTAAGGCCTGTCGTGTTCTACCTTTGTTCTAGACAGATTCGTGATCGAAGGCACCTTGAATTTCCTGCCGGTCAACCTATCTGAACTATTATCGAACTGGTTAACGGGACAGGATCCATCCGATGTGGACGAGTGACGCAGACTTCGTTGAGGCTGCCCCTTGGGGGCCGGCCGATGAGCCTGCGCTGGTCTGCGCGGAGTCTGAATTTGCCCAGGCCTTCCGCTATTGGCGCGGGGCTTCGAGCCGCCGTTATCTCCACAGCGTCTATTCGCTGTTGGGCTGCCCTGCTTTGCCCCAAGCCAACTACATCTTAGTCCGCCGCCACGAGGACGGGACGCGCGAGGCGCTGGCCTTCGGCCAGACCAAGGCTGATGCCGTATCGCTTAATCTCGCCCATATGCGCCATGAGGGTGCCAAATGCGGCGCCAACGAGGTGCATGTTCACCTCCTGGCCGACACGGCCGGTGAGCGGACCCTGGTCGAGGCAGATCTGGCAGAAGCCCATATGCAGCGCGAGACAGACAAAGCCATCGCCGCATAGCCGCTCAGCCGCGATATCTCTCAAAATCTGATTGTTGTGCTCGCCGCGAGGCGTTCAGCCTAGTTGCGGGAAAGCCGCTCGAGTCGCTGCTGCATGGCCAGCATCTCGGCCTTGAGCGTGTCTATATCGTCGCCAGTCGGCTTAACGCCGGATGTCGGCTTAGCTTGATCGACACCCTGGGTGACCCCACCACCGTCAGGCGGCGCGAACACGCCAAGGGCTTGTTCAAACGTGGCGAAATTCTTCTGCACCTGTTCTTGCATCGCATCAAATGCCGCGGTGCCGAAGACATTGGCGAACCGGCGCCGATATTGCTCCTGCTGCTTGGTCAGCGAGTTGAGGCTGAACTCAAGATAGCTCGGCACGATGTCCTGCATGCTGTCGCCGTAGAAGCGGATCAACTGGCGCAAAAAACCGACCGGCAGAAGGTTCGTGCCTCGGCTTTCCTGCTCAACAATGATCTGGGTGAGGACGGTATGGGTGAGGTCTTCGCCAGTCTTCGCGTCGTAGACGACAAAATCCCGCTCGACTCGTACCATTTCGGCGAGGTCCTCAAGCGTCACATATGTACTCGTGTCGGTATTATAGAGTCGGCGGTTGGCGTATTTCTTGATGATGACCGGCCGGCCCTCTTGGTCCGCGTCCCTAGCCACTTGCCTATCGCTCCTGTGCCCTGGGCCATGCCCGGGCTACTATGCCGCACCTGCGAAATCACTAGCACGTTCCTTGTGCACAGTACCAGAGCTTTGCCAGGAGCCTTAACGGCGCGCTCCGTGGGGTTTCCCAACGGGAATCACTAGGGTATGACCTAGGCTCCTTTTGGGTATGGAGATCAGTAATGAAAGCCGATGATATCGTCATTGTTGCCGCCGCGCGGACGCCGGTCGGATCGTTCAACGGGTCCCTGGCCAGCCTGCCAGCCCATGAGCTCGGCAAAATCGTGCTCACGGCGGCAATGGAGCGCGCAGGTGTGAAGCCCGACGAAGTCGACGAAGTCATCCTCGGGCAGGTCCTGACGGCAGCGCAGGGGCAAAACCCAGCGCGCCAGGCAGCCCTCGGCGCCGGTATTTCCAACGACGCACCGGCTTGGGGCATAAACCAGGTCTGTGGATCGGGACTTCGCGCCGTCGTCACCGCCGCCCAGCAGATCGCGCTCGGCGACGCCAATGTCGTCATCGCTGGCGGTCAGGAAAGCATGAGCCAGTCGGTCCACGCCACGCATCTGCGTAATGGCGTAAAGATGGGCAATGCCGCGCTGATCGACACCATGGTCAAAGACGGCCTGTGGGATGCTTTCAACGACTACCACATGGGCACCACGGCCGAGAACGTCGCCGACAAGTGGCAGATCACCCGCGATCAGCAGGACGCTTTCGCCGTCGCCTCCCAGAACAAGGCCGAGGCCGCCAGGAAGGCCGGCAAGTTCAAGGATGAGATCGTTCCCGTGACCATCAAGACCCGCAAGGGCGAGACGGTCGTGAGTGAGGACGAGTACATCCGTGAGGGCGCCACGGTCGAAGGCGTCGCCAAGATGCGGCCTGCCTTCAAGAAGGATGGCTCCGTCACCGCCGCCAACGCCTCTGGCATCAATGACGGCGCCGCCGTTGTGGTGCTGATGAAGGCCGGCGACGCCGAGAAGCGTGGCCTCAAGCCCCTCGCCCGCGTCGCCTCTTGGGCGCAGGCTGGTGTCGATCCGGCCGTTATGGGCTCCGGACCGATCCCCGCCTCTCGCAAGGCGTTGGAGAAGGCTGGCTGGACCCCGCAGGATCTCGATCTGATCGAAGCCAACGAGGCCTTCGCGGCGCAGGCTTGCGCCGTCAACAAGGATCTCGGCTGGGACACCGACAAAGTGAACGTCAATGGCGGCGCCATCGCCATCGGTCACCCCATCGGGGCCTCCGGTGCGCGCGTGCTCGTGACGTTGCTGCACGAGATGCAGAAGGCGGACGCCAAGAAGGGCCTCGCCACGCTTTGCATCGGTGGCGGCATGGGCATCGCGCTCTGCGTTGAGCGCGACTAGCTCGTCGCACAGTCCAGCCTAGATAAGTTTCTCATGTGGGGTGGCCGCTTGCCGCCCCACATGCAGGTTTTGTCTTTTAAGAAACAGGCGCCAGAGATGCGCCAAGGGAGGAAGCTATGAGTAGAGTTGCTCTCGTTACGGGCGGCACCCGCGGTATCGGCGAGGCCGTCTCCAAGGCGCTTAAGGCTGCTGGTTACAAAGTCGCCGCCAACTATGCCGGCAATGACGAGGCGGCCAACGCCTTCAAAGCGGCAAACGACATCCCCGTGTTCAAGTGGGACGTTGGCGACAACGAGGCTTGCGCCGCTGGCATCGTTGCGGTCGAGAGCGAAGTCGGCCCCGTCGACGTGCTGGTCAACAATGCCGGCATCTCGCGCGATGCCATGCTCCAGAAGATGACCTATGAGCAGTGGACGCAGGTGATGCGCACCAATCTCGATTCTATGTACAACATGACCCACCCAGTGATCGCTGGCATGCGCGAGCGTGGCTTCGGCCGCATCGTCTCTATTTCCTCGATCAACGGCCAGCAGGGCATGCTGGGCCTATCCAATTACTGCTCGGCAAAAGCGGGCATTCTTGGCTTCACCCGAGCCATCGCGCTTGAGGGTGCACGCAAGGGCATCACTGCCAACGCGATCGCGCCGGGCTATGTGGCGACCGACCTTCTGGCGAACGTGCCGGAGAAGGTGATGGAGTACATCGTCGGCCAGATCCCCGTGGGACGGCTTGGCCAGGCTGACGAAGTTGCGCGCTGCGTGGTGTTCCTCGCCGCCGATGAATCTGCCTGGATCACCGGCTCGACGCTGACCATCAATGGCGGCCAACTGATGGACTAAGCGGAATTCCGCTTCGGCCTGTCCTTTAAGGCCACACCAAATCAAAAACGTCTCTCCCTCTCGTGGGAGGGACGTTTTTTTCGTCTAAGGCTCGAAGCCTTCAGGGGCGAGCTCGAAGCCGGCGAAGTCAAAGCCTGGCGCCACCGTGCAGCCCACCAACGTCCAGTCCCCGAGACTGCGCGCGCTCTGCCACGCAAAAGCGGGGACAGGCGCTTGGGGATGTTCTCCAGCGGCGATATCCGGCCCGAGCTTGTGGACGTGGCGCCTGCCGTTGTCGTCGGCGACCTGAAGCTTGAGCGGCGCACCGCCATACCAGTGCCACACCTCCACGGCGTCGACCCGGTGCCAATGAGACACCTCACCGGCTTTCAGCAGAAACAGGATTGCGGTGGAGTGCGGACGGCCACCGTGACCCGCCTCGTCCCGAAAGGTCTCGCGGAACCAGCCGCCCTCGGGGTGAGGCTCAAGCTTATGATGGGCGATGATTTCTTCGGCGGTCAGCGTCTCAACCATCCCTAGAACACGTCCTTGCGGCGGCGGACTTCGCCGAAAATTTCCTCGTGGCTACGCCCTTCCATGCCGAGCCGTTTTTGGATATTCGGGCTCGATGCGCGCAAAAACGGATTGGTGGCAAGCTCCTGACCAATGGTCGTCGGCAGCGACGGCGCACCGCTCTTAGCGTTGGCTGCGACTTCCGCCGCGCGCGCCTGTAGCGCCTCGTTCTCAGGCTCAATGGTCAGCGCGAAGCGGCAATTGGCGTCGGTATATTCGTGGCCACAATAGATTTTCGTTTCCGGTGGCAACGCGGCAAGCTTCGACAGCGACGTCCACATGGTCGGCGCATCGCCTTCCAGCAGCTTGCCACAGCCCACCGAGAACATCGTGTCACCGACAAAGGCGGCGCCGTGGTCCGGGAAGAAATAGCTGACATGCCCGCGCGTGTGGCCGGGCGTCTCGATCACTATGCCCTTGGCGCCGCCGATTTCCACGGTGTCGCCTTCCTTCACCTCCACATCGAGGCCCCGGATCAAACCCGCCTCGGCGGCCGGGCCGGTGACCGTGCAGCCGGCCTTGCGCTTAACCGCCTCGATGCCCGCGGTATGGTCGTAATGGTGATGTGTGATGAAAATATCGGTGAGGCTCCAGCCCGTCTTCCGCAACGCCGCCAGCAGTTCATCGGCGTCGGGCGCATCAATGGCCGCCGTGGCTCCGGTCTTCTCATCATGGAGCAACCCGCCGTAATTGTCGCTGCGCATGGGAAATTGATAAATCTCGAGCCTGGCCATTTCGCTCTCTTCTGTTTTGCTCTTATGGGAGCGCGACCGTAGCATCCAAGTCTTGCCGATTGGAACCAAGCCCAAGCCTTGAGAGCCTAAGAGCCCGCCATGCATCTCGATGTCATCGACCTCAAGGATTTCTATGCCCAGCCGTTGGGGCGGATGGTGGCTGCGCTGCTTAAGGCGCGCATTCGGGCGCGCTGGAACAACTTAAAAGGCCTTCGCGTGTTTAGGCTCGGCTACACCACGCCTTATCTGGCGGAGTTCAAGGGCGAGGCGAGCGCGCTCGGCGCCTTGATGCCCGACGGGCTTGGCGCGCTGCCGTGGCCTGAGGACGCGCCCTCCATGACCGCACTGGTGGACGACACCGAGCTTCCCCTCGACGACGAGAGCGCTGACCGCATTCTCCTCGTGCATATGCTGGAATGGTCCGAGCACTCGCACGCGCTGCTCCGCGAAATATGGCGCGTGCTTGAGCCCAATGGCAGGCTGCTGCTCGTGGTGCCGAATAGGCGGGGCCTCTGGGCGCGGGTCGACACCACGCCGTTCGGCCATGGCAGCCCATTCAGCCGGTCGCAACTCACCAAGATTCTGAAAGACGCCATGTTCCAACCCGAAGGCTGGCAGCACGCGCTCTATATGCCTCCCTTCAACTGGCGCATCCTGACGCGCTGGCCCGGCTTCTGGGAACGGCTTGGGCTCGTGTTATGGCCCGTCTTCTCTGGCGTGATCATGGTGGAGGCGACCAAGCAGGTCTATGCGGCGATGCCGCTGCGCGAGACGACGTGGCAAGGCCGCCGCCGCATCATGCCAGTGCCTGCTGGTGCGATAACTCCGCGAGCCCGCTAGCGCGACAGCAGAAACACCGCCTGCTCGCCGAACAGATTTTGCGCGAAGAGCGGCATGGACACGAGCTTGGTGCCGTAAGCGTTGAGGGCGACTGCCCGTTCCACCCTGGCGCCGAGATCATCGCACAGCGCCAGGAAGTCCTTGATGGTACAGAAATGGATGTTCGGCGTGTCGTGCCAACTCTCCGGCAGATTGTCGGTGCGGGGCATATGTCCGCCAAACATCAGCTGCGTGCGCACGCGCCAATGTCCAAAATTTGGAAACGACACCACGGCCCGCTTGCCGATACGCAAGAGCTGCTCCAGCACGAGGCGCGGATTATGGGTCGCCTGAATGGTCTGTGACAGGATCGCGTAGTCGAAGGCGAGATCAGGGTAATAGGCAAGGTCGGTATCGGCGTTGCCCTGAATCACCGCCAACCCTTGCGCCACGCAAGAGCTCACGCCCGCATGGCTCAGCTCGATGCCGCGCCCGTCGACCGCCTGTTTCTCAGCGAGAATGCGCAACAGCGTGCCGTCACCGCAGCCGACATCGAGCACACGCGACCCTGGTACCACCATCTCGGCGATGAGCAGCAGGTCGACGCGCTGCGTATCCGGCGCACGAACGCTATTCGGTTTGACGGGGATATTCACGCTCACGCCCCACCATCCGCGAAGACAACGCCTCGCTCCCGCGCGGCAGCGGACAGAAATCCTCTGATCGTGTCGAACAGTTCGGGCTCGTGCAGCAGAAACGCGTCGTGGCCCTTGTTCGACTGAACCTCGACAAAGCTCACCTTGGCGGCGACGGCGTTCAGCGCGTGCACGACCTCACGGCTTTCCTCGGTGGGGAACAGCCAGTCAGACGTGAACGACACGACACAGAATCGCGTCTTGGTGCCGGCAAACGCCTTAGCGAGAACCCCGTCATGATCCGCGGCGATGTCGAAATAATCCATCGCGCGCGTGATGTAGAGATAGGAGTTGGCGTCGAACCGATCGACAAAGGCCTTGCCCTGATGGCGCAGATAGCTCTCCACCTGGAAGTCAGCGTCAAAGCCGAAGGTGACCTTCTCCCGGTCTTGCAGCTTGCAGCCGAACTTGTCGTGCAGTGTCGCGTCGGACAGATAGGTGATGTGCGCGGCCATGCGTGCCACGGCGAGACCTTTACGCGGACTCTTGCCCTCGTCGAGATAGCGCCCTTCACGCCAGTCCGGATCGGCCATCACCGCTTGGCGGCCAACCTCGTGGAACGCGATGTTCTGTGAGGAGTGGCGCGCGGCGCAAGCAATCGGCACAGCGGAGAACACACGGTCCTTATATGTGGCGGCCCATTCGAGCACCTGCATGCCGCCCATGGAGCCGCCGATCACGCTCAAAATCTGATCGATGCCGAGATGGTCGAGCAGGCGCGCTTGCGCCCGCACCATGTCGCGCACGGTGATGACGGGGAAATCGGGACCATAGGCGTTGCTGGTCGCCGGGTTGATCGAGCTCGGGCCGGTCGAGCCCATGCAGCCGCCAATGACATTGGGGCAGAGCACGAAATAGCGGTCGGTATCGATTGGCTTGCCAGGCCCAATCATCGTGTCCCACCAGCCGGGCTTGCCCGTCAGGGGATTGAGGTTAGCCGCGTGCTGGTCGCCGGTCAGCGCGTGACAGACAAGCAGGAGGTTCGACTTGTCGGCGTTGAGCGTCCCGTAGGTCTGGTAAGCGATGGACAGCGGCGCAAGCGATCCACCGCTGTCGAGCGGCAAAGGCTCGTCAGCCGGGAAATGCACAATCTCGCTCTGCGGATTGGCGCCTTGTGCCAGCCGCTTTGCTTTCTCGGCAAAGCTCTCCGCTGCCGGATTCTCGTTCATCGCTAGAACTGCCTATACATCGCGCGAGCTCATCCCGCGCGTTCAGGGTCAATAATGCCGGAAAACTATACAACGACGCGTTAGCTATGACCTTTTCGTTGAAAATCAATCTTTTCTTTGCCTTACCCTGAGATATGGCCCAATGAGAGGCCCTTCGCAAAAGATTGCCGCTAAGGAACAAAACCGATGACCGCCAAATGTGGGCCAACCCCGCGTCCAGGCATTCTCGACATCGTGCCCTACGTCCCGGGCACGAGCGGGCTTCCTGGTGCCGAGCCGGTGGTCAAGCTGTCGT
>DAOVDX010000212.1 GCA_030669345.1 Methyloceanibacter sp. | reverse complement strand
GGCGAGTGCCGCGCTTGAGATCATCAACGCCTCCGCCATCACCACCTTGTTCGTGGTCGAGAATGGGCGCCCCGTCGGCATCATCCATGTCCACGATCTGCTCCGCGCCGGCGTCGCTTAAGTCACCCGAGATCAGGCGACCGCCTGCTGTTCCGCCGGCCGCTTAGCACGCGAGAACGAACGGCCGGCGTCAGGCATGGCGCCACTCGCCTCATCGACCTGCGCCATGGCATAGGTGAGTGCGGCGTAGTGATGATGCATGGCTACCTTGAGCGTATAGACGAACAGTATGTGCGGCTCGCGCCCGCGCTGGCGCACCACGCGCGCTAACTGCTTTTTGTATCTGGCCCGCAAGCTGTCGTCCTTCACCGCGGACAACAGCCGCGAAGCTACGGCGGCGAAACGGATATAATTCAAGGTGCACCGCTTCGCCCACGCCAAAGGATGGCGTTTCCAATAGGGGAGCTGATGCATGACATATTTGAAGTCCTGGTCGAAGAACTGCTCGTCGAGGCGCCCGAAATAGGCATCAGGCTCGTAGCAGTCCTGCATCACCTGGATAAAACCGTCGCGAAGTTCTTCAGGCGACATACCAAGAGGAACGACATTGGTGCCGTATTGCTCAGCCGCCTCGTCGTTGTTCAGCCGCCCGGCCTGTTTGAGCCGGTCGTAAAGTGGCGTCGTCGGAATGGCGTGCAGCAAACCGATCAGCGCCACCGAGATGCGGGCATCGGCCAGGAATTTTGGCATCACCTCAAAGATCGAGGTGTCGTCATGGTCGAAACCGACGATCATGCCGCACCACACATCGAGACCGTGATCCTGGATGCGATGCACGCGCTCAATCAGCGAGCCGGCATTCGGCCGCACATTCTGAAGCTTCTTGGTCTCCTTCAAGGAGTCCTCGTTCGGCGACTCGATGCCGATGAACACGCTCTGGAAGTTGGCGAGACCCATGAGCTCCATGAGCTCTGCGTCCTCGGCGAGATCAAGCGACGCCTCGGTGAATAGGGTGAGCGGATAGGCGCGCTCCTGTTGCCAGGCAACGATGTCGCGCAGCACCGACTTAATCGCCTTCTTGTTGCCGATCAGATTGTCGTCGACGACGAAGACGATCTTGAGCCCGGCACGCTCAAAGGACTCTAACTCGGCGATGACCTGCTCGCTCGTCTTGAGGCGGGGTCTCCGGCCAAAGGTGACGATGATGTCGCAAAATTCACAGGTGAAGGGACAGCCCCGGGAGATCTGCAGGCTGCCGAACATATAGTGCTCGGCCTTTAGCAGCTCGACCCGTGGGATCGGCAGGCTCGCCATGTCGGTCTTCTCGGTCTGCTCGTAGCGGGTCTGGTGAGAGCCTTGCTCCCACTCTCGTAAAAAGCGCGGCCAGGTCTCATCCGCTTCGCCGACAAAGATGACGTCGGCCACGCCCTCGACAATCTCAGGCTCAACCGTTGCCATGGGTCCACCGACGACGACCATGACGCCGCGCGACTGGACCTCATCGAGAATTTCCAACAGCCGCGTGCCCTGGATGCTCATCCCCGTGAGGCAGACAAGATCGGCGCGGCCAAGGCGATCGAAATCCAGCTCCTCGACATTTTCGTCGATCAGCGTGACCTGGTGGTGGTCAGGAACGAGAGCGGCGAGCAGCGCGAGGCAGGACACCGGCAGATTGGCGCGCTTGCCGAGCAACGGCATGCAATGCTCCATCCCCCAGAAGGAGATGTCGAAGCGTGGATTGATGATGACGATGTCTGCCATTGTTCCTTCCAGAGACACTTGAGAGGACCGCTTGCAGATAGATCGGACACCGCAACCGTGACGATATCACGCCAAGTGACATTATCAGAATTGCCGGGATAATTAAGCCTTACTCCACGTAAAGAAGCGTAGCGAAGACCCTTCAGGACCGCCGTGGCTATAAATAGATTCGACCTTGTCATTGTTGGCGGCGGCATTC
>DAOVDX010000097.1 GCA_030669345.1 Methyloceanibacter sp. | reverse complement strand
CCACTCATCGACATGCTGTGGACGCGGGAGAAGTCGGCGTCGAGCATCGATACCCCTGAGCGCCGTGCTGCGTTTGAGGCGCGGCTCGAGACCTTGCTTGAGGCGATTACCAATAGCCGCGTGAAGGACCACTACCGGCGGGAAGTGAAGAACCGGCTCTATGCATTGTGGCGGGAGCGGCCAGCGCGTGACCGCAATGGAGCGCCGCGCCAAGGTGGGTCACGTCAAGGCGGGTCATACCAAGGTGGATCGCCTCAAGGCGGGCGGCATTCGTCGCAGCGCAGCGCCAGCCCGGCGCCTTCCCAGGGATTCCCTACCGTCGTTACCCTGGCGCTCATCAATCACCCTTGGTTGCTGGATCAGTTTGCCGAGGAGGTTGCGAGCTTCGAGATCGCCGATAAATCGATCGCCAGCCTACTTGGCGCCGTCACCCAAATCATCTTCGATGAGCCCGAGATCGACCGGGAGCGTCTGACAGCGCGCATAAACGACGGCCCCCACGCCAAAGTCTTGGAACGGATGCTGTGGGGAGACGCTTTTAGGCGGGTCGGTTTTCTGATGCCCGAAACCCCGGTGGCGGAGGTCGAGGCACAATTCACCGGCGTCATCTATCGCTGGCGGGCGCTGCCCACTCTTGGCAAGGAGCTACAGGAGGAATCCCTAGACTTGGCAGAAACAACTGAAGCCCAATTTGACGCCTTTGCCACTCTCCAACAGCAGGTGGCGAGCGTGGGGCTCAAGCATAAAGGGGACGACGCCGGCGAACGCGAAGGGGGGAAGCGCTTCGAGGCGATGGTCGCGCGCGTGAAGCGAGATCCGCCGAAACCAGGCCGCCGCACCCAGAAGCGGCATTAGCTACGCCCAAAAAAGCGCAAACGGCCCCGATCTTGCAGCGCATGCTAGGAGACCAAAAGTCGAAAAAACCTTGCTGGCACGGAGTTTGCGTCCTTGACAGGACGCGCCTCGCTCGCCAAGTGATGGCTGAAGGCGCGGTCCCTGCCGCGCCAACCCCGTATCGGTCTGGCAAATGCGCGGCGAGCCGCGGCCAAAGGCCCCGTTTTTGACTGGGCTCCTTCGATTTTTGAAAGGCCCCTGGGGCAGAACAGCGAAAGTAACGGTCGCGCCGGCACGTCGGATCTTTAGTCTTCCGAGCCGCGTTATCTTAAAAAGTGAGTGACGCTTAAAGTCAGCGCGGGTGAACGAATTTCAGACCTCAAGCCCATTGGCCGGGTCGTGCTTAATTGACGGTTAAGGGAGAGGCCGTTAATCGCTTCTCGGGCGTGCCTTTGATGGGCGTCCTCGATCATTAGAGTTTGCGAGAGACGATAAGTCTCTCGAGGCATAGACCGGCGCCCCCGAAAGGGTTTAAGCGCCTGGGAGTGACATGAATGGCTACCAAGACCGCTGAAGCTGACACGCGCGAACAGACCCCGGCCGATGCCCAGGACGCGCCGGTGCTCGATATGTCTGACGCTGCCGTCAAAAAGCTGATCAAGACGGCGAAAGCGCGCGGTTTCGTGACCTATGACGAGCTGAACGAGGTGCTCCCTTCAGCCGAAGTCTCCTCCGAGCAGATAGAGGACACCATGTCGATGCTCTCCGACATGGGCATCAACGTGATCGATAGCGACGAAGCCGAAGAGGCCTCCAACGATAGCAAGGCCGTGGCCACGGCGGCGCCCACGGCGGTCACCAAGACCACGACGGCGCGCGAGCCCGTTGAGCGGACCGACGACCCCGTGCGCATGTATCTGCGCGAGATGGGCACCGTCGAGCTGCTGTCCCGCGAAGGCGAGATCGCCATCGCCAAGCGCATCGAGGCTGGCCGCGAAGCCATGATCGCCGGCCTTTGCGAAAGCCCGCTGACCTTCCAAGCCATCATCATCTGGCGCGACGAGCTGAACGAAGGCAAGATTCTGCTCCGCGACATCATCGATCTTGAAGCCACCTATCAGGGCCCCGACGCCAAGAACCAGCCGTCTCAGCCGCTGCCTGGCGAAGAAGCCAAGAGCGACGACAAGGACGGCAAAGACGCCAAGTCTGGAGACGGCAAGACCGAGGAAGAGAAGAAGAAGGAAGAGGACGACGACTACGACGATATGGACCCGGCGTTGTCGCTGGCCGCCATGGAAGCGGAGCTTAAGCCGCAAGTGCTTGAGACCTTCGACCTCGTCGCCTCCAGTTACAAAAAGCTTCGCCGCCTGCAAGATCAGGTCGTTGAGCGTGCGATGAAGAACGAGGCGCTGTCGAGCGGCCAGGAGAAGCGCTACAAGGTGCTGAAAGACGGGATCGTCACCGAGATCAAGTCGCTCCAGCTCAACGCCGCGCGCATCGAGAGCCTGGTCGAGACGCTTTACGACATCAATAAGAAGCTGCTCGGCTATGAGGGCCGCCTGCTGCGTCTGGCCGAAGGCTATGGCGTGCTGCGCGAAGACTTCCTCGGCGAGTATCAGGGCAACGAGCTAGACCCCAACTGGCTGCGCCGGGTGAGCCGCTTAAAGAAGCGCGGCTGGACCGACTTCATCCGCGATGAGCGTGGGTTGGTGAAGGAGCTGCGCTCCGAAATTCACATGCTCGCGGCGGAGACCGGCCTAGAGATCACCGAGTTCCGCCGCATCGTTCACATCGTGCAGAAGGGCGAGCGCGAAGCCCGCATCGCCAAGAAGGAAATGGTGGAAGCCAATCTGCGCCTCGTGATTTCCATCGCCAAGAAATACACCAATCGCGGTCTGCAATTCCTCGATCTCATCCAGGAAGGCAATATCGGCCTGATGAAGGCCGTTGATAAGTTTGAATATCGCCGCGGCTATAAATTCTCCACCTACGCCACGTGGTGGATCCGCCAGGCGATCACGCGCTCCATCGCCGACCAGGCGCGCACCATCCGCATCCCCGTGCATATGATCGAGACCATCAACAAGATCGTGCGCACATCCCGGCAGATGCTGCACGAGATTGGCCGCGAGCCGACGCCCGAAGAACTCGCCGAGAAATTGGCCATGCCGCTTGAGAAGGTGCGCAAGGTCCTGAAGATCGCCAAGGAGCCCATCAGCCTCGAGACGCCCATCGGCGACGAAGAGGACAGCTATCTCGGTGACTTCATCGAGGACAAGAACGCGGTGTTGCCCATCGACGCCGCCATTCAGTCCAATCTGCGCGAGACCACGACGCGGGTGCTGGCGTCACTGACGCCGCGCGAAGAGCGCGTGCTGCGTATGCGCTTTGGCATCGGCATGAACACCGACCATACGCTCGAAGAAGTTGGCCAGCAGTTCAGCGTCACCCGCGAACGCATCCGCCAGATCGAAGCCAAGGCGCTCAGGAAACTGAAGCACCCGAGCCGCTCGCGGAAGCTGCGGAGTTTTCTCGACAACTAGCGCGCCACGCCGCATCCTAAAGGCTCCTAAAGGGGTGGGAGCCGCCGATGTTCGAAGATCCGCTGTTTTGGCTGTTTGTCGGGCCCGGCCTGGTGCTCGGCGTCTATGCGCAATCGCGCATCAAAATGAACGTCGCCAAATATTCGCAAATTCCCACGCCCGGCGGCATCACGGGTGCTGAGGTCGCGAGGGCGCTGCTCGACGCGCAAGGCCTGCAAGACGTGAAGATCGAATCCACGGAAGGCATCCTCAGCGACCATTACGATCCCCGTGCCAAGATTCTGCGGCTCAGCCAGAAGATCTATTATACGCCGAGCGTCGCCGCCGCCGGCATCGCTGCCCATGAGGCGGGGCACGCCTTGCAGGATGCGGAGGACTACTTCCCCATGGAGGTGCGCACCTACATCGTGCCCGTCGTGCAACTCGCCTCGCAGGCCGCGCCTTGGGCTTTCGTGGCGGGGCTGATGCTGCAATGGAGCGCGCTCACCTGGATCGGCGTCATCCTGTTCGGCTCGTCGTTCTTCTTCGCGCTCCTGACGCTGCCAGTGGAGTTCAATGCGAGCGCCAGAGCCAAGGAACTGCTGGTCCGCCAGGGCATTATCGGCCGGGATCAAATCGAAGGCGTCGACAAGGTGCTGGATGCCGCGGCGTGGACCTATGTCGCCGCCGCCGTCTCGGCCATCGGCGTCTGGCTGTTCTATGTCTTCATGCTGCTCGGCCGCGGCCGCAGCGCGTCCGCGCAGCGCTGATCGCTTGCGCTCGGCGCATCCGCCGGAAGGCAGGTAGCGCGAACGGCTTCGCGCTCAAGTAGGCTCGTGCTCAAGTAGGCCGAAGGCCGGTAGCGCATGGATAAAGCGCCCAAGTAGCGAAGCGGTAACGCATGCTAGAGAGTGCTGCATTGCAACAATCCCCGCTCTGCCGTATATGCGGGGGTCCAGAAGAACGGCCCTTCCGGGGCGTTCCAAGAACTTGAGGACAGGCAAGTGTTCCTGACCATGTTGAAGGCCAAGCTGCATCGGGCCACCGTCACCGGCGCCGATATGGGCTATGAGGGTTCGATCGGCATCGATCGCGACCTGCTGGATGCGTCTGGCATCCTGCCCCATGAGCAGGTGGACGTGCTGAACATCAATACCGGCGCGCGGTTCACGACCTATGCCATTGAGGCGGCGCGGGGCTCGGCGTATATCGCCGTCAATGGCGCCGCGGCCCGGCTGGTGCAGAAGGGCGACAAGGTCATCATCGTCGCCTATTGCCAGATCCCCGCCGAAGAGGCGCGCAACTACCATCCGACCGTGGTGGTGCTGGGCGAAGGCAACGCCGTCGAGCGTTTGGCGTAATCAAGCGCTCAAGTAGCGAAGTGGTAGCTCAGACAAACAAGCGCGCTCTCTACAAACCAACTACAAACCGAATGGATAAGTCTCGTCGGGTCCGTGGGGATGGGCAACCGAGCGCGCTGCCACGGCCTCAGTTTCGGTGAACCAGATCCACGCATCGAACTGCCGTGATAGCTCCGCCTGGAAATAATGCGACAGCCGCTCTGTCTCCGGCCGATAGATCACGCCAATGGCGCGCTCCAACAGCGGCTCGGCCAGGGCGTCACGGACGCTTGTCTTCTGGCCCGGGCCGGTCTCGAGGAAGAAGGCGTCAATGCCGGCATCGCGTGAGTGGCCTTCGTAAGAGTCGTCACGCGCCGGACGCACGCGTTTGATCTCCATGGGCTCATCCCAGTTGGAGGCCGCAGCCACCGTGCCGCGATCCGTGCCGAAGCCGATCAGCGCAGCTTCATCGCCAAACCGGGCGCGGGCAAGCTGCCCGATATTGAGCTCGCCGCGCACCTGGCCCATTTCGGTGAACTCGGCATCGCCGATATGGGAATTATGCGCCCAAACCACGGCCTTGCTGCCGGGGCCGCGATGAGCCAACACGCGCTCCAGCGTATCGAACATGTGCTGGTCGCGCAGGTTCCACGACTGGGCGGCGCCGTAATACATGATGCGGTAATATTGCTCGGCCGCGGCCACGATGCGGGCGTTCTGCTCGGCGTCGAAGAAGGCGTCGCCATCATGGGCGAGATAACCGAGCCGGTGGCGCAGGAGCTCGAACAGCGCGTCGGTGACAGGCTTCTCGCACAGCGCATAGCCGCGCGACAACGCCATATGCCCGTAGCGTGCGGGCTCGGCGCGCCATGGCGCCAGGCAGCCATAACGCTGGCGCGCAACCCGGGCGACCTCAGGGTCGACGCGATCGAGATAAAGCAGCACGGCCTCGATAGAGGCGCCGAGACTGTAAACGTCGAGACCGTAGAAGCCGGCGCGCCGGTCCGGGTCGCCGATATTTTCGTTGATCGCCTTCAGGTGCGTGAGGAACGCGGCCACTTGGCCATTCCGCCACATCCAGGTGGGGAAACGCGAGAACGGATCCTTCGGCACTTCTGGACGCGGCAAGCCGCGCACAAAGGCATCGCCGACCGACGCGTCAGGCCAATCGGCCTCCACCGCCACGATATTGAAACCGTGCTTCTGCACCAGCATCTCGGTGATGCGGGCGCGGGCGTCATAAAACTGCGCCGTCCCGTGGGTCGCCTCACCGAGCAACACGACTCGGCGATCCGCGAAGCGTTCGGCCAGGGACGCGAGTTCATCGAGATCGCCAAAGGGCTCGGCGGCGCCGGCGATCATATGGCTCAAGTTCGTGCGAACGGTTTTGGCGCGAAGTGTCTTGGCGCGCTGCGAGGGGATGAGCAGGCCGTTAGCGAAACCGGAGGTTGCCGCGTCGACTTGCGTTTCAGCCCCCTCAGGCGCGTCCCAGCCTTCCTCGCCGATCAGCGGCACGAAAGTGACCGCGCCGTGGTCCTCTTCCTCGAAGGCCTCCGCACCGATGCGGCGCACGAGCATCAGGGTCTGGTGGGTGCCGCGCCCGACAGGGACCACCAAGCGGCCGCCCACCGCCAATTGCCGCTTGAGGGCCTCCGGCACTTTAGGCCCGCCGGCGGAGACGATGATGGCGTCGAACGGTGCGTGCTGCGGCAACCCCTTGGTGCCGTCGGCACAGATGATCTCGACATTGTCGTAGCCGAGCTTTTCTTCGCGGGCGCGGGCTTGGGTCGCCAGCTCCTCGTGGCGCTCGATGGCGTAGACATTAGCCGCTATGCGGCTCACGACAGCCGCCGCATAGCCCGAGCCAGCGCCCACTTCGAGCACCTTGTCGCCGGGCTTCACCTCGGCCAGCTCGACCATGCGGGCAACGATGTAAGGCTGCGAGATAGTCTGCCCAGCCTCGATGGGAAGGGCAGAGTCCTCGTAGGCGAACTCAGAAAGCGGCTCCGACACGAAGGCTTCGCGTGGCACCTTGCCCATGGCGTTGAGTACGTCTGAATCGGTAATGCCGCGCGCTTCCAGGTGCCGCGCCACCATAAATGCGCGGTCCCGGCCATGGACCCCACTGGGCTTCTCGACACCAAGAGCTATCATGACAACGAATCTAGCCCGAGACGGGACACTTCGCCTTGATTTAGGTCAGGCGGCGCGGCGGCCTCGGGCGGCTAACGCAGCTCCCAAGTCACGTTGAGCCGCACTTCGATCGTGGTCGTGCCTGCCTCGATGGGAGCCGCAGCTTCCATCTGCATCATCGGTGCGGCTGCCCTCGCATTGCGGGCGATATAGCCGTCGCTGTTTTCGGTGATGGTGAGGACGGGCCCGAGCTCGACGCCCGCGGCCTCGGCATAAAGCCTCGCATTGGCGATGGCGTTGTGCATGGCCTGTTTGCGCGCTTCATCCTTCAGGCTCTCCGGCTCCGATACGCCAAACGAGATCGAACCGATCTGATTGGCGCCGAGGCTCACGACCTTATCGAGAATACCGCCGAGCTTCTTGGTATCACGCACGATAATATGCACCGAGTTGGTGACGCGGTAGCCGGTGATGAAGGCGACCTGGCCTTGCTTGCGCTGCTGATAGACCGGCGAGATGGAGAAGTTCGTGGTCTGAATGTCCTTCGGCTCGATGCTGGCTTCCTTCAGCCCATCCACCACCTTGCTCATGGCGGCTGTGTTCTTGTCGAGCGCGGCGCGGACTGTCTGGCCCTCAGTGGTCACGCCGGTGGTGATGTCCACCTTGTCGGCCGTGGTCTTCACCGCGCCGGTGGCCGAAAGCGAGATGGTTCGCCGGTCGGGCTCGTCCGCATAGGCTGGCGT
>DAOVDX010000084.1 GCA_030669345.1 Methyloceanibacter sp. | reverse complement strand
GTTCGTCGATGGCGCCAAGGAGCGCTTCCTGACGGGCCTGGTGGACAAACCGGACGATTGGGAGAAGGTCGGCGACATTCTCGATGTGTGGTTCGACTCAGGCTGCACCCAAGCTTTCGTGCTGGAGCAGCGCTCCGACCTCAAATGGCCGGCCGATCTCTATCTCGAAGGCTCCGACCAGCATCGCGGCTGGTTCCAGTCTTCGCTGCTTGAGGGTTGCGGTACGCGTGGCCGCGCCCCCTTCGACGCAGTGCTGACCCATGGCTTCGTCAATGACGAGGGCGGCCGCAAGATGTCGAAGTCGACGGGCAATGTGGTCTCGCCGCACGACATCATCAAACAGTCTGGCGCGGAAATCCTGCGCCTTTGGGCCATGAGCTCCGACTATGCCGACGATCTGCGTATTGGCCCTGACATCGTCAAAGCCAATGTCGATTCCTATCGCCGTTTAAGGAACACGCTGCGCTTCATGCTCGGCAATCTCAGCCATTTCGGGGACGATCTCACTGTTTCCGATGCTGGGATGCCGGAGCTTGAGCGCTACATGCTGGCGCGCCTTGCCGAGTTGGAGACGGTCGTCCGCGAGGGCTACGCCGCTTACGACTTCAAGCGCATCTTCCACACGCTGCTCAATTTCTGCGTCAACGATTTGTCGGCCTTCTATTTGGACATCCGCAAAGACGCGCTCTATTGCGACGCTTATGACAGCCTGACCCGCCGCGCCGCGCTTACCGTGATTGACCGCGTGTTCGCCGCGCTCACGGCCTGGATGGCGCCCATGCTCTGCTTCACTATGGAGGAGGCGTGGCTCACCCGTTTTCCGCAAGACAAGGGCTCGGTGCATCTGCGAGCCTTCCCCAATGTGCCGGACGAATGGCGCGATGAGGCACTCACCGAGAAATGGCGGAAGATCCGCCAGGTGCGCCGCGTGGTGACAGGTGCGCTTGAGATCGAACGCCGAGAACGCCGCATTGGTTCGAGCCTGGAAGCCGCTCCCAAAGTCTATGTCGCCGACGCGGAATTGCGCGACGCGCTTCGTGGTGTCGATCTCGCCGAGATCTCCATCACCAATGGCGCAGTGCTGATCCCGGACGAGGGGCCAGTCGACGCCTTCCGCCTGGAGGATGCGCCGGACATCGCCGTGGTGTTCGCTCCCGCCAAGGGTAAGAAATGCGCTCGCTCCTGGAAGATCTTGGCCGAGGTGGGTTCGGACCCTGAGTTCCCCGAGCTGTCTCTGCGCGATGCGGCGGCTGTACGCCAGTTCGATGCACGCCGCGCCGGCAAGGCCGGGTAGCACCATGCTCCGTCACTGGCTTTGGGGACCATGCTCGCCGTTGGGGCTTTTCATTGCCGTCCTCACGGTCGCGGCCGACCAAGCCAACAAGATTTGGGCGCTCTATTTCTTTGATCTCGGCGCCAAAGGCACCGTCACAGTCACGCCATTCTTCGATCTCGTGCTCTTGTGGAATAGGGGTATCAGCTATGGCCTGCTGCCCCAGGACAGCGCGGCGGGACGCATAGGTCTCATTGCCTTTGCCTTCGTCGCCAGCGCGGCGCTGATCGTCTGGCTGTCCCGGGTGACCACCAGGCTCACCGCCTGCGCCATCGGCCTCATCCTTGGCGGGGCCATTGGCAACGCTATCGATCGTATCGCCCATGGCGCGGTGGCGGATTTATTCGCTTTTCACGCCTTTGGCTTCCAATGGTACGTCTTCAATATCGCCGATGTGGCCATAGTTGCCGGGGTTATTGGACTTCTGTATGATTCCTTCTTCGGGGGTCACAAAAAGGCCGAAAATCCCTCCAAAATGTAGCCCAGTCCGGTCGTTGCCGGATTCCAGGGGGAATATTGGGACGTTTCACGACCAAAACCGTTGCTAGCCGGGCTTTGAGGCTCGCGGGCGCGCTTGCCTTCGCGCTGGTGCTTGGCGGCTGTGGCACTGGTGTTGAGCTCGAAGGCAAGGTCTTCGACTATATGGGCGTGTCTGGCGACCGCTCGCAAGCCGATGTGCAAATGAGCCAACGCGCGCCGCTCCTGGTTCCCCCGAATGTGAAGGCATTGCCGCAACCTGGCACCAATGCCGCCGCCGTCACGGCCCGACAAGATTGGCCGGACGATCCGGAGCTGGTGAGAAAACGCATCGCCAAGCAGGAGAAGGCCAAGGAGGCCGAAATCCAGGCGGCGAATGATCCCATCAATCCCTATGCTGGCAAGCCGACCCTGCTCGACAAGCTGTTTGGCGGGTCGGATACGGAGCTTGTGCCCGTGGCCGCCGTGCCGGAGCCGGACGCTTCCGACAGGCAGCCCGGGGCGGCCGCCCAGCAGGCGTCGGCGCCGAAGGGGCTGACACCGCACGTGTCGCAGGTCCCGCTGCCGGATCAGCAGATTCAGCCGGCCACGCCTAAAAGCTATGGCCAGATATCCAATCCTAAGGGCGACAATGCGGGCTGGTAATAAGCTCGGCAAATTCTGTGGCCGGCTGCACGATAGCCTCTAGTTTCGCTTGAAAACTCGGGCTCGAACGCTGACATGTGAAGCACCGGTCAGCGGATTTCCTAGTCTTGGTCTTCCGCGGACAGGTATCTTGCTGCCTACTAACCTCAAGGCCCGCTCAATGGTGGAATGGATGCTAGATCACTTTACGGCTGCGCTGGACCCGAGAGCAGGCCTGATTGTCGCCGGTTTGACCTTCGCCTCGATGGCCGTCGCGGCCGTCGCCGCCGAGACCTCGCCGTCTGATCGCGTGCGTGAGTTCACCCTTCCGAACGGCCTGCATGTCGTCGTTATCGCCGATCATCGCGCGCCGGTTGTCACCCAGATGGTCTGGTACAAGACAGGTGCCGCGGACGAGCCCCAGGGTGATTCCGGCATCGCCCATTTCCTCGAACATCTCATGTTCAAGGGGACCGAGCGCGTTCCTTCCGGCCAGTTCTCGAAAATCATCGCCAAGAATGGCGGCGAGGACAACGCTTTCACCAATCATGACGTGACCGCCTATTTTCAGCGCGTGGCCAAGGATCGCTTGGGCACGGCGATGGAGATGGAAGCCGACCGCATGGCCAATCTCCGCCTGACCGAGGAAGACGTAACCACGGAGCGTGATGTCATCCTCGAGGAGCGCCGGTCCCGCGTCGACAACGATCCGGGCAGCATCCTGCAAGAGCAGATGATGGCCGCGCTCTACCGCAATCACCCCTACGGCACGCCGATCATCGGCTGGGAGCATGAGATCGAGGCCCTCGACCGCGAGGATGCACTCGCCTTCTACCGCCGGTTCTACGGGCCCCAGAATGCGGTCCTTGTGGTGGCTGGTGATGTTGAGCTCGATGAGGTGAAGGAACTCGCCGAGAAGACGTTCGGCAAGATCAAGGCGACTGGCAAGGCGAATAAGCGCATCCGGCCGAAGGAGCCCAAGCACGACGCCGAGGTCGTGGTGACGTTGGAAGATCCGCGCGCTGGCCGCACCACGGTGCAGCGTTATTACATCGCGCCGAGCTATGCTTCCGCCGAGCCAGGCGAGGCGGAAGCGCTGGACCTCTTGATGCGGATTGCCGCGCATGGCGCGGTTGGCCGTATCTATAAGCGGCTTGTTGTGGAGCAGAAGGCGGCGGCAAGCGCTGGCGGCTGGTATACCGATTCCGGTCTCGATTCCGGCCGGCTCGGTTTCTACGCTATCGCCGGCGAGGCGAACACGGCGGACGAGATCGATGCGGCTATGACGGGCGTCGTCGACGAGCTGCGCGAGAAGGGTGTCACGCAAGAAGAGCTCGATCGCGCCCGCGCCGCCCATATCGCCGAGTTCGTTTACAACTCCGACTCTAATGCCCGCATGGCGCGCCAATATGGCGGGCGGATTGCCGCCGGCATGAGCGTTGCGGATGTCGAGGCATGGCCCGAGCGGCTCAACAAGGTAACCGTCGAGGATATCCACGCCGTGGCCCGAAAATATCTGGATGACGACGATTCGGTTACGGGGATCCTCAAGCCAGCCCCCAAATTTAAGAGCAGCATTGCTGACAAACCTACCCGGACGGCAGGGAAGGGCAAGTCGTAGACGCGAATGATGTATCGCTCTCCGCTTTCCTCCCTAATGTTGCGGCTTGGCGCTTCGCTGTGGGCGCTCGCGCTGTTGGCTTCATCTGCGGCGGCTCAAGGAAAAATAATGGAAATTCATAAAGTTACAAGCCCTGGCGGGATCAAGGCTTGGCTTGTCGAGAGCCACGCCAATCCGCTTGTTGCCATTCGCTTTGCCTTTCGTGGCGGCGCCTCACAGGACCCGAAGGGCAAGGATGGCGTTGCCTATTTCGTCACGGCGATGATGGACGAGGGCGCGGGCGATCTCGACGCCACGGCCTTCCAGGAACGCCAGCAAGAACTCGCTATGCGTCTGGACTTCGACGCCGGGCGCGACGTCATGCTCGGCAATCTCCAGACGCTGACCGCCAACAAGGACGAGGTCTTCGATCTGGTGCGGCTCGCCCTGGCGCAGCCCCGCTTCGACGATGATGCGGTTGAGCGCGTGCGTGAGCAGATTCTGGCCGGGCACAAATTCGACGAGAACGATCCGGCGACCGTGGCGTCGCACGCGTGGGACCGGACGGCTTTTAAGGACCACCCTTATGGGCGTCCGGTCAAAGGCACAAAGGACTCCGTCGCCGGCATCTCCCCCGACGATCTCAGGGACTATGTCCGCCGCGTGTTCGCGCGCGATAAGCTTGTGATCTCGGTGGTTGGCGACATCAATGCCGAAGACCTCGGCAAGGCGCTCGATAAGCTCTTTGGCGATCTGCCGGAACGCTCGGAGCTCGTGACCGTGGCTCAGGCGGAGCCGCCGCTCGGACCGAAGCGCGAAGTTATCGTCATGGACGTGCCCCAGTCGGTGGCGCAGTTCGGCCATCGCGGCATCGCCCGCCATGACGACGACTTCATCGCGGCCTATGTGCTCAACTACATCATCGGCGGCGGCGGGTTCTCCTCGCGCCTGATGGAAGAAGTGCGTGAGAAGCGCGGCCTCGCCTACTCGGTCTATTCCAATCTCTATCCCTATCAGCACGGCGCCGTATTCGTCGGCCATGTGGCCACCAAGAACGAGGCGCTCGCTCAGTCGCTAACGGTGATCCAAGACGAGCTGAGACGGTTGGCGGAGCAGGGCCCGAGCGCCGAGGAGCTGAAAGACGCCAAGAGCTATTTGACCGGCGCTTACGCGCTTCGTTTTGAGTCCTCCACCAGCATCGCCAGCCAGCTCTTGTGGATCCAGATCGAGGAGCTTGGCCTCGACTATGTGGACCATCGCAACGAGCTTATCGAGGCCGTGACCCTCAGCGATGTCAAGCGGGTCGCCAAACGCTTGCTGGCCGCGGACCAGCTCATCACCACCATTGTTGGCAAGCCTGTCGAGCCGTCGGACGTGAAGCCAGAAGGCGCGCCCGGCTAGCCGCCATTCCGCCTCTCAAGCGACAGAATCGGGTAAGGTGCGGACCCGCCGGTATTCCACCGGCGAACGGTCAGAGGCACGCGAATGGCCATTCGTCAGTTGCCGCCGAACCTCGTCAATCGCATCGCCGCGGGTGAGGTCGTCGAGCGGCCCGCAAGCGTCGTCAAGGAGTTGGTCGAAAACGCGATCGATGCTGGCGCGCGCCGCATCGACGTAACGGCCATGGGCGGCGGCTTGCAGCTCATCCGCGTCTCCGACGATGGCGTTGGCATGGTGCGGGAGGATCTGGCGCTTGCAGTCGAGCGCCACGCCACTTCCAAGCTCGGCGGCGACGATCTCTCTCATATTATGACGCTTGGCTTTCGCGGCGAGGCGCTGCCCTCCATTGGCGCCGTGGCCAGGCTCTCGATCACGAGCCGGGGGCAAGGTGCGGACGAGGCTTTCACGATCTCCGTGGATGGGGGCCGGAAAGCGGCTCTGAAACCGGCGGCGCTCTCCGCCGGGATGGAGGTCGAGGTCCGCGATCTGTTTTATGCGACGCCCGCCCGTCTCAAATTCATGAAGTCCGAGCGGTCCGAGACGGCGGCCATCGCCGATCACGTGAAGCGGCTGGCGCTGGCCCATCCGGAAGTGGCCTTCTCGCTGTCGAATGGCGAGCGCACTTCTCTGCGCCTCGAAGCCTGTGCGCCCGGGCTGATGGATCATGGCTTAGAGCGCATGGGGCGTATTCTGGGCTCTGACTTTCTTGCCGACGCGCTTGCCGTGTCGGCGGCGCGCGACACGATGTCGGTGGAAGGCTTCGCCGGACTGCCGACGCTCCATCGGGCCAATGGCTTGCAGTGTTATCTCGTGGTCAATGGCCGTCCGGTGCGGGACAAATTGATTGTCGGTACGGTGCGCGCGGCCTATGGCGATCTCGTGCCCCGGGGCCGCCACCCCATGCTGGTGCTGTTTTTGACGGTGCCCCCGGAGGAGGTGGACGTGAATGTCCACCCGGCCAAGACCGAGCTTAGGTTCCGCGATCCGAATGCAGTCCGCTCTCTGCTGATCGGAGGGCTGCGGGATGCGCTCGGCATAGCCGGTCATCGCGCCACGGGAAGCCTGTCGCAATCGGCGCTGGATCGCATGGCGCGGCCAGAGCATCGGTCCGTGCCATCGCCCGGCGCCGCGTCGGACGCCAGCTCGCGCGCCTATATGAGCCATAGCCGCCCGCGTGGCTTTGGCTTTTCCGATAAGGCGCAAGCCCCGCTTGAGGCCGTCTCGGCGCCAAGCGGCGATACTCGCGGTACGCCAACGGCTGAAGACGAGACAGCGACGGACTATCCCTTGGGTGCCGCCCGCGCCCAGGTCCAAGACACCTTCATCATCGCGCAAACGGCTGACGCGCTTGTTATCGTTGACCAGCATGCCGCCCATGAGCGCCTGGTCTATGAGCGCCTGAAAGACGCTTACGCAAATGGCGGCATCACACGGCAACTCCTGCTCATTCCCGATGTGGTCGAGCTTGATGACGAGGCCGTTGCCGCCCTGCTTGCCGCTTCGGACGAGCTGGAGAGCTTAGGTCTCGTCATCGAGGCTTTCGGACAATCGGCCATCGTCGTGCGCGAAGTGCCGGCGTTGCTTGGCACCTGCGATGTCAAAGGTCTCTTGTCTGACCTCGTCAGCGCTTTGGCCGACGCGGAGGAAGATGGGGAGGGCAGGCGCCTGCTCGCGGCGCGTCTTAATCATATACTGTCCACCATGGCTTGCCATGGCAGCGTGCGGGGTGGGCGCAGGCTTTCGCCTGACGAGATGAACGCGCTGCTGCGGGACATGGAAAAGACGCCCTTTTCCGGCCAGTGCAATCATGGCCGTCCCACCTATATCGAGCTGAAGCTCACCGACATCGAGAAGCTGTTTTCGCGGCGTTAGAGGCGGATCACCTTTAGAGCTGGACCCGCTCAGTGCCTTCGTGCTCGGTGACGCAGGCCGCCAGTTCGGCGATGGCGTCGCGCGTGCCGCTCAGTTTGAAGCTGAATTCCGCCCCGTCGGTGATGATCCGCAGGACTTTACCCCCACGCATGGCCTCGACCACGGGGTCGGAGTTATCGAGCGGAATGAGGATGCCATGCTGGTCGACCACTTTGGCCACGGCGGCGATGGGGTCTGCCCCGTCGATGATGAGGAGCACGGCCTTTCTGGTCCCGACATCGAGCACGCGTGCCTCGTCGGCGATAACGATGCCCCAGTCGAAATTCTTGCTGATGACGAAGCCGAGCAGGACGCCCTTGTCGGATTCCGCCGTCATGGTGCAGTCGGAAAAATCTCCGTCTTCGTCGTAATTGGCGTCGCCCTGCCAAACGCCCGAAGTAAAGCTGTCCTTCACGGGGCCGGTTCCCGCGACGGCGGCCAACAATAAAGGCACAAATAACAAGGCTCTCAACGTCATGGGCACTCCCCACTCTGTGCCATATATCCCATTACCCTAGCCGGAAGCCTGGGCGATCGCGATCTCCGTTTCGCCGTAGCGCCGCCGGTCGATCTCGGTAAGCGGCGCGGGCCACACGGGCGCCGTGCCAGCCCGCTCTTCAAGCACGGCGATTATCTCATCCGTGGTCCAGCCGCCATCGACCGCGCTGGCCAGCGCCGGTCCCCCGAGATCCTTGTCATAAGGCGGATCGCAGAAGATGAGATCAAAGGGCGATATGGTGCCGGCTGGCCCGAGGCTGGTGGCATCGCGCCGCCAGATCTTGGTGGCGCCGGTTAAGCCTAGCGCCTCCACGTTGCGGCGGATCGCGGCCCGGGCGTTGGCATCCTCTTCGATGAATAGGCAGAAGCGCGCGCCGCGCGACATAGCTTCAAGCCCGAGTGCGCCAGAGCCGGCGAAGAGGTCGAGCACGCGCGAACCCTCGAAGTCGACCGCTGGAGCGCCATGCTCCAACACGTTGAACAGCGCTTGGCGCACGCGGTCGGACGTGGGGCGCGTGGCAAGCCCCTGCGGCACCTCGATCGTCGCGCCTTTGAACTTTCCGGTGATTATTCTCATCGACGGCGGGTTGGTTGCCGGTCGAGTTGTCCACGGCGCAGGCCGAATTCCGCGGCAAGTTCTGTCCCGAGTTGGTCCACCAGCACTTTCGGTTTCAC
>DAOVDX010000003.1 GCA_030669345.1 Methyloceanibacter sp. | reverse complement strand
GCGCCAGGACTTTGACGTTGGGGTCCGCCTTCGCGTCGCTGGCGTAAACGATCCCCAAAGCCACTTCCCCGCGAGAAACGAGGCGCAGCGCGGCACGGACGTTCTCCCCTTGCGCCAGCCTGCCCTTGACCTCATCCCATACGCCAAGGCTCTCAAGCGCGGCTTTGGCGTATTTTCCGGCCGGGACCGAGCGCACATTGGCGATGGCGAGACGTCCGTCCCCGAGCCATGCGGCAAACGGAACGCCCGGCTTAAGGCTAACCTTCAAATCCGAGCCCTTGGAAGCAATCAGAACGAGGCGGTTGCCGACCATGTCGAAGCGCGAGCCCTGGTCGATCAGGCCCTGCTTGGCGACATAGTCCATCCAGGCTTGGTCGGCGGAGATGAAAATATCGGCCTCGGCCCCCTGCTCGATCTACTTCGCCAGAGCCGACGTAGCGGCATAGGAGATCACCACTGACTGGCCATTCTCCACCTGCCAATCACTGGCGACCGCATCGAGCGCGTTTTTGAGGCTCGCGGCGGCGAACACGGTCGGGCTCTTATCGCCGGAAAATACGTTGTGAGGCGCTACCAGGACACAAACGGCTATGGCCATGACGGCCAACAAACCAAGCTCTGATCTAGGTCTCTCAGGCAATCAAGATACTCCTCGCACCGATAGCGACTGCCCTCGAACCGGGCTACGCTAAGGGCTCAATCAAATCCAAGAGACAATAGACGCCATATGAACGACCTCAAGACTGGTGAATTGCATTCTGATGTCGCCGTCGTCGGTGCAGGCCCTGCTGGGATCGCCGCAGCGCTGGCCCTTGCCCACGTGGGTGCCAAGGTTGCGCTTGTGGGGCCAGCCCCCGTCAAGTTTGAAGGCGCGCGCCCAGAAACCAGGACGGCGGCACTTCTCACTAGCTCAGTCGATTTCCTGAAGCGGTTGGAAGTGTGGGACGCACTTATTCCCCACGCCGCACCACTGAAGGTCATCCGCATTGTCGATGCCTCGCGCAGCCTGCTTCGCTCGCCAGACATCACGTTCAGGGCAAGCGAACTCGGACTTGAGGCGTTCGGCTACAACGTCGCCAACACCGTGCTGGTGGATAGGCTCTACGCGCGCGCGCGCGCAGTCTTGCCCTCGGTGCTCTCGACCACCGTCAAGGAGATCACGCTGAGCCAGCGCGAGGCGCGGCTCGAACTTGGCGACGATACCTGTCTGTCGACGCAGCTTGTGGCTGGCGCCGACGGGCGAAAGTCGGTCTGCCGCGCCGCTGCGGGCATCGAGGTCGACACAAAGCTCTACGATCAAGGCGCCATCGCCACGAGCTTCCGCCACTCGCTGCCTCATGACGGCACATCGACAGAGCTGCATCGAGAGCTAGGCTCGGTGACTTCGGTGCCAACGCCGGACGCTTTCACGTCGAGCCTAATCTGGGTGGCCAGTACGACCGAGATAGAAGAGCTGATGGCATCAGACGACTCTGGCTTCGCCGTCGTGCTCCAAAGCCGCCTCGGCGATGTCCTTGGGATTGTTTCCGATGTCGGGCCCCGCGCGCAGTTTCCCGTTGGCGGGCTCAGCGCCAAACAGCTCGCCCATAACCGCACCGCGCTCGTCGGCGAAGCTGCCCACATCATGCCCCCGATCGGCGCACAAGGTCTCAATCTCGGGCTGCGTGACGCCGCCGCTCTTGCCGACTGTGTGGCAGGTGCGCTCCGCCGCGGCCAGGACCCCGGCAGCCAGGTGGTGCTCTCATCCTACGCCCGGGCTCGCAAACTCGACATCCTGTCGCGCACCGTCGGGGTCGATCTTCTGAACCGCTCACTGCTGACGAGCCTGCCCCCCATTCAGGCGGCCCGTGGATTGGTTCTCGCTGGGCTGAATGCGTTGCCTCCCCTGCGGCGCATGGTCATGCGAGCCGGTCTCGCGCCACCAGCGGCGCTCCCAAGCCTGATGCGACCCATGACCGAGGCGCCAAATCTCGGCGCTTGACGGTGACCGCCAGTTTGGCCATGACGATGGGCGCCTGCCGCCGCGCCAGCCCCAAGAAGAGCCAATAAAGGATGCCTTAGTGGCCAATAGTTTCAACCTGCCATTTGCTCTGGATATGCGGTACCGGCTCGAATATGCGGGCTTGCGAACCCTGATTGGCATCGTGCGCCTGTTCCCCATCGATGTCGGCGGCAGTATCTCGGCCAAGGCTTGGCGCTTCTTCGGCAAGCGCAACCGGCGCCACAAGCGCGCGATGATGAATCTTGAGCGCGCCTTCCCGGACAAGACGCACGAGGAGCGCGAGCGCATCGCGCTTGGTGCTTGGGACAATCTCGGCCGGGTCATGGTCGAGACCATGAATATCGATCGCATTCTGAAAGACCCCAGCCGGCTCCACGTGACCAACGCCGATTGGATCGCCCGCTACAAAGGCAAGATGGGGCCAGCCCTGATTGTCACCATGCATATGGGTAATTGGGAGATCGGCATGTGGCCGGTGACCTTGGCCGGCGTAAACCCAGCCGGCGTCTATCGCCAGGTGAAGAACCCCTATGTGGACCGTTATCTGCGGGGCCAGCGCGAAGCGCTTTATCCTGGAGGCCTGTTTGGCCGGGGCCGTTCCGCGGGCCAGGACGAGACCCAGAAGACCGCGCGCCTGATCATGGACTATGTGCGCCAAGGTGGCCGCCTGGGCTTCATTTCCGATCTCTATGACGCCAACGGCGTCGCGGTGCCGTTCTTCGGCTATCCGGCCAAGAGCATGCCCATCGCCGCGATGATTGCCAGACGCGTCGGCGCGCGCATTTGGATCGGGCGTTGCGTGCGCATCGGCAACCGGGCTTGTTTCGATGTCAGCGTCAACGAACTTCGCATTCCGCGCACTGCCAATCAGGCGGAAGACATCCGGGCCATCACTGCGTCGATCCAACGCTGCTTCGAAACGTGGATCCGGGAGAAGCCCGAGCAATTTATGTGGTCCAACCGGCGATGGCTCTGAGGCGCACGCTTAACTGCGTTGACAGCCTCTATCGCCAGCGTTCATATCGACCCAAAGAGTAGGGAAACGCGTGATGTCTACGACCCGTAACGCTAGATTTCAGATCGGCCAGGTGGTGCGCCACCGGCTCTATCCGTTCCGTGGTGTCATCTTTGACGTCGATCCCATCTTCTCCAACTCCGATGAGTGGTACGCGTCCATCCCGAAGGATGTCAGGCCGGCGAAGGATCAGCCCTTCTACTATCTGCTCGCCGAAAACTCGGATAGCGAGTATGTCGCCTATGTGTCGGAGCAGAACCTTGTGCCCGACCCTTCCGACGAGCCCCTTCGTCATCCGCAAGTGCCGGAGATGTTCGAAGAACTGCAGGGTGGCGTGTATCGCTTCCGCTACGTGCCGGAGCACTAGGACGCTCACAGGCGACGCCGTCACGACATGCAAAAAGGCCGCCCCGGGCTACCGACGCGACCTTTAAACTTTAAACTTCTGAGACCCAGGCGCTTACTGCGGCGCGGGAGCCTTCTTCGGCTGTGCGCTGGCAGGCGCTCCAGCTGCCGGCTGCCCCTGCTTCGCCTTGGCGGCCAGATCGGCCTGACGCTTGCGGAACATCGCCATCAACTGACGGCGCTGAGCCTCATATTTAGCGTTGTCGACCGGCGGGCCATCATAAGCCTTGCTGAACCCAGTCAGCGGCACGGGGAAGCCCATGGTCTTCTGCTGAATGTTCATGGCGGCGATGACCATCCGCTTGCCAGAGCGCATTTTCTTAAAGAGCTCGTCGGTCAGCTCCATCTGCACCTGACAGCTCGTCGGGAAGCAGATCGAGTATTGCAGCTGGATTGGCTTTTCTTCATCGATGCGGAGCTGCACACCGGCTGGGATCACCAACGCGTAGGCGGTCGGCACCCTGATAAGAAGCTGCTGCTTGTCGTCGCCCTCGGCCTTGCGAACGGCGGCGGCGATGAGAACCATGCCCGTGTTCGGTTCGAGCCCCTCATGATTGACCAGACAAATTTCCTTGGCGCCTGTCTTATCGTTCTTCATGCAGAGCTTGACCCAAGCATCCTCTGCCGTCTGTCCAGCGGACGGCTGGGAGGGAGGCAAATGCGGTATCTTCGGCGCTACCGTGGACTTGGGCTGCGCCTGTTGGGCGAGTGTTACGGGAGCCACGAGGGCAAGGGCCAGCGCACCAGCGCCAGCGCCGAGCATCCAACGACCCGCGCTGCGGCTCAGCGTGTTCCAACGATCCTTGGACCTGATCATCAATCGACCTTCCTCTTAATTTGCGGGCTAGCTCAGACCTGCCAGAAACACCCCATGCCCGCCTCATTGTACTAGGGTCAATACCCGAAATGCGGCGTAGAAATGGCTTTACAGATGAGCCCCAGGTGTTTCTGAACCGCTCCTCCAGAGTTCTAACGTTTTTTCGTTAGATTGGAGATAGGCTGCGGCGTCGGTTTGTGTTGTCAGGGATGTTACCCTTAAGCCTCATGGTGCAATTCGAGGGCATCTATAGCCATGCCAGGTCGCGGTTGAAAGCCCGAATTTTATTGCACGCCCTGGCACTGGCGCTGTTCGCTGCCGGTGGACCAGCAGAGGCTGCGTCCGGGCTTGCCATGCACGGCGTGCCTCGCGAGGCTGAGGATTTCACACATTTTCCCTATGCCAACCCCGATGCGCCCAAAGGCGGCCGCGCGACATTTGCCGTCCGGGGCTCCTTCGACAGCCTCAACCCATTGATTGTCAAAGGTGTTTCTGCGGATGGCGTGCGCGAATATCTCTATGAGAGCCTGCTGGCTCGGGCCAATGACGAGCCCTTCACGCTTTATGGCCTCATCGCCGAGGACGTCGAGACACCGCCAGACCGGACCTATGTGGAGTTCACACTCAACCCGGATGCCAAGTTTTCAGATGGGGCGCCCATCACCGTCGATGACGTGATTTTCTCCCATGCCATCCTGCGCGAGCATGGACGGCCAAACCATCGCTCCTATTACAAGAAGGTCGCCAAGGTGGAGAAGACGGGTGAGCGGAAGGTCCGCTTCACCTTTGACGGGTCTGGCGACCGTGAGATGCCGTTGATCATGGGCTTGATGCCGGTCCTGCCGAGCCACCTGCTCAGCGCCGAGACGTTTGAGAAGACAACGCTTGAGGCACCCATCGGCAGCGGGCCTTACGTGATTGAAACGCTCGATCCCGGCAAGACCATCACCTACAAGCGCGATCCCAACTATTGGGGACGCGACCTGCCGGTCAATCGTGGCCTCTATAATTTCGACCAGGTCCGCTACGACTATTATCGCGACACCGGCAGCATGTTCGAGGCGTTCAAGTCCGGACTGGTGCAGCTTCGCAAAGAGAGCGACCCGACGCGCTGGACTGAGGGCTATGACTTTCCTGCCATGCGCGACGGCCGCGTGATCAAAGAGTCGCTGCCGGTCGAGACGCCGGCCGGCATGTCAGCGCTGGTGTTCAATACACGGCGGCCAATCTTTGCCGACCCACGCGTGCGCCAAGCCTTGATCCGGCTGTTCGACTTCGAATGGGTGAACCGCACGCTCTATCACGCTCAATATGCCCGGACCGAAAGCTATTTTGCACGCTCCGAGCTGTCCTCCCATGGGCATCCCGCCGATGCGACCGAGCGGGCGCTGCTGGCGCCCTTCCCCGACGCAGTGAAGCCTTCCGTCATGGACGGCGATTTTTCATTCCCAGTCAGCGACGACACCGGGCAGAACCGCAAGGCCCGTGTCGAAGCGCTGAAGCTCCTCCAAGACGCCGGCTACGAGCTTAGGAATGGCACGCTCGTCAACAAGGCGACGGGCGAACCCTTTGCCTTCGAAATTCTCGCCGCCACTCGTGCCCAAGAAAGGCTTCTCCTCACCTATGCGCGGGCGCTCAAGCAAGTGGGGATCGAGGCCAAAATCCGGCAGGTGGACTCCGCTCAATATCAGCGCCGCAAACAGACCTATGACTACGACATGATTCAGAATTATTGGGGCGTGTCGCTCTCACCGGGAAACGAACAATCGTTCCGCTGGGGCAGCCAGGCCGCGGCGACCGAAGGTTCGTTCAATTATCCCGGCGTTAAGAGCGAGGCAGCCGACGCTATGATCGAGGCGATGCTGAGGGCGAAGGATCGCAAAAGCTTCATCTCGGCGGTCCGCGCGCTTGATCGCGTGCTCGTCTCGGGGGACTACGTGGTGCCCCTGTTCTATTTGCCACGCCAATGGGTGGCGCATTGGGACATGTTGAAGAGACCCGAGAAGATTCCGCTCTATGGCTACCAACTCGACACGTGGTGGTTAGAGTCTGTTGACCAAGTTGAGAGCGGCAGAGAGCGCCACGCCGTGATCCCATGAGCGCGCCCACTAGCAATGACGCAAACGATGACAGTGGCCCCATCACCGCCGAAGGGTTGTTGCGCCGTCGCGCGTGCCCATGCTGTGGCGGGCCATGGAGATCGCCAAGGTTTACGATCTGCTCGAACCGAAGGCCTTGATTGGCGCTTCGCATTTCGCTGACGGAAAGCCCGCCGAGATGCTGCGCGATGTCGCCGCGACCCGCCGTTCGGTGCGTATCGTGCTCGGCTATGGTCTCAGCCTTCCCGAAGGGGTTCTTTCGCTCGACAACGTGATCGGCGCCGGGCGCCCCTCAAGTGACGAGTTTCCGACGCGCACCCCAGCCGGTCCCTCGCTTATCACCTTCACCGCGCGCGCCAATGCGCCACTCGTACCACTGCTACGCCACGAGAAAGAAGTCTTGGCGCAAGGGGCCATGGCTGTGTTGGCCCTGTCGCTCTTGCGCAGCGATACGATTCTCAACGCCTATCCGCTAACCGGCCCAATCGGCTTGGCGCTTGGCTTTGCGCCTTGGCTCATTGGTGGTGGCACGCTGGTGCAATATGATCCCTTCGACTCCGGAACGTTCGTGGAGCAACTCTATGACTCGGGCGCGACGGTTACCGCCCTGCCTGGGGCCTTTCTCGATCAACTCACCGAAGACGGCGTGTTGGATGACCCTCAATGCAAATTGAGGCGCGTCGGTCTCGTTTGGTCAGCAGCCGCGCTTGCGGACCGGGGAGCCTCATTGGTAGCTATAGAGACAGACGACGTGAACCCATCCGCCTTTGACGTCTACCCGCTCGGCGATCTCGCCTGTCTCATCGTGCGCGCCGAAAACGTAGAGGCTCGGCCGCTTCTACCGTTGGGTACGGTGCATCTCGGCGAGGATGGCGGCGGCGCGGTCTTCGCCGAAACGAGCCTCGCCGAAAATGACACGGGCGAAATCCTATTGCGCGGATCCGTGGTGCCTGAAGGCAGAACAGATGGCCCGGTGCTGCGCGATGAAGATGGCTTTGTCGCAACCGGGCTACATGGGCAGGCCAACGGTCACGGCGGCATGAAACTCTTCCGTGATCCTGAGCTGGTTCACCATGGCGGCTTCACCGTCGCTGCGGCGGAACTCGATGGACTCTATCAGGCCTTCCCGGGATTTCTGGATGCCGCGTGTTTCGTGCTGCCGGATCCAATCATTGGCGACCGCATCTTCGCCGCCGTCGCACCGTTACCGAATGCGCCTGTGTCGCTTGAAGTGCTGCGATCCTCGAACACGTGTAGATAGCTCGCGACTAGCTAAGCTGCCTGCTTCCCCGCATTGGCGATCGCTACCAGACGCTTCAGCAGGTCGCGCGTGCCCGCCAGGCGATCTTCGGGGATCGACCAGTTGTGGTAGTAGATCAGCCGATGATCGGGCTGCAGCTTCACCTTCTTGCCGGCCTCACTGATGAAGCGGATCAGACCTTCGGGATTGGCGAAATTATTTTCGCGGAAGGCGATGACGGCGCCCTTCGGCCCGGCGTCGATCTGCTCGATCCCCGCCTGACGGCACAGCCCCTTAATCTCGACCACGTTGAGAAGATGATGCACTTCTTCCGGCAATGGCCCGAAACGATCGATTAGTTCCGCCGCGAAGGCCTCGATGGCTTCGGCACTCTCCACCGTCGCCAAGCGGCGATAGAGCCCAAGTCGCACTTGCAGGTCGAGCACATAGTCTTCGGGGATCAGAACCGACGTGCCGAGATTGATGCGCGGCGACCACTGGTCCTCCACGTCCCCGTCCCCGCCCTTGAGCGTAGCCACCGCCTCTTCCAGCATCGACTGGTAAAGCTCGAAGCCCACTTCGCGAATGTGCCCCGACTGTTCCTCGCCCAAGAGATTGCCCGCACCTCTGTGGTCGAGGTCATGGCTCGCCAGGATAAAGCCCGCACCTAAGGTATCCAACGACTGAAGCACTTTGAGGCGCTTCGCGGCCGCGGGTGTCAGCTTCGAGTCCGCGCGAATAGTGAAATAGGCATAGGCCCTGATCTTCGAGCGGCCGACGCGGCCACGCAGTTGATAGAGCTGCGCCAGTCCAAACATGTCAGCGCGATAGACAATCAGCGTATTGGCCGACGGGATATCGAGGCCGGACTCAATGATCGTGGTGGACAGCAGCACATCGTATTTGCGGTCGTAAAAGGCGTTCATGACTTGGTCGAGTTCGCTGCTCGGCATTTGGCCGTGAGCGCGTCCCACACGCAGTTCCGGCACGTGTTCCTTCAGGAAGGCAGCCGCCTCGTCAAGATCGGAAACGCGCGGCACGACGTAGAACGCCTGCCCGCCCCGGAAGCGTTCACGCAGCAAGGCTTCGCGTAAGGTCATGGGATCGAACGGCGTCACATAGGTCCGCACTGCTAAGCGATCGACCGGCGGCGTGGCGATCAGAGACATCTCCCGTACGCCTGACAACGCGAGCTGCAGCGTGCGCGGAATCGGCGTCGCCGTCAGCGTCAGCACATGCACATCTTCGCGCAATTGCTTCAGCCGCTCTTTGTGCTTCACGCCGAAATGCTGTTCTTCGTCGATGATCAGCAGCCCGAGATCGGCAAACTCGATGCCCTTCCCGAGCAGCGCGTGGGTGCCAATGATGATATCGACATCGCCAGTTTTGATCTGGTCTTTCGCCTCAAGAAGTTCCTTGCCGCTGACGAGCCGCGAGGCTTGGGCGATCTTTACCGGCAGCCCGCGGAAGCGTTCGATGAATGTGTGGAAATGCTGCCGGGCCAGCAATGTTGTGGGCACAACGAGCGCCACCTGCCTGCCTGCGAGCACCGCGATCAGACTGGCGCGCAACGCCACCTCGGTCTTGCCAAAACCCACATCACCGCAGACCAGCCGGTCCATGGGTCGCCCGCTCGCCAAATCCTCCAGCACCGCGTTGATGCTGGTCATCTGATCCTCGGTTTCCTCATAGGGGAAACGCGCCGCAAACTCGTTATAGGTTCCATCCAGCGCTTCGAGGACCGGAGCTTTGCGCAACTGACGCGCGGCAGCAACCTCGATCAACTTCTCGGCCATTTCGAGAATGCGCTTCTTCAGCTTGGCCTTACGCGACTGCCAGGCCACGCCACCGAGCTTGTCCAGTTGTACACCGGACTGGTCCGACCCGTAGCGCGTCAGTAGTTCGATATTCTCCACCGGCAGATAGAGCTTGTCGCTGTTGTGATAGTGCAGCTCCAGACAGTCATGGGGCTCACCATTTGCCTCAATTGTCGTCAATCCAGTGAAGCGTCCGATGCCATGATCAGCATGAACCACGAGGTCGCCGACGCTGAGGCTCGAGGCCTCGGTCAGAGCATCGCTCGCCTTTTTGACGCGCGCTTTGCGAACCAGACGGTCACCGAGAATGTCCTGCTCGCCGATGACGGCGATGCCGGGTCCCTCGAAGCCCGTCTCTAGCGGCAACACGGCCACGGATGTGGCGTTACGCGGCGCGGCGACGGCTTCAGTAAAATTCTCCACGCGCACGGTATCGTCCAAGCCGTGCTGGGTGAGCAATGTCGCGAGCCGTTCGCGCGCGCCAACGCTCCAGCACGCAACAATCACCAGCTTATGTTTAGCGATCAGGCTCTTTGCATGAGCGACAACCGCATCGAAGACATTGGCGTCCTCGGTCTGCCGTTCGGCTGAGAAGGTGCGTCCTTGCCGCCCGCCGAACGAGACGATGTTCGCAGCCCCCTCTTCCGGCCGTTCAAAATTATAGAACGCGACGACATGGCGGCTGCTCAGTGCGGCCTGCCAGTCTGCATCGGTCAAAAACATGCTGTCGGCGGGCACGGGATGGTAGGGCGGCGCGCCGAAGGCCTTACGTTCGAGCGCATCTGCGCGCGCGTCGTAATGGTCGGCGACCTGTTCGCTCCGGCTCTCCCGCGCGTCGTCGACAAGCGGGTCGAGCGTCACCACCGCATCGGGCAGATAATCGAACAGCGTGGCGAGCTTCTCGTGGAACAGCGGCAGCCAATGCTCCATGCCTTGATGTTGCTGCCCCACCGAGATCGCCTCATAGAGCGGATCGTCGCCTTTGACAGTGCCGAACAGCTCCACATAGCGTTGACGGAAATTGGCCCGGACGTCCGGCGTCAACGAAACCTCGCTCATGGGCAGAAATTGGATCGACTCCGGTTTTGCTTCTGTCCGCTGGGTGTCCGGATCGAAGGCCCGCAAGGACTCTAGCGTGTCGCCAAAGAAGTCGAGGCGCACCGGCTGGCCGCCCGGCGGATAGAGATCGACGATGCCGCCGCGCACGGCATATTGGCCAGGGTCCGTCACGGTACCGGCGCGGCCATAGCCCGACGTTTCGAGTCGCCCAATGAGGTCCTGCATCGATAGGACACTGCCGGCCTTGAGATTGAGATTGGCGCCAGAGATGAAGGCGGGCGGCGGCACCCGCTGGAGCACGGCGTTGACGGAGGTGAGCAGCACCAATGGTGATTTATCGTCCGCGCCGCGTTCAGTCAGCGCCGCAAGCGTCTCGATCCTTGTGGCGATGATCTCGGCGTTTGGCGCAACGCGGTCATAGGGCACGCTGTCCCAGGCTGGGAAGTTCAGCACCATGACGTCCGGGCCAAAGAACGAAATCGCGTCTGCCAGGGTCGCGAGCCGATTGCCGTCTCGGGCCACATGCAGGATCGGCGCCCCCGCTTGCCGCGCTAGCTCACCAAGCAGAACCGCGTCAAAGCCCTCCGGCACGCCGCTCGCAATCGTGCGGGGACCCTTTAGGAGGCGGTCGACCGGCAAGGATGGAAGATTGGGCACAGCACTCATGGCGGGATTGTCGGTTTAGCTCGTCTCTAGCTGGCTTTGGGCAGGCCGTGGAAGCTCCGCATGCGCACCATGAGCGCGTCGAGCTCGGCGTCGTCTAGCGAGTAGCCCTCATATAAGCAAAGCTCAATCTGCGGGTCCGCCGTCTCAATCAGACGCTCGAGCACGGCGATTTCGTCACCATTCATGCTGTCGATGGCTTGCTTGGTATAGCCACCAAGCAAGTGATCCATCTCCTTAGAGCCCCGGTGAGTCGCCCGCCATACTGCCCGGCGCCGGCGCATTCCAAGATCACTCGACATGATCCATGCTTTCAGTCTTAAGCGGTGGGTTAGAACAAGCGGGCCTACCGATTCAAAGCTCGGCTCCGCCGTGCCGTTATACACGGGAATTCCATGCGTCCACCCCGGTTAGCCCCTCTATTCGCCTCCGCCCGCGCTCTGAAGGGCGTAGGCCCCCGTATCGAAGGGCTGCTCAACCGCTTGGTGGCACCACGCTACCAGGGCGCCCATGCCCGGACAGTCGATCTTCTGTGGCATTTGCCCGTGAGCCTGGTGGACCGGGCGCTCATTCCGCGAATCGCCGATGCCACGGTTGGGGAGCTGGCGACTCTTGAAGTGACGGTCACCGAGCATCGCCCTGGCGGTAGTCGAAGGAACTCTCGGGCGCCCTACCGGGTGTTGGTCGAGGACGACTCCGGCGCGCTGGAGCTCACCTATTTCAGGGCCGATCATTCATATTTGAAGCGTCTGCTGCCGGTGGACGCCAAGCGCATCATCTCCGGCAGGATCGAATCCTATGACGGCTCTTTGCAGATACCTCATCCCGATCACGTGGCGGTGGCGGATGGCTCCGACACGTTGCCACCCATTGAGCCCATCTACCCGCTGACTGCGGGGCTCACCAATGCGACTTTGCGGAAGGCGATTGCCGGCGCTCTAGCCCAGATCCCCGATCTACCTGAGTGGATCGATGCAGATTTCCTCGCCAAGAACGAATGGCCGACTTTCGCGCAAGCCATCAAGACGCTTCATGCACCAGAAACCGAGGCCGACCTTTTGCCTTCGGCGCCAGCACGGGCGCGGCTGGCTTATGACGAACTTCTGGCTAACCAGCTTGCACTCGCCATCATTCGTCAGCGCCTGAAGAAACGCGCTGGCCGGGAACTGAAAGCGTCTGGCAAACTACGCAAGGCCATCCAAGACGCCCTGCCCTTTGCCCTGACGGGCGCGCAAGAGAATGCTCTCGCCGAGATTGATGGCGATCTTACCAGCCCCGACCGTATGCTTCGGCTACTGCAAGGTGACGTGGGAAGCGGCAAAACCGTGGTCGCACTGTTGGCCATGGCCAACGCGATTGAAGCAGGCACCCAAACTGCCCTCATGGCGCCGACCGAGCTTCTGGCGAGGCAGCATCTCGCAACGATCAGCAGCTTCGCCGAGACGGCGAATTTGCGCGTGGCGCTACTCACGGGCCGGGAGCGTGGGCGGGGGCGCGAGGCGATCCTGAAAGCCTTGAAGGCTGGCGACATCGACATCCTCATCGGCACCCATGCGCTGTTCCAAGAGACCATCCAGTTCCGGGATCTTGGCTTTGCTGTGATTGACGAGCAACACCGCTTCGGCGTGCATCAACGCTTGGCGCTGCAAGCCAAAGCCACCGGAACTGGCGCCGAACTTTTGGTAATGACGGCGACGCCGATCCCACGTACGCTTTTGTTGACGAGCTATGGCGACATGGACGTATCGAGGCTCGACGAGAAGCCACTAGGACGGAAGCCGATTGTCACCCGCACTGTGCCCCTCGAACGTCTCGACGAGGTGGTCGATGGCGTGGGGCGCGCCGTGGCCGAGGGCGCCCAGGTCTATTGGGTCTGTCCGCTCGTCGCCGAATCCGAGCTGATCGACGCTGCCGCAGCGGAGGAGCGCTACGCCACGCTCCACGCTAAGTTCGGAGACAAAGTCGGCCTCGTGCACGGCCAGCTTTCCGGCAAGGACAAAGACGCGGTGATGGCGGGCTTCGCGTCCGGCGAACTTTCCATTCTCGTATCCACCACGGTCATCGAGGTCGGCGTCGATGTTCCCAACGCCACCATCATGATTATCGAACACGCGGAGCGCTTTGGCTTAGCGCAGCTTCATCAATTGCGTGGTCGCGTCGGCCGTGGCGCGGCGGTGTCCTCTTGCATCCTGCTCTATCGCTCGCCTCTGTCCGACAATGTGCACGAGCGGCTGAAGGTGATGCGAACGACAGAGGATGGCTTCGTCATTGCCGAGGAGGATTTGCGACTCCGAGGTGGCGGCGAAATGCTTGGCACAAAGCAAAGCGGCCTACCCGCATTTCGCATAGCCGTCCTGCCGGACCATCGCGATCTGTTGGAAGGAGCGCGCGACGCGGCACGGCTGAAGCTCGCCCACGACCCTGCACTCAAAGAGAAGGACGCAGAGTCGTTGCGGCTCCTGCTCTATCTGTTCGAGCGTGACGATGCTGTTCGGTTGATGCGAGCCGGCTGAGCGAGTTAGTTGCGGAAAAGACCGCCGAAGAGGCCACGTCCGCCGAACAAGCCAGGACGTTTCGGCGGCTCGACGTTCCTCTCGAGCTCGTCGGTAATGGACGAATCGCTCTGCTTCGCGTTCCGTCTCGGTGAGGACCCTCGCCCCGCTGCGCCCGGCTTCGACGGCGAACGTCTCGTGACAACAGGCGCACGCGGTGGCGGCGCCGCAAGTGCGGTCTTATCGATCCAGCCGCTCGCACCACTTTGCTCGTCCCGGATTTGGACGAAGCCTCCCTCCTCCCCGATCACACGGAACGGCCGCCCGGCAGGGAAGCCGAACATCACCGTCGCATCGGCTGACGGCTCTGCCAGCAATTCGACGGGCCTTCTGGCGACGAGGATCATGTCGGAGCTTGGCAGCGACGGCTCGGCCGCATCCCCGGTCAGCAGAGGCTTCTCAGCGGCATCACCCGTCGGCTCAACCTGTGGGCTCGGAGGGATTGCGGCTTCTTGCGTGACGGGCGGTGGCGCGGGAAGACGTTCGGTGCTCGTTTTTTCCATCGGCGCCGTGGCGGCCTCAGGCGCGTCAGCCTCGGGTGGGGAAGCCTCGGCCGCAACCGGCGCCGTCTCCTCCCCGGCTGGCGCACCAGAAAAATCGACGTTGCGGAGGACGACGCCCACAACCACAATTACGCCCACGATGCCCAAGAACACGAACTGCTTCGAAGACAGCCCGGCAATGTGCACTCGGGATTTCTGTGTGGGTCCTAGGTCCATGCCGCGATCATGACATGATCGGGCGTTTCGATCTACATCTACACGCTGCGGACGTCAGGACTGACCACCAAATAAACTCATGCCTAGGAGGCGGGGCTCCGCTTAGGAGCAGGCTTGTCCGCCTCGGTGCTTTCCGCGAACTTCTGAAGCGCCTCTTGAGGCGGCGCAACAAGACCCGCAGAAACCACGAGCTTAGCTCCGTCCTCGACAGACATATCGAGCAGGGTGACGTCCTTCTTCGGCATGAACAGCACGAAACCTGTGGTTGGGTTCGGTGCATTCGGCAGGAACACGGTCATCAGCTCCTCGCCATTGCCCACCTTCTCCTTCACCTCGTTCGGCGGCTCGTTTGAGACGAACACCACCGCGAAGAGCCCCCGCCGTGGAAACTCGATCAGCCCCACACGCTTGAACGACGTGCCCGTCTTAGAGAACACGGTGGTGAAGATCTGCTTCAACAACTTATAGACGCCGCGCACGACCGGCATGCGATCGAGCATCATCTCGCCGTAGCTGACAATCGAGCGGCCAAACAGATTGGCGATCAGCGCGCCGATGAGCATCAGGGCCAAGATGCCCACGATCAGCCCGACGCCTGGCACCGTGAAAGGCAGATAATTCTCCGGCAGATAGGCCTCCGGGATGAGCGGTTTCACCCAGCCGTCGATCAGGTTGATGAACCACCAAACCACATAGACGGTGATGGCCACCGGCCCGACAATGATGAGGCCCGTCAGGAAATAGCCACGCAGCCGCGCGCCCAGATGCGACGAAGTGGGCTCCAACGCGCCGAACAGGCCGGGGTCGTCTTGATTCGGGTCTTGCTTCTTGGACCCTGGCTTCGGGCCCTTGTTTTGAGGCGTTTTAGAGGTCATGCGGCCTTAGAAAATGTTGGAAAACAGGGGTGCTCAATTTAACACGGTTCGATGTGCGCCCGTTCCAGCCGGGTCTGATTTGGGATGAGGCATGGCTGAATGCAGGCGCGCTGGCAAGCCTACTTTCGGATCGCGTCTGTTTTTTAAAATCAGGGCCCGTCCGGCGACACGACTGAGCAATCCGTGCCGCTTCGTTTCAGGGCGTTGCAGACCTTGGTGCTTTGCGACCGGCTGGCATAGGGCCCAACTCTTAGGCTGTAGAATGTGCCGAAACTGCCAATTTCAACTTTTTGGATTTGAGGCTGAACGCTGGCGAGTTGGCGATTCTTGGCCTGCACTTGTTTCCACAACGCCTTAGCATCGGCCTGCGACCGGCTATTGGCCAGTTGTACGCGGTATCCACCGCGTGCCGGTACCGCCGCTGGTGCGGGCGCGCTCGACTTAGAACTCGACGAACCCCCAAACCATCCGCCGATACCGCCACCTGAACTCTTCGAGGCCACTTTTTGGGTTTCCGTATTGGCTGCCCAATTGGCGGCTGTCGGTGGAGCGACGGTCCTCTTTGGCGCTGTCGTGCTTTTCGGTGCCGCGGCTGTCGTCGAGGACGGCGCTGCTGCGGTTGGAGTCGATGCACTGTCGCCGGTGATGGATTCAAACCAGCGGCCCACGCCAGAGCTGCTCTTTTTAGGCGCCCCGTCGCTCACGTCGGCGCCCCATCCGCTGGTGGGCGCTGCTGCAGCGGTCTTGGTTGAAGATGGCTTAGGCGCCGCAGCTGGAGGCGGTGTCGGCGTTGCTGTTGCTGTTGGCCTCGGCGTCGCCTCGCCACCGAAGCTCGGGAGCCACCGGGTCCAGATACTCTCGCTCGATGGAGATTGGCTGCTGGAACTGACTTCCACCGAATCGCCGGTCGCTGCACCAGCGCCGCCATCCTCGGAGATCAGCCTTCGGACCGTAGCGGCACTTGACGCGCTACGGGCCCGGGCAAGCTCGGCATCACCTTGACTGGAGAGCCCCACAGCCTTGTAGGCCATGCCCTTATTGACCAACGCCTTCACCTTGTCCGACTGTGGCAGACCCAACCAGATCGCTGCACCGAGATCGGAGATGGCACGGCCTTGCTGATTCAGCTTGCGATAGGAGACGCCCCGCAGATACAGGGCCTTAGCCGCCTGGCCTTTCGAGGCATTCCTGTCGTTGACCGTGGCGGAGAGCTGCCGGACTGCGGCGTTGTAATTGCCCGAGTTTAGCGAGGAGGCGCCGTTCCTCAGACCGGCATTCTGGGCCTGCGCGGGCGTCAGTGCGCACAGCAGCGCCAGCGTGGCGCCCAAGAGGCAGCCGCGCGAAAGGAGGCGCCCGTCAAAAGCAAGACGGCGCGGCCGGAAGGACTTCCGATGATCCGCCATGTGCTTGCTCAATCAAAGAAATCAGGCAAATCCGAGGCTGTAGACTATTCTACTGTCACGGATTTTGCGAGATTGCGTGGCTGGTCTACGTCCGTGCCCATGAATACCGCCGTGTGATAGGCGATAAGCTGGACGGGAACCGCATAAACCAGCGGGGTCACGAAGGGGTGCACGGTCGGAACCGGTAGCGCCGTCTGGTCGGCGCAACCCGTGGTCGCAGGGTCAGCATCGCTCACGAAGATGATCTTGCCGTCCCGCGCCGCCACTTCCTGCATGTTGGAAACGGTCTTGTCGAAGAGATCGTCGCGCGGTGCGATGACGATGACCGGCACTTCCTCGTCGATCAGAGCGATGGGCCCATGCTTCAACTCACCCGCCGCGTAGCCCTCGGCATGAATGTAGGAAATCTCTTTCAATTTCAGCGCGCCTTCTAGCGCGATTGGGTAGCTGGACCCCCGCCCCAGATAGAGCACGTCGCGCGCCTTCGACAGGCTGTGCGCCAGAGTCTCGTAAGCCTGCTCGTCATGCAGCATGGTCGCCATGTGACGCGGCACCTCGACCAGCGCCTTGACCAATTCAGCTTCACGTTCCGGCCCGATCACTCCGCGCGCCTTACCCGCCGCGATGGCGAGACAGGCCAGCACCGTAAGTTGACAGGTGAAGGCCTTAGTGGAGGCAACACCGATCTCGGGCCCGCCAAGCGTCGGCAGGACCGCGTCGGACTCCCGCGCGATGGATGATTCCTGCACGTTGACGATGGACAGCACTTGTTGGTTTTGCGCGCGACAATAGCGCAGCGAGGCAAGCGTGTCGGCGGTCTCACCAGATTGCGAAACGAACAGCGCGACGCCACCAGGCTCCATCGCCGTCTCGCGGTAGCGGAACTCTGATGCGATATCGATATCGACGGGAAGCTTGGCCCAGCGCTCGAACCAATATTTGGCCACGAGGCACGCATAGAACGCGGTACCGCAGGCCGACAGAGACAACCGGCTGATTTGCGAGAAATCGACAGGCAGAGCCGGCAAATTGACTTGAGAATTCGCCAGGTCGAGATAATGCGCCAGGGTGTGCCCGACGACTTCCGGCTGCTCATGGGTCTCTTTGGCCATGAAGTGCCGGTAGGTGCCTTTGTCGACCACAAGGCCGCCGATCTGCGACCGCGCCACGGGGCGCTCAACACCAGCACCCTTTCGATCCCGAATAGCGACGCCTTCCCGCGTGAGGACAGCCCAGTCGCCGTCTTCGAGATAAGCGATCTTGTCGGTGAACGGCGCGAGCGCGATGGCGTCGGAGCCGACGAACATTTCGCCCTCGCCATAACCAATCGCCAACGGACTGCCTTGGCGCGCGACAATCATCAGGTTGTCGTAGTTCTGGAAAATCATCGCCAGAGCGAATGCGCCCTGCAGGCGATTCAGAATATGGAAGACCGCCGTGACCGGGTCTTTTCCCGCGCGCAGCTCACGCGTCACGAGATGCGCGATGACCTCGGTGTCGGTGTCGCTGGTGAAGGGCGCGCCTTCGGCCATCAACTCGGCCTTCAGCTCACGAAAATTCTCAATGATGCCGTTATGCACGACCGATACATCGTCCGTCATATGCGGATGCGCGTTGATCTCGCTGGGTTTTCCGTGCGTCGCCCAGCGCGTATGACCAATGCCCGTATTACCGAGAAGCGGTTCGGCTTTGAGGAGTTCTTCGAGATTGCGCAGCTTACCTTGGGCGCGCCGGCGCTCAAGGCGCCCGTTCTCCAACGTCGCCACGCCGGCGGAGTCGTAGCCGCGATATTCGAGGCGCTTCAACGCATCGACAAGCAATTCTGCAACTGGGCCCTTACTCAGGGCGCCCACGATGCCGCACATTGTCCCTACTCCCTCACAGCTTCGCGTTTGCCTAACTGGCAACGCTCTGTGTCGCAATTCACGAGCTGTGTCCCTTTATTGCGGTCATGTCCCGCAGTTTGGGGCGCTATTTGAATTTGTCGCGCGTCCGCCGCGCCCGCAATTTGCCGGCCCAGCCGGCCAGGTTTTTTTGGTCGGCGCGCGTGACCGCCAGCGCATCCCCGGGCACGTCTTTGGTAATCACGCTGCCGGAACCGACAAACGCCCCGGCGCCAATCTTGACTGGTGCAACCAACGAACTGTTTGAGCCGATGAAAGCTCCAGCGCCGATCTCGGTACGATGTTTTTCAAAGCCGTCATAGTTACAGGTGATGGTACCCGCGCCGATATTCGCCTTCGCGCCGATCTCGGCGTCACCGATATAAGTGAGATGATTGACCTTGGCGCCTTCGGCGACTTCGGCGTTTTTGATCTCGACGAAATTTCCCACATGCGCATCCTTGGCCAACGCCGCTCCGGGGCGGAGCCGCGCGAACGGACCCACCGTTGCGCCAGGACCAATTTTTGCCTGCTCGATATGACAGAAAGCTTTGATGGTGACGCCATCTTCAATGGTGACGCCAGGGCCAAACACCACACTGTGCTCGATCAGCACATCTTGGCCCACCGATGTATCACCGCTGAAGAAGACAGTGTCGGGTGCGACCAGCGTGGCACCGCCAGCCATGACAGCTTCACGCAGACGCTGCTGCATCAGGCCTTCGCCGATCGCCAGCTCGGCGCGAGAGTTCACGCCCAGAACCTCTTCGGGGTCCGACAACACCACACGCGCCTCAAGCCCGCCATCCCGCGCCAACGCCACCGCGTCTGTCAGGTAGAACTCGGCCTTGGCGTTATCGTTGCTGATTTTCCCGAGGAGCGAGGTCAGCGTCTCACTCGTGCGGAACGCCATGATACCGGAATTGCAGAGTGTCAGTGTCCGCTCGGCGTCACTGGCGTCCTTCTCCTCGCGGATACCGGCGAGCCGACCCTTGTCGTCGAAGAGCAAACGCCCATAGCCGGTCGGGTCGGCCGCCTCAAAACCAATCACCACCACATCGGCGCCGTCATCCAACTCACCCAAGACAGCCTTCAGCGTCTCTGCACGGAGCAGCGGCGTGTCGCCATACAGCACCAACACGGGCCCATCTGAGCCCGCGAATGCAGGACTGGCGGCCTTCACCGCATCCGCCGTGCCCAATTGCTCGGGCTGGACGAAGACTTTGAGCTTGGAATCAATCCCAAGCGCTGCCTCCCCGACCTCTTCCATACCGGGGCCCACGACCACGCATCCTCGGCCAACACCGGCTTGAGTAGCCGCGTTCAGCACATGGGTCAGCATGGGCGCACCCGCCAGGCGGTGCAGCACCTTGGGCAGCGCGGATTTCATTCGTGTGCCTTTGCCGGCGGCAAGGACAATGGCGAGAGCAGATGAATGCATCATTCGGTTCTGTATGTTGCCTCTTTAAGCCTCAGCCGAAGGTGGCATGGCTGTACCAACTTTCCCTAAACGCGGACTGTCTAGTCCAAACAGCCTTCCAGGGCCAGAGCCCTTCCGCTATGGCGCTCACTAAATTGCTACGCAGAAATTGACCGTGGGTGCGAAGCGAGTAATCTCCGATCCAAGCGACTGGTAATCTGACTGAAAGCCCTCATACACGTCGCTTCTGCGCCAAAAAACCTCGCATTCCGGAGGCTCGAAAGCCCATGGTCGTCAAAAGTCGCCGAAAAGGCGCGCGGAGCTGGGCGCGAGGCATCTTCGCCTTTATGTGGATCGCGCTTGGCGGATTGTCGAGCCTGTATCTCTTTACCCTGTTCACGGACCCTTCGGCGCTTGGCGCCTATACCGCCGGCCTTACGCGCGGGGTCTCCCTCCCATCGGGCACCGGACCACTCAACGCCGCCCAGGTCGCGAGATTGAAGGGTTCGCTTGCTAGTCTCTCCGAGCAGATGACGGCGATCAATACGCGCCTGGATGCGATTGAAATTCCTGAGAAGCCTGCCGAGACGGCATCACCGCAGGCCTCCGAAGACGCAACTCCGCCCGAGCCGCAGCCCCTCGCCGAGGCGGAGCCCGAACAAGTGCCTGTGGAAGTGGTCACCCAAGAGACCGAAATTGTGGAGACCGTCGCCGCGCCGGTGCAGATCGCGGCCACAGACCCAACGCCGGTACGCGAACCTGAGCCCCTGCCAGTACGCGAACCCGAACCCAAGCCAGAGCCGGAGCTCGTTATGCCAGACGCGGCTCCTGTCGCAGAGGCCCCGCCCCCACCGCCGGTCCTGGTGGCTCCGCCTGCAGTCGTCTCTGCGCCGATGCCTCCAGACCTCGAGCCTGAGGCGGCTCCGGTTGTACCGGCGGAACTTGCCGTCCTCGATCCTGCCGTGTTGCCACGTACCGCCAATGATGGTTCGACCCGCTATGGCATCGAACTCGGCACAGTCTCCAAGCGAGACGGTCTGCGACCCCTGTGGCGGGAACTCTTGACCGAACATGCGGCGCTTGTCGCCGGCCTGCAGCCCCGGCGCATCCGCGCTCCGGATAAAAAATGGCGGCTGATCGCGGGCCCGTTTGCAAATGCGCAAGACGCCGAAGGCGCCTGCTCGCTGTTCAAGAAGGCCGGCCGCAAATGCGCGGCGACGGTCTATGCGGGCGACGCGCTCTAGCTCGCACGACCGCCGAGGAACAGACGCCCCATCTCAGGGTCATCGAGAAGCTCACCGCCTGGCTCTGCCTTCACCAGCCGCCCCGCCGCGAGCACGTAACCGACATCGGCGAAGCTGAGACCTTTGCGGGCATTCTGTTCAACGAGAATGAGTGTCTTGCCGCGCTCATCGCGTAGGTCGCGCAAAGTCTCGAACACCATGTCGATGGCGCGCGGCTCGAGGCCGATGGACGGTTCATCAATCAAGATCACATCCGGGTCCATGATGAGCGCGCGGGAGATTTCCAACACCCGCCGCTCGCCGCCAGACAGAACGCGCGCGTTCTCGCTACGGCGGGCCTGAAGCGCTGGGTAGCTGTCGAGCACCGCTTCGGCAACAGTCCGCGCCTGAGCGCGATGCTCCAGCAGATATCCCCCCATCAGAAGATTTTCTTCCACGGTCATATCGGGAAACACGGAGTCACCCTGGAGCACGTAGGCGATACGGGCTGCCTTCAGTTTCGCACTGGCGGATAGCGTCGTGACATCGCGCCCGCCAAGCGTGATAGCGCCAGAGAAAATCTTGGCAAAGCCATAGATGGCGTTGAGCACGGTGGACTTGCCCGCCCCATTCGGGCCAACCAGACAGAGCGACTGGCCGCGCGCTATGCGCAACGAGAAATCATGCAGAATGTGCATGCGGCCATACCCCGCATGGAGATCGTCAATGGCGACGAACCCTTCACCACCGGCAAGCTCGTCGAGATCCGCAGGTCTCACGCGATTCGCGTTCTGCGCCTCCACCATCAGGCCGCTCCAAGATAGGCATCGAGCACATTTGCGTCGTTCTGGATGGCTTCCGGCGTGCCATCCGCCAGGAGGCTGCCATGGGCGAGACAGTAGATGTGCTGCGCCAGATCCATAATCACCGGCATGTTGTGCTCGATGACGAGAAGCGTCAGGCCGAACTTCGAATTGGCCACTTTCAAGCGTTCAATCACGCTGTCGATCAGAATCGGGTTTATGCCTGCGGTCGGCTCATCGAGCAGCAGCATGCGCGGCTCGTTAGAAAGCGCCATGGCCAACTCAAGAAGCTTCTGCTGACCGAAGGACAGATCGCCCGCGAGAATATCTCGTTTCTCAATGAGCCCCACGAAGTCGAGCAACTCATCGGCCCAGGCGATTGCTTTTGCGTTTGCGCGCCTGAAAAGGCTCGGGGACGACCCACGCCTGATGGACGCCGACACAAGCATGTTGTCGCGCGTACTGAGCCCGCCATAGATGCGCGGCTGTTGATAGGTGCGGATGATTCCGGCCCGCGCGATCTCGCCAGTGAGAAGCCGCGAAATCTCCTGTCCCTCGAAACGGATGGAACCCGCATCGATGGCCTGTGCCCCGGTGATGGCATTGAACAATGTCGTCTTGCCCGAACCATTCGGCCCGATCAGCCCGACAATGGCGCCTTGCGGCACGGAGATGCTGACGGCGTCATTGGCGACAACACCGCCAAAGGCCTTCGTGACATCGGTGACCTGAAGCATCGCCGTCATTGGTTCTGCTCCTTCGCCTTTGCGCTCCCGCGCTCGCGAATGAAACCGACAATGCCTGCCGGGAAGAACACGGCCACGGCGATGATCAGAAGCCCGAGCGCGACCCGCTGCCAACCCAAGAGATAGGTCCAGAACAGTTCCTTCATGATCTGGAACACGATGGCGCCGACGATGGGGCCAGCCAATGTACCCTTGCCCCCAAGCAACGCCATCAGGATCATCCACACTCCGATGGTGGCGCCGGCGAAGGCCGTCTGAACGGGATCGATGAAGCGGACCACATTGCCGTAAAGCGCTCCGGCAGCGCCGAGAAAGCCTGCCGCGATGACCCAGGCCGTCACCTTGGCGGCGTGGGTCTTGAGCCCCATCGCTTCCGCCTTGTCCTCATCATCCCGGATGGCGTTCAGCGCCAAGCCGAAGCGCGTGGACAATAGCCAGGCGAAAGTTAGGGCGCAGGTAATAGCAAGGCCCAACGCCAGGTAATAGAGCAGAAGCGCTACGTCGCCGAGCGCTTCTGGCGGGTTGGGTGTCAGCATGCCCGAGCCCGCGCCGATCCATGGAATACCAGCTGCGATCTGACCCGCGGCGATGCCGAGCCCCAGCGTGCAGATGGCGAAATAATGCCCGCGCATGGTGAGCACGAGCGAGCCCAACAGCCAGGCGGCAAAGGCGCTTATGAGCGCCGCGGCAGGAATGCCAAGCGCCAGCCCAGTGATGAATTGGGGCACGTCAAATACGAACTGCGTACCCCCGCCCCGCGCCGCGTTATAGAGACCCACATCGTAGAACAACCCGACCTGGACGATGGCCGCGCCATACATGCCGAGGCCGACAAACAACACGTTGCCGAATGAGTTGTAGCCCATCTGTCCGCCGACCAGATCCCAGGCGAGCGCGAATACGATGAACAGCAAAAGCTCGGTGAGCTGCAATTGATAGGCGGGCAACACCAAAGGTGCGGCAACACCAACCGCGAGAAGGCTCGCGATCAACAAGAGCCGTTTTGGGGTAAGTGCGCGATATTCCGCCATGGTCCCTACTCGAGATGCTTACGTTGGCGGCGCAAGCGCCAATTGCGAAACACCAGCACGGCGACCAACAGCCCGAAGACAAAGGCGATCTGATATTGGGTGCCGAGGATGAATCCGGCGAAGTTCTCCGCCACGCCAAGCCCGAGCGCCGCCCAAATAACGCCGCCGAGATTGCCGAGCCCCGCCACCACAACGATCATGAAGGACCGGACGGTATAGGACAGCCCGCCATAAGGCTGGATCGTGTAGGCGGTGGCGGCAAGCGCACCCGCAGCACCGCAAATCGCGGCGTTCAGAGAATATGTCAGGCAATAGACTTTACGAGTCTCAATGCCGAGTATGCTGGCGGCTTCAGGCTTCTGTGCCACGGCGCGAATGGCCTGGCCCTTTCGCGAGCGCGACAGAAACCACGCCAGTGTAAGCCCGAGCCCAATACAGGCGGCGAACACCACCACCTTCATCTTGCTGATGACCACGAAGTTGTCGAGAAAGAACCAGCTGCCGAGACTGCTCGCGGCGATACGGTCGGCGGCGCCAAAGACATGCGCCATGACCTGCTGCATGACGATGGCGATGCCGAAGGTCGCGAGCACCGAGTTGAACATGTCCCGGCCGAGCAGATGCACGATCACCGTGTAGAACAACAACCAACCAAGTGCGTAGAGCGCCGCAGCGGCGAGCGGCACCGTGAGCCACAGGGGCAGACCATGCTCTGCTCCAAGAATGGAGATGAGCCCGCCAAGCATGACGAACTCACCTTGAGCGACATTGATGATGTTGGTGACACCCCAGACCAGCGCCATGCCATAGGCGGCGAGCGCGAACACGGCGCCAATCAGAATGCCGTCAATGGCAAGCTGCAGACCAAGCGCCGGCGCTTCGTAAAGAATGAGAAGATTGCTGGTCATGCCCCCGCACCCATGGCGGACCTTCGCGATACGGTCCGCAAGCTGCTTACAAAGCCAGCACGCCGCTGTCGACGGCTCAATATTTTGGGCGGGGAATCACCGGCTCGGCCGTCGCCCATTTTTTTGGCGCCACGACCACATACTCGCCGTCGATAATTTGGGTCAACACCATGGGCTTGGCGATGTTTTTGCCCGTTTGGTCAAACTTGATTGGCCCGTAGAAGGTCTTCAAATTGGTGGCCGAGATGGCGTCGCGAACCGCTTCCGAGTCAAGGCTCTCGGCGCGTGAAAAGGCGTCGGCAAATACGTAAACGGCGGCTGCCGACTGCGCCGCCTGATAAGGCGCCTCGTAGCCATAGGCCGCCTCGAAACGCTTGGCAAAATCCGCCGCCGAGCCGAATAGCGCGCCCTTATGGCCCAGCGATCGGTGCCATTGTTGGGCACAGAAGACATGCTGGGACGCCTTCTTCAGCTTCTTGGCAAGTTGCGCGGAGTCGCAATGGGTGAGCGCCACGACCGGCACGTTGACGCGCAAGGCCTCGATCTGCGTAACCGCGGTGAGCGCGCCCTTCTCATGGCCGGAAACGACAAGCACGTCGGGCTGAAGCGCCTTCATCTTGGCCAAGGTCACCGTCATGTCGTTGAGCTCAGGCGGTAGCTGGTCGTCAATCGAGCAATTCATGCCAAACCGCTGCAAGTCGGCCAGAACGCCAGCACGGACATCTTGTGCGAACGGGTCATTTTCGGTGGCGATTGCCACCGTCAATTCGGACGGTTTCTTGCCGAGTTTTTCCGCATTCTGCACTGCCAGGTTGATGGCTGGCGTCAGATATTGGTCGGACGTCGACAACACGGCGAAAATGTAACGATAGCCCTTGGTGAACAGCTCGCGCGCCGCGCCATTGGCTTCGACCATGGGCACCTTATACCGCTCAATGATCGGCAGAATTGCCTTGGTCAGGCCCGAGCTATAGGGCCCGAGGATATACTTGACGCCGTCTTGCTGGATCAGCCGCTCCACCAGTTCCGTGCCGCGCGCCGGCGTCGATTCATCGTCGTAGTAGCGCACCTCGAACACGTAGGATTTGCCGCCAATTTTGACACCGCCCTTGTTGTTAATCTGCTGGACCGCGAGATCGTAGCCATTCTTGGTGTTGGCGCCGTTCAGCGCGTATTTTCCGGTGAGCGAGACGGCAGCGCCGAGGGTGATGACGTCATCATTTGCGGCGTCATCGGCACCGACAGCAATGTCAGCGCCACATGCGAGCAGCACAAAGCTCAGGCTCGCTACAAAGCCTCTCATAGACCCCACGTGGTAGAACCCCGCCGCTAGCCAGATTCCGTCAGGCGCGCCAGCTTACGCCTTTCCCTAGGTCCATCAACGCCATACGCGCGCAGGTTGACCGTCCGTCCACAGATAATTGTCACGCTATCACAGATTATCTACGTTGAACGTGTCGCAGAGCTTCAGGTTCCCATTTTCATAGCCACGGCGGAACCAACGGACACGTTGAGCCGACGAACCGTGGGTAAATGAATCCGGCACCACATAGCCTTGTGTCCGCTTTTGGATGCGGTCGTCGCCGATCGCACCGGCCGCGCGGATCGCTTCGTCAATGTCGCCGCTTTCGATGAGCCCCTTGTCCGCTTGCATCTGGTTGGCCCAGATTCCTGCGAAGCAATCAGCCTGCAGCTCCATACGGACTTGCAACGCATTGCTCTCGGTCTTGCCCATTCGGCGGCGCGCGCTGTCGACCTTGTCGGCAATGCCGAGCAGATTCTGCACGTGATGACCGACCTCGTGGGCAATGACATAGGCCTGGGCGAAGTCCCCTGGCGCGCGAAAGCGGTTCTTCAACTCACGATAGAAGGCGAGATCGATATAAACCTTCTCATCGCTAGGACAGTAAAACGGCCCCATGGCGGACATGCCGGTTCCGCAAGCAGACCGCACCGAGCCCGTGAACAACACCAGCTTTGGATCGCGGTAGCGCTGACCAAGGCCTTTGAAAATATGTTCCCAGCTGTCCTCGGTGGTGGCGAGCACCACGGCCACGAAGCCTTTGAGATCGTCGTCGGCGCCGGTCTTTGGCCGCTGAATGTCGCTCGCCTGTCCGCGTCTTTGCGGAACGCGCGTCGCATCGGGCCTCTGTTGGGGCATGGTGATGTCGGGGAAACCAGCGCCCCCACCCGATCCACCGCCCTGCATGAGCACCGAGGGGTCGATGCCGAAGAACAGCATAAGGCCCACAATGACGAGCACGCCGACGATGCCGATACCGCCGCCACGACGCGGGGGGCCGCCCCTGCTCGGAAAGCGGAAGCCACCGCCGCGCTCACCATGCCCGGGAAATGGAAAACCAAAACCGCGGCGTTGACCGCGCCGGTCCTCAACATTCTGGCTTTGTTTTTGACCGCGCCACCGCATCTATTAGGACCCCGCCGAGAATTCGTGCTGCATGCCGAAACTTGCGAACATTGTGCATGGGGGACAGCGCCACACAAGGCTATGGGCAAGCGCAGCCGCGCGCGTCAAAACACTTGTTGAACGCCCTCCCCGCCGAGGATGAGACCAGGCCCGCAACTTCTTGTTGCTATTCAGAATACTGACAAGGAACTGTCATCGGACTGCAATGGGGTAGTGGCATGGTGCTCAAACCCAGTTTTGTTCGGTCTGGGTTGTTAAAGCGTTCTGTGTAAAGCGTACGAGCCCTGGCACTCCCCGCGCCGGGGCTCTTCTTTTGCATACCGCCCCACAAATTCGAGACCGCACCGCGTCACCAAAGTTCGCCCTTGGTGAAACCGCCTATGGATTCGCTGGGGGCGGATCCTCGGCTACGGCTTCTTCTGGGTTCTCCGCAGGCGTCATCGCGTCGGGTGCTTCATCGGACATGGCCTCTTCAGGCATTTCGTCTGGCGGCGTAAAACCGTCATCAGCCATGGCCTCATCTTCCGACATCTCGTCGGGTGGCGTCATGTCGTCCGACATTTCGTCCGGCGGCGTCACGTCATCTGTTGCTTTTTCGGCGGCAGGTTGCTTGGCAACAGGCGCATCCATCTTGGCTTTCGTCTCGCTATCGCCTCCATGCATGAAATACGCAGCGATCACGAACCCAACCACGATGCCAGCTATGACGATGGCCAGAAATGTCCGGCTGCCCGGATTGTGCATTGCCATGGAGTCCCTCCCTCTCATGGAATCGGCGCGGTTTGAACAATCTACCGGCGAATCAGGGAGCGGTCGAGGTCATCAAGCCTCAATAATACAGGTTCTGCCTCACTGGGCGGAGGACGCCCGCCCCCGCTCCGACGGTCGATTGAAGACCGGGCTCAGCGCTGCGGCCACGAGGAAATTCACCACGACGGAATATAGAGCGGCATAGCCGGGGATTGATAGGCCGAAGATCTCGAACGGGTAGATCGATGAGATGAACCCCTGCGAGGCGGCCATATAGGTGCCGATCGCCATGCCCGCCACCCAGCCCAACAGCAATGCTCGAGCGTTGAAACTCCGCGTGAACAGGCCAAGGATGATCGGCGGCAGAAGCTGGATAATCCAAATGCCGCCAAGCAGCTGAAGCTGAATGGCATAGGCTTTGGGGATCGCCAGAACGAACACCACGGCGCCGACCTTCACGACCAGCGAGACGATCTTGGCCACACGCGCCTCATCGGCATCGGTACAGTCCGGCTGCATATACTCCTTGTAGAGATTGCGGGTGAAGAGGTTGGCGCAGGCGATGGACATGATCGCGGCTGGAACGAGCGCTCCAATAGCAATGGCAGCGAAGGCCACGCCCACAAACCACGATTGAAATGAGTCGAGGAACAGGGCCGGTACGGCGAAAGTCGCGCCATATTGGACGAATCCCGCCTCATAAGCCGGGTTGTTTTCAACACCGGCGGCGATGGCCATGTAACCCAGCAGCGCAATGAGACCGAGCACGAAGGAATAGGCCGACAGCGCCGCGGCGTTCCGCCGGATCACCTTGCCACTCGAGGCGCTCATGATGCCCGTCATGGCGTGAGGATAGAGAAACAGTGCCAGCGCCGACCCCAAAGCCAACGTGGCGTAGGCGCTATAGCTCCCCAGCGTGTCGCCAGACGGCGGTTTCAATGTCAGTTTTTCGGGGGGTACCGCGGCGAATATGGCGCCATAGCCACCGAGTTTCACCGGAATAATGACGATTGCCGCGAAGATCGTCACGAAGATCAGGATGTCCTTGACCACGGCAATGAGCGCCGGTGCCCGCAAGCCGCTCGTATAGGTGAAGGCAGCGAGGATGACGAACGCGATGATGAGCGGCAAATGGCCGATAATGTCGCCGGACGGAAACCCCAATGCGCCAATCACCACTTCCATGCCGACGAGCTGAAGGGCGATGTAAGGCATGGTCGCCACGATGCCGGTGACAGCCACGGCAAGCGCCAAAAGACGGCTATCGAAGCGATCGCGCACATAATCGGCGGCAGTGATGTGACCGCGTTCCTTGGCGATGGCCCAAAATTTCGGGAAAATCAGGTAGAGAATCGGAAAAATCATCACCGTATAGGGCACGGCGAAGAAGCCCACGGCGCCGGCGCCATAGACCAGCGCCGGCACGGCGATGAACGTGTAGGCCGTATAGAGATCCCCACCGAGCAGGAACCACGTAACCACCGTGCCGAACCGGCGGCCGCCCAAGCCCCACTCATCGAGCTTGTTAAGATCCGCTTTGCGCCAGCGAGCAGCGGCAAAGCCGAGTCCAGTGACCAACAGAAACAACGCCACGAAGACGCTGGCGGCGACGGGGTTGAAATTCAAAGGATATCCCCCGGCGTCCCAGAGCTATCGGCGTCGGTGGGGTCCTCAGAATTCGCCCCCTCGATTCTCATTTCCAGCCGATAGACGATGATCGCAACGGCCGCGCCGATGAGAATCGCGGCCAGCTGGTACCAATAGAAGAAGGGGATATCGGCCAGGGTCGGCTCTACTCGATTATAGAACGGCACCCAGACCACAAGCAGAAATGGGATGATCAGCAAGAATCGCGGCCAATAGCGCGCGAATCCTCCCTTTCTCGTTTTATCGGCCATCGCTTCCCCCGCCCCATTCCTTGGATCGGGCGCGACAATACTGAAAGCGACACCGAAGCGCGACGGCCTATTTCTGGGCCATCCCCCCGGGAAAGCGAAGGCGCGGCAATGGGCCCGGGCTCACCGGCCCCAAGTTTTGTTGACCTGCCGAAGTTAGCGGCCCATATGGACGCCGTGGAGAGCCTGTAGCTCAGTCGGTAGAGCATCTGACTTTTAATCAGAGGGTCCCGGGTTCGAGTCCCGGCGGGCTCACCATATTAATCAAGGCCTTAGGGTCTTTGAGGCGACCGTTGCGGTGCGATACGGTAGCCTCGCAGACGGACCTGAAGCCAAAAAACTAACTTTGCAGGAAGTCGGCAAAATCTGAGCCTTGTGCCTTTTTAGGTCATAGCTGTGGCCCAAACGTCACAGCTTTTTCCGACGAAGTGGATATAGTCAGGGACAGATTCGACAGAAAGAAACGGGGGACTCAACCATGCGTCTGTTTATTGCACTTGCCATTATTGTTTCGGCGACCATCGGTCTCGGCGGCTGCTTCGGCCACCACGAGCAGGTCACTGTCATGGAGCCGCTGAAACTCGGCTAATTGACTACGAGATGGCCCTTTGGGATCTATCTCTCCGGCAAATGCCAGCCCCGGTCGAGTTTACTCGGCCGGGGTTATTTGCATTTATTTGAAGGATTTACGGGGCCACGCGCAATTATAGCGTGAGCGGACCCTGCTCCGCGCACGCAAAATCACCGTCTGATTGGCTCAGGCGTTTTCGCGTTAAAACCTTCGGCGAATGCGGTCGTAGACCGTGCGCTTGAGGAAATGGTATGCGGGGCGGCCCATGATCAGGATCGCCACGAACTTGGACAGGAAGGGCGTCGCCCCAAGTAGGCCCGAGAGCCAAGCTTTGACGCCAGGATCGATATTAGCCGCCAAAACAAACGGAATCATCGGCCAAGCCGCATAGGCACCGACCAGCAGGATCGTGCCAATCGCGAATCGCAATCCGACTTGTTCGGACGAGAATTCTGGTTCTGCGGCGGCGATAGCGATCTCCTTGCGGGTCGTCCGCGTGGGGCATTCCAACAGATCGGTCAAAAATTTGGGTTTCACGGCTGCGCCGGACGGTGCCCGACCCCGGTCGCGCATTGGCGAATGCTGGCCCTCACTGTGCACCAGAGAACCATCTATTCGCTGGCTCAATAGCCGAGGAATACGGCGATATCGTTGCGTCACTCACCATTGAGCGATGCCACCAGCCAGGCCGGATTGAACCAGCGATCGGCCTCCCCGTCATAAGGCAGCCTGTTGATGTCCCAATGGCGGATATAGGGCGCGTAGACGTCCCAGACTGGCGGGCCACCACCCACATAGACCACGCGGTCGGGAAACCGGGCCAGCACCTCTTCTGGGGCGTCGTCGGAGCGTATCTCGCAGACGGTGCGATCCTTCAGGGCGAATGCCGGGAAGGATGCGGTGGTGGTCGGGCCCGCGATAATCACGTGACCGCGCGTCACGTCGAAGAATCGCGCGACGTCGGCGACAAACTCTCGGTCCTTGTTCCCCTCCCAGGGAAGACGGCCGTTCAGTCCCAATTGGCCGCTCAGGCCTATGGCGCAAATGGCGCGAATGTCAGCCACGCTGTCCTCCACATAAAACTCGCCCCTTCCTTTTATCGACGGATGGCGCCGAGGCAAAGATTGGTGCACATAAGCGAATGACAGTTGAGCCCGCCACCGCTGAAGCTTCCGATGCTCGCAAAAGGCTGATTGCAATTGGCCTGATGGTTCTGGCATCGGTCTGCTTCGCCGCGCTCGACGCCACGGCAAAATATCTGGTGGACGAGACAAACGTCCCCGTGGCGCAAGTGACGTGGCTCCGTTTCGCCACGCATGTGGTGTTCAGCGCCGTGGCGCTGTGGCCATTCGCGTTCCGGCCGTCACTGCGCTCGGCCAAGCCACTGATCCAGGTGGTCCGCTCCTGCTTCATGATTGTGACCACGGTGTTGAACTTCATCGCGCTGAAATATCTGTAACTCGATCAAAACGTCACGATCTTCTTTCTCACACCGATGATCGTCGCGGCATTGGCCGGGCCAATTCTTGGGGAGTGGGTTGGTTGGCATCGCGTGCTGGCGATCGGCGCGGGCTTCCTTGGCGTCCTGGTGGTCATGCATCCCGGCGTCGGCTCATTTCATTGGGCCATGCTGCTCGTACTCGGCGCGACGCTCGGCTTCGCGCTCTACAATATTTCTACGCGCTATCTCGCGGCCTTCGATCCACCGGCGGTGACGCAGACCTATACGCCACTCGTCGGCCTGCTGGTGATGACGCCGTTTGGCTTAGCGGCCTGGCAGTGGCCGCAAGAGTGGTGGCTGTGGATCCTGTTCGCGGGGCTCGGCTTCTGGGGTGGGCTCGGACACTGGCTGTTGATCCTCGCCCACCGTGCCGCGCCTGCCCCTGTGCTCGCGCCTTACATGTATCTCGGCCTGATCTGGATGTCGTTCGCCGGCTATTGGGTGTTCGGCGACATCCCCACAACCTGGACATTGGGCGGCGGCGCCATCGTGATCGTGGCGGGTCTCTATCTGCTGGCGCGGGAGCGGAAGAGCCTGGGCGGGGCTAAAGGTGGACCCGCGTCCGACGTGGACCCAGTTTAGTCTTCGCTATCGCCGCTCGTATCATAGCGACGGCACACATCCTCGGCGAAGCCGGCAAAATTGCCTTGCGCGATGGCCTCGCGGGCGCGGCCCATGAGTTCTTGATAGAACTGCACATTGGCGTAGGTGAGCAGCATCGACCCAAGCGCCTCGCCTGACTTCACCAGATGATGCAAATAGGCGCGCTCATACTGGGCAGCGGGGCATTGGCTCTCCGCGTCGAGCGGGCTCATGTCTTCGGCGAAGCGCGCGTTGCGCATGTTCAACTTGCCGCCCCAGGTGAAGGCTTGGCAGTGGCGGCCAGAACGGGTCGGCATCACGCAGTCGAACATGTCGATGCCGCGAGCGATGGCGCCCAGCATATCTTGCGGCGTGCCCACGCCCATCAGATAGCGCGGCCGGTCTTCGGGGAGAAACGCGGTGGTCAGTTCGACCATTTCGAACATCGCCTCTTGTCCCTCACCCACCGCCAGCCCGCCGACCGCATAACCAGGAAAGCCTATATCGGTGAGCCCGCTTGCGCTCATCTCGCGCAGATCAGGATAGATACTGCCCTGGACGATGCCAAACAGTGCTTGGCCCGGTGCGCTCATGTCAGTGAACGCGGCCTTGGACCGTTCGGCCCAACGCATGGACAGATCGAGCGAGGATTTCGCCTCCTCGCGCGTCGCCGGGAACGGCGTGCATTCATCGAGAACCATCTGAATGTCGGAACCGAGCAGACATTGAATTTCGATGGCCCGCTCTGGCGTCAGTTTGATTTTGGCGCCGTCGATATGAGACTGGAAAGTGACGCCTTCCTCGGTGATGCGACGAAGCTTGGACAACGACATGACTTGATAGCCACCGCTATCGGTGAGGATGGGCCGCTCCCAATGCATGAATTTGTACAAGCCGCCGAGCTTGGCGACGCGCTCGGCACCGGGGCGGAGCATCAAATGATAAGTGTTGCCGAGAAGGATATCCGCGCCGGCTGCCGCAACATCCTCCGGGAACATTGCCTTCACCGTGGCGCCCGTGCTCACCGGCATGAAGGCGGGCGTGCGAATTTCACCGCGCGGCGTCGAGATCACGCCCGTCCGGGCACCGCCGTCTTGCGCCTTGAGCCCGAATGAGAACAGGTCGGTCATGCGCGTTCTGGCGGGCTCAGCAAGCATGCGTCGCCATAGGAGTAGAACCGGTAATGCTCCTCGACGGCATGGGCATAAGCACGCTTCATGGTTTCCAGTCCTGAGAAGGCAGCGACAAGCATGAACAGGGTAGAGCGCGGCAGATGGAAATTGGTCAACAGCTGATCGATAAAACGGAAGCGATAGCCTGGCGTGATGAAGATGTCCGTTTCGCCCAAAAAAGGTTTTAGCGTTCCATCTTCGCCCGCCGCACTTTCCAACAGCCGAAGCGAGGTGGTCCCAACGGCGACGATGCGTCCCCCCTTCGCCTTCACCGCGTTCAAAGCCTCCGCAACCTCTGCACTGATCACACCATATTCGGCGTGCATCTTATGGCCTTCCGTTTGATCGACCCGTACGGGCAGAAACGTTCCGGGCCCCACATGCAGCGTCACGAAATGACGTGACACGCCCCGCGCATCCAAGGCCTGCATCAGCGCATCGGTGAAATGCAGACCCGCGGTCGGCGCCGCCACGGCCCCCTCCTCACGCGCGAACATGGTCTGGTAGTCGCTGCGATCCTGTTGGTCGGCGGGACGCCGCGCCGCGATGTAAGGCGGCAACGGCATGGCACCGAATGCCTCGACGGAGTCGTGCAGTGCCGCACCGCTGAGATCGAACGCGAGCATCACTTGGCCTTCCGTGCCCTTGGCCTCGACGGTCGCGTCCAGTGCACCGAGCCCACAAACATTGCCGCTTTCACCAAACTTAATGCGGTCACCCACATCAAGGCGCTTGGCCGGACGCGCCAAGACTTGCCAGCGCGCGTCGTCGAGCCGTTCGGCCAGCGTCACCGACACCTGAGCCGAAACCTCGCCCCGTGTGCGGGTGCCTTTCAGGGCGGCGGGGATCACGCGCGTATCGTTGAGCACCAGCGCATCTCCCGGCTGCAACAGCGCGGGCAAGTCCGTCATCACCTTATCGGCAAGTGCGTCGCGCCCATCACCGGCCACCACGAGAAGCCGCGCTGCATCGCGCGGGTTCGCTGGGCGCAACGCAATGAGCGCTTCGGGGAGATGGAAATCGAAAAGGTCGGTACGCAAAACTAGAAGAGCCGCACCATAAGGGCGCCAACCAACACCAGCACGGCGCCGCCGACACGGCCGGCGTTCAATTCGCGCTCCACCATGTCGAACATGCCCCAGCGGTCGATGAACAGCGCGGCGAAGAGTTGGCCGGCGATGCCGAGCGCCATGACCGCGGCGATGCCGATATGGCGGACCAGCATCAGATTGACGGTCACATAGATCACGCCGAGCAGCCCGCCCCCGAGAAGCATATAGAGGGGCATCGATTTCAGCGCGCCGAGATCCGTGTTGTGCCGCGCGAAGAGCGCCATCAACGCCACGAGCGCAATGGTGCCAACGCAGAACGACATGGTCGCGGCGGCAAGAGGATTGCCGAGCCGGCCTGCAGCCTCGGCATTGATGGGGGCCTGCAAAGCAATCATGCCACCGGCGATGAGCGCAACAAGCGTGAATAGACCGGCCTGCACCGACATGGCGTGCCCCCTTCTCTGAGCCTCTTAAGCCCTATGCGTCAGCGGCGATCTTGGCTGAAACGATCGTGTCCGGGCTCGCCGGCGGCTCGCCCTTGTTGATCTTATCGACATTGTCCATGCCTTCGATCACGCGGCCCCAGACCGTGTATTTGCGATCGAGGAAACCCGCATCGTCGAACACGATGAAAAACTGGCTGTCGGCGGAGTCCGGAGACTGCGCCCGGGCCATGGAGCAAATGCCTCTGACATGCGGCTCGGCGTTAAACTCGGCGCCGAGCTTCTGACCGGAGCCGCCCGTGCCAGTGCCGGTCGGATCGCCGGTCTGCGCCATGAAGCCGTCGATCACGCGATGAAACGGAACGCCGTCGTAAAAGCCCTGGCGGGCTAGCTCTTTGATACGGGCCACGTGATTGGGCGCGAGGTCGGGAAGCAATTCAATCACTACATTGCCCTTGCTCGTCTCGAGGATGAGCGTGTCTTCTGGGGTTGCCGCCATTTGGGGCCTCCTTATGTGCTGTCTAATGTTGTCGGGTGCTACTGCTCGATCGTGGCTTTCTTGATGTAATCGAGCTTGGGGAACTTGGCGTTGAGATAGGTGTTGCCTTTCGCCTGGACTTGCCCCTGGTCAGGCCCTCGGCCACTCGGCGCGCCCTCGCCATAGCCGCTGTAGAGGGCATCAACGACTTTCATGCCCGACACGACCTTGCCGAACGGCGAGAAGCCCTGGCCGTCCAAGCCATGGTTGTTACCGAAATTGATGAAGACTTGCGTGGTCCGCGTGTTGGGCCCGCCAGTGGCGAAAGTCACATATCCACGCTGATTGCTCTCATTCACGCCATCGTCGGGGATGCGCGCATCGCGCCACACGGCAGAGACATCCGGATTGCCGCTAATGCCAAACTGCACCATGAAGCCGTCGAGAACCCGGAAGAAGCGCGCGTCGTTATAGAAGCCACTCTTGACCAGATTGTAGAAACGGTCGGCGCCGTTGGGTGCCCAGGCACGATGCACCTCAATGACGAACGTGCCCTTGCTGGTGTCGAACTTGGCCTTATAGACGGCAGGCGCCTTCTCTTTGAGCGATGACGGATCGCCAAGATTTCCGGCCTGCGCCGTACCGAAAACGCTCAAAGCGCCGAAAAGCAGCGCTGCACTGAATAGGACGATGGCCCTGATCTTCATGGGGTCTCCTCACGAGTTTTGAACACGGATTTAGGGGGTGAATTTCTGCTTGAGGGCTGCCGCAACGAAGGGCGGCACGAAGGTCGATACATCGCCACCCATTGCGGCAATCTGACGGACAAGGCTCGCCGCGATATGGCGGGTGCCGGGCGACGAAGCCAAAAACACTGTCTCGATCTCAGGCGCAAGAGCCGCGTTCATGCCAGCCATCTGCATCTCGTAGTCGAAATCGCCGGCATCGCGCAGGCCCCTGATGACGACCGTGGCCTTCGCTGCCTTGGCCGCGTCGACGGTCAGGCTGTCATAGGTGCCCACTTCAAGGGACATCCCCGTTTCCTTGGCGATTGGCTGAAGCACTTCATTAGCCAGCTTCACCCGTTCTTCGGCGGAAAACAGCGGATGCTTGTCGTGATGGGTGCCGATGGCGATCACCAGCCGGTCGACGAGATGCGCGGCCCGGCGCACGATATCCACATGCCCGAACGTGACGGGATCGAAACTGCCGGAATAAAGACCAACGCGCATGGCGCCTACACTCCCATGCGCCAGTCGGCCCGTCATCCACGATGGATAAGCGCGCCCGCGCATCTTCAGCCCCTTCTAGCCGTGCGGCACCTTAATCGGCAAGACCGCATCGCTCCTAGAAAGGCTGGCTGTCTGGGCAACTCGAGACAAAAAATGGGCCCGGCAGGGCCGGACCCTTCCCACCCCAACTCTCTTCTTTACTTTATGGGTACTGAGGCGGTCTGCGCGCTATGACCAAACACGTCGCTAAGATTGAAGCGATAGCCGAGCCCGGCTGAGAAAATCCAAGGATCCAGGTCGGCTTTGGCGCGGACGCCAGTACCGTTCCAACGGATCTTCGTATCCATAAAAGTCTTCTTCACGTCGCCGTTGAGATACCAGTTATTGCCGATATCGACGTCGAGACCCGCCTGGAGCGTGAGGCCCAAGGCATCGTCAATGCCGACGCTCGTGGCGCCAAGCGCGTTCCGCCCAGTGCCTTCATCGAAGAAGGCGATGTATTGAAGACCCACACCCACATAGGGCTTCCAAGCGCCCATCCCGGTGAAGTGATATTGGGCCGTCAGCGCGGGCGGGAAGATCCAGGTGTCGGCGATCTGGCCAAGACCCACAATGCTGCCCTTGCCGTCAATATCAAGTTTCGCGAAGCAGCAGAACAGCTCGACCGCCAGATTATCGGTGAAGAAATATGTGAGTGTCGTCGCCGGGATAATTTCGTTGCTGACATCGGCATTGGCACCGGGAATGCGCGCGCCGCCCGCGGTCACCGTGGCGTCTGTCTCAGGCTGCACGCCTGTCACCAGAGCACGGATCATAAAATCCCCGTGCTCGTTTCCAGCTGAAGCGGACGATGTCCCGCCCATGATGCAAGCCGCTAAAAACGCGCCCGCGACCAACCCTGTTGCTACCCTTTTCATTTTGAAGTCCCCCAGCGGCCGCGACAATCGACCTCGTTCTTGTTCCCTAAAATATGAGACAGGCTTTGCTGTCTTAAACCTGAGACGATCTGGGCGAGTGTACCAGTGCCGATGGACTGAAATTCCTGATCGAAATCAGTTGTGTACGTAACAATTTGCGACTGTTGCGGGCATGCAACGAAAACATTGATCTGGATCAAATTGGCTGCGATCTGCCGTGTACGTATCAATTCACCGCTTTTGCGGTCATATATCGGACTTTTGACGGGGCCAATCCGTTGCGGGCGGCGCGCCACTTGGACTAGGTGTCGCACTCCCTAACCGATTTGATCAATATCAAAGCGCGAGAGGGCCCCTCGCAGAACTGCTTAAGCTTCGACAACCTCGTGCGGGGGAGCACGCTATGGTGATGACAGCGAGCTTGAAGACCCAAGATCCGACCCCACCGGCAAGCGCGATCCGGATGGAGAGGCGGCCGTTTGGGACCGTTGCAATACCGGCCGATCTAGCAGCGCATGGCGCAACCGTTCGAACACGACGTGGACAAACGATTGCTCTCGCCTTCGACGATAGCGAAGCGGTGTTTGTCGTACGCTCCGGCGCGCTCATGTTGACTGTGACGTTGCCCCATGGCTTGCGCCAGGTCATCACCCTGCTCTACCCCGGCGATCTGTTCCGATCAGCCTTCGCACCAGTCGATGCCGGCGCCACTCTTTCTGTCGTGCGGCCAGGTGAAGTGCTTCGTTTCCGGTGGAGCGCGTTCGCCGAATTAGCCGCAGCCGAACCGAAAGTCACGAACTATATGCAAAACGCCGTGGCCAAGCAGAACGCACGCCAAGCCATTCACATGGCGGCCGTTGGCCGGTTCGATTGCCAGCAACGCGTCGCGACCTTTTTGCTGGAACTCGCTTTGCGCACCGGGTCACCCTCCTCATGCGGAGGCCTGATCTTCGACGTGCCGCTCGGCCGGAGCGACATGGCCGACTATCTCGGTCTCAATGCCGATATGCTGTCGAGAACGATGTCGCGCCTTAGGGCGAGTGGCCTGCTCAGCCATCCCGAACGGCACCGGGCCTTGGTCCCTGCGATCGCCGACCTTGCCGAACTGACGCCGGCAGCAGGGTCACTCATGGCCCTGCATGGCCAGAGCACGGCTGAAGTGTCGCCATTTTCGACTGTTTGAGTCGCTAACCCGGCCTATTTTTAAGATTGCGTAGGACCGCAGGGGCGCCGGAGGCATCACGCCTCTTCAGGCGCATCCCCATCGTCCTGATCGCCGTCACCTTGATCGCCGTCTTGGACGTCATCCTCGCCGGCTTCGGCGTCTTCGACGTCATCGCCCTCTTCGTCGTCACCACCCTCATCGGGAATATGTTCCACCGAGACCACGCGCTCGTCGTCTGCGGTGTCGAACACTTTCACGCCTTGTGTCGAGCGGCCCACAATGCTGATGCCCGCGACGGGAATACGGATGAGCTGGCCACGGTCGGTAACCAGCATGAGCTGGTCGGTTTCCTCGGTCGGGAACGACGCCACGAGCTTACCGTTCCGCTGATTGACGACCATGCCGATGATACCCTTGCCGCCACGACCCGACACCCGGAACTCATAAGCGCTCGAGCGCTTGCCGTAACCGTTCTCGGAAATGGTCAGCACGAACTCTTCTCGGGCTCCAAGCTCGGCATAACGTTCTGTCGAGAGCGCCACGGTGTCCTGACCCTCAACTTCCGGCTCGACCTCCGGTTCGCTGTCGGCGCCTCCCCGGCGAACGAGATTGGCTTGGCGCACATAGGCGGCGCGTTCGGGCGCGTCGGCCTCCACATGACCGAGGATGGTCATGGAAATCACCTGATCGTCGCTGTTCAACTTGATGCCACGCACGCCC
>DAOVDX010000089.1 GCA_030669345.1 Methyloceanibacter sp. | reverse complement strand
ACGTGCTCGGCTCCACTACCTTGCGGTACAGGTGCCAAGTGGCGTGCCCGAGCACGGGCATGACGATGATGAGACCAATGAATGCGGGTATCGACCCGATTACCAGGCTGCCCGCGATGACCAGTCCCCAAAGGGCCATCGTAACCGGGTTCGCTGCCACAGCGCGGATCGACGTCCGCACCGCCGTGTAGAGCCCCACGTCCCGGTCGAGCAACAGTGGAACCGACACCACGCTGATCGCCAGCACCAGTAAGGCGAAGAGGAAACCAACGCCCACTCCCACCACGATCATCGCCCAGCCCGCGCTCGTGGTGAACACGTCGCGGACAAACGCGTCGATGGAGACCGGCGATGCGGGGCCAAGGGTCAGGTCGTATATAACGACGGCCGCAACCAGCCAGAGCAGGAAGATCGCCAGCAGTACCAATCCCAGCATCAGGATCGCACCGAATCCGGGCGAGTGGATCACGCCCAACGCATCCACCCAGGTGATGCGAACGCCCTGCTCGCGCCGTCGGCTCATTTCATAGAGGCCCACCGCGGCGACCGGGCCGACAAGCGCGAAGCCGGACATGAGCGGAAATAGCAGCGGCAGCATGTCATAGCCGAAGGTCAGCCGCGCCAGCACGATGCCGACGACCGGGTAGATGAGGCAGAGGAAGATAACGTCGGTCCGATACGTCCCTAAATCGTTGAAACCTCTGGCCAAGACGTCCTTGAGATCCGCGGCCCCGATCCGGCGAACCGTGGGCAGCGGGGCGTCCCGGGCCTGGCTGCCGCGCAACGAGCGACCCAGCGACCCCACGGCCAGCGCCGCAAGCCAGATCTGATCAAATCCCCACTCGATGGGGTTTCGGATGTGTTCGGAGATTTTCGCTCCTCCCGAATTGCCGGTTCGAGGCGCCGCGGGCCGCCGTAGCCTGACGCCAGTCCGGCCGCCTGTCGCGAACGAACCGCAACCATATCGCCGAGCATACTCAATTCCCCGGCCTGTGTCCCCTCACTTCTCGGTGCCACGGGACGGCATTGTCAGACGAACCTGAGCGGAACTGACGAAGGGTGCTGGTCTGAGGCGTTCAGGCGGCCAGCTGACGCCACTCGGCCAGGGCGGCAGAAGGCATTGTCAGAGTAAATTCGTTTACTTTGCCACAACGTCAGAACCGGATTTCGTGGCCATTGATTTTCCTGTATTTTTCCGGGTCGATCTGAGCGGTTCGATGGCCGCTCCAAGTATTTAGAATTTTGCTCTGACAACGCCCGCCGAAGCTATCGGCGCTCGTCCGCAGAATGTCCGCGCAATCCGGTAGTGTTTTCGTTGCGTTCCGCACCCCTTTGAACAGAAAGACCGCAGAAATTGGAGAATAAGCACATGAAGACTGATCTTGCCAAGGTTGGGGTCGTGGGTTCGAATCCCATCGCCCGCTCCAATTTCTGTCATCAATTTTGGCGATCGTGCCTGCGGGCTCGAATGCCGCCTGTCTGCTTCCCTCGGAAGCTGACAGCGCCGCATTCGCTGGCGCAAAGACCGCTGCCAAATTAATGTTGCAGATGGCCACTCAATTGGGGGCGGCCAGCGCGCCCGTTCGGCGACGCGTCACGACAGGGAATCGTGAGCCATGAAATCCATTTCTCCATTTTTACGGACGACACTGATCGGCGGCCTATTGTTTCTGGTGCCCATCATTGTGGTGGTCGCCGTCTTCGGCAAGGCGCTCGCCCTTACGCACAAGCTCATGGATCCCTTGGCGGAATATATTCCCGTCGAGTCGATCGCGGGGATGCGGACGCCGCTGCTGCTGGCCATCATTGTGATCGTGCTGTTCTGCTTTCTCGCCGGGCTCTTCGCCCGTACGGCGCTGGCCCAAAAATTCGTGGTCGGCTTGGAAGAGGCCGTGTTGTCAAAAATTCCCGGCTACGAAATGCTTAAGAGCACGGGCGAGAGCATCCTCGGCGTCGAAGACGAAGAGGGTCACCCCGTCATTCTCGTGCGCCTTGATGATGCCTGGCAAATCGGTCTCAGGATTGAGGAGCTCCAGAATGGGCTCATTACGGTCTACATCCCTGGCGCGCCTGATGCGCGGTCCGGCTCGGTGTTGTTCGTGACCCCAGATCGGGTCACCCTCGCTGGCGTTTCGGTCGCCCCGACCCTGAACTGCTTGAGAGGCCTCGGCGTCGGTACGCGTGAATTGCTAGGTGGCGTAAGCCCTTCGGATAACAACACCGCACCCGGCAGCATCTGGACGTGATCCCGTCCAGGCGAACGTGGCCTCGCAGAGTGGCGCTTGAGAGAAGACGAGCGAGCGCTAGAAGGACCAGCCCGGCCTTTGACCATAGCGGCGCGTATGGGCCGGCGCGACGCGGCGCTGAGTGGTGACTCGGCGCTGCGTGGTGACGCGGCGTCTCTTCCGGGCCTGGGGCTTCGTGACACTCGCCCGGTGGATTTTAGGCGGCTGGCTGTTGTCCCACACTAAGAAGTCCGCGCCTCTCGGCAGCGTCGCTGAATTGATGGCCGTGTCGCCGACGATAAACGAAGAGCCGGGCGTCAGGCGCTCCGAGATATTCTGGCGGACATCGTCGGGGATCACGATCCGGTCGAGTACGATTGACGGGTCGTCGTCGCCCTTCAGGCTGATGGCCATCCATTGGGCCTTGGTATCGTCTGGGCCGAAATTCATCACCGTGAAGACATGCGTGCCGAGTTTGGCGTCCGGGTTGCGGAAGCGGACCGGCGTGTCGAACACAGCGTCGAACTCTTGCCGCACGAATAGATGGCCGGTCGGGGGCTCTTCCTTGCCGGCGGCGTCGTAGATCCGCTTCACCACGTCGTCGGTGAAGGCGCCGGTCGGGGCCATGTTGTTGGCGTTCTGGAAGGCCTTGATGGCCTGGGCCGTCTGCCGGCCGAACGTGCCGTCGAAGTTCTGAACCTCAAGAAAGCCCATGGAAGCCAGGATGTACTGGACGCCAATCATCCGGTCACGCTTCGTGCTGCGCGTCACCAGGATGCGCAACGGCGCGCTCGAACGCGGCTCGGCGGCCTCGATAGCAGCAGCAGCGGCACCTGCGCCGAGCTTGATGGCGATGGCCGACAGCTTCACAGGCAGTGCGGGCGGAGCGGGCTCCATGGCTTCGACTGTGGTGGCGGAGAGCGACAGGAGCGGTTCGGCCTGCGGCTCGACTTTCGGCTCAACCATCTCCGTTGGCGCGCTCGCCATCGGCGCAACAATTTCGGGTGCCGGTGTTGCTGGCTCGCCTGTGTCTGCAAGCTTGTCGTGATGCTTCATGAAGTCGTCGGACGTGCTGACCGCGGCGTGGTTTTTCTCGGCGTTTGCCGGTGGCTTCGCAGCGATGCCATGAGAGCCGCTGCCCATGAACGGCTTGGCATAGGGGTCGATGGCATGGACCCTGGTGTCTTCCAGGAGCACGACGGAGACAGAACGCTGAACCGGGGTCTCAACCGCCCCATGCGTTTGTGTCTCGGCCTTTTGCGGCGCGACCGGCGCGTGGGTGGCGGCGATGGCTGCCGTCTCGGCCTTGGCCAGCACAACAGGCAGATGAGAGCCAAAGACGGGCGCGGTCTCATTGCTCGACCGGCGCATCGGTTTGGACTGCTCATCCTGCTTCGCCAGGGTCGGCGGCGCGGGCAACGGCAGCGGCTGGAACAGCGCGCTGTGCTCGATCAGCTTGGGTTTCACTCTGCCGTGGGACACCACGACCTGGCCGCCCACATCCGTGATGGAGAACAGCTTGGGCGCGAAAGAATAAGGCAGGCGTATACAGCCATGGGACGCGGGGTAACCAGGGACCACACCGGCATGAAGCGCCGTGCCGGACCAGGTCAAACGCTGCATCCATGGCATCGGCGCGCCGCGATAAAGGTTTGAGTAGTGGCGCCGCCTCTTCTCCAGAATGCTGAACACGCCGGCCTTGGTCGCGTAGCCGCGCTTGCCGGTTGAGACGCTCGAGCTGGTGATCAGCGTCGTGCCTCGGTAGATGTCGACCTTCTGGTTGCGGAGCGAGACGATGAGCGTCATCGGCTGCTGGGCTTCGGCCTTCGAGAGTGCGTTCTCGACTTTGACCGTTTTCTTCCGCTTCTTGGCATCAGTTGGCACAACGGCAATAGCCGCCGCCAAAGCCGCAACGCCAAGGCAGATTGAAAGAGTTGAGAGAGTTTTCCTGGCGACCATTGCCGCCTCGACCCTTGTCATGCGTGTGCTCAACGTACTCGCTCCCCGTAGCCAAATGGGTCCCTTAGCGAGCCTCCGTGAGTCCCCCAAAGCGGTTCACGAATCACACTAAAAGAGGCCTCTAATTTTGGCCAGTAAAGCCTTCTGCTTGCCTAACGTCCTGCCAGACCTGTGGAATTCCGGTGGACAGTCGTTTGCCACAGAAAATCGCGTAACTGCGCGGCCTTAGTGGGAGAAGAGGACCTCTTGAGCGAAGACATCCAGGCTGGCGCGGCCTTCCCATCGACAAAGAATCTTTGCGCTTGTTTCATTATCGCAACACTTAGGAGTTGCGATCCCGGCCGCTAGCGCTACATCGAGGGCGTTTCAAGCGCGGCCAATCGCGCCAGAGGGTGGCGCAGCCCGCGCAAGCCTCTAGGTTAGGCGGCGTCTGCGACGTCAAAAAGAAACCATCATGGAAGAGCTGCTGGCTAGCGAGCTATATGGCAACGGCCTGTCGGACTGGGCCCTGGCGTCCCTTATTGCCGTCGCGGTGTTTATCGCCTCGCTTTTGGTGAGGTGGGTCCTGGTCCATCGTCTGCCGGCTTCGAAACCGGACGATGAGTTCCATTGGCCGACGGTGTTTCGTGAGGTCGTGGCGAGAATCTGGACGCTTTTCCTGATTATTGCCTCGATCTACGCCGGGACGACCTTCCTTGATCTCCCGGCCAATATTCAAAGCCTGATCCATTCGGCCTTTGTCATCGCCTTGTTCATCCAGGGCGCGCTTTGGGCTGACCGCCTTGCCTCCGCGTTCATTGCTTGGCGGTTGTCGCCGCTGACGGCCAAGACGGCGATGCGCAACGCGCTGTCCTTGATCAAGTCCGCGGTGCGGCTCGTGATCTGGTTGGTCGCGTTTCTGCTGATTTTCGAAAATCTCGGCTTTGACATCACGGCGCTGGTCGCCGGTCTCGGCATTGGTGGCATCGCCGTGGCGCTTGCTGCCCAAAGCGTGCTTGGCGATCTGTTTTCCTCGCTCTCCATCGTGCTCGACCGGCCCTTTGAGGTCGGCGACTTTATCGTGACTGGCAACCTGAGCGGCACCGTCGAGCGGATTGGCGTCAAGACCACGCGCATCCGCAGCCTCACCGGTGAGCAAATCGCCTGTTCGAACTCCGATCTGGTGAGCTCACGGATTCAAAACTACAAGCGCATGACCGAGCGCCGCGTCGTCACCGTGCTCGGCGTGACCTACGACACACCACGAAGCAAGCTCGAGCGCATTCCGGGTTTCGTCAAAGACATTGTCGACGTCGAGAAAATGGCTCGCTTCGATCGCGCGCATTTCCGCAGCTTCGGTGACTCGGCTCTGGAATTCGAGTTGGTCTATTGGGTGCTGAACCCCGATTACACGGTCTATATGGACGTGCAGCAGAGGATCAATTTCGCGATTTTCCGCATTTTCGAGGAAGAGAGTATTGAGTTCGCCTTCCCCTCGCGCACGCTCTATATCCCCGATCTTAAGGGCGCCATGACGCCACCAGTTCCGGCGTGAAGCGGGATCACTTAACGCAGAGATCGGCCACCGCGGCGACATTCAGGCCGCCCGTGTCGTCGGCGTCGCTGGAAACCGCGATGGCGACGAGCCGTCCTGGCGCGCGTCCAAATGCACGGCGAAAGTCACCGCGAATGTCGACCTTCTCGTCGAACCACACACCGCTTTTCGTGTTCGCCGCGCGCTTTACGACGGTGCGGCCACGGCCGCCGAAATACGGTAGCGGCAGCATCGTCCCTGGCTTCACGCCGCTGCCCCACACATACATCAGGACTTCGCCGCGCTTGTGCCGCAACAGGTCCATGAGATCGATGTCTTTCACGGCCACTTTCTCATCGGTGAAGGCGAAATAGACGGCGAGGGTACGATCGTCGCCGCCCTTCTTCGTGAGATCCGTCGGGCCGACACCTTTGGTGACGCGCCACCGCCACCGCGCTTTGCTGGCCTTCGAGACTTTCCGTGGCACCGGATGCCAAAGCACCCCGACGCCGGCATTTGTCTGCACGATCACGGTATCCTCGCCGTGTGCCGTGAACGCGACACCGGGCCGCCGGGGGAAGCTCATATACCGCCAGTCGCTGGCGACGAGGTCGGGACCGAACTTGAACGCGACGCCGCCCGCCATGCCAGGGCCTCGTGCGAGCGCGATGCCCGAGATGCCGAGCCCGGCACTGAACAAAATCGCAAGAATGCTAAGCCGTCGCATGGTCCCCCTCATGGCGCGCATTTTCGTTCGCGGTTGCTAGTTCCCAAACGAGCCAATATCGCCATAGTGGCGAAGCGCGCGGCGTCGATTGCGGGCAGAAAGACCTTAGGCCATGCAGCCCGTCACCCCGGATGAACATGCCGTGACTGCGCCCGCGACCAGGCGCGGGATCTTCGGCTGGGTGATGTTCGACTGGGCGGCGCAGCCCTTCTACACGCTCGTCGTCACCTTCCTGTTCGCGCCCTATTTCGTGAACGGCTTCATGCACGACCCGGCCTATGGCCAAACGCTTTGGGCCTATGCGACCGGCGGCGCGCAATTGATCGCCGCATTACTGGCGCCAGTGCTCGGCGCCATTGCCGACGCAGGCCTGCCCCGAAAACCTTGGATCGCTGGGTTCTCCGCGCTCCTCATCGTGGGCCTTTGCGGATTGTGGTTCGCGGTTCCGGGCGAGCTTTGGCTCATGCCTTTCGTGCTGGTGTCCTTTGGCGTTGCAACCCTCGCCGTCGAGCTTGCTACCGTATTCACCAACTCCATGATGCCGGGGCTCGTCTCCGATAAGCGGCTCGGTACCTTGTCCGGCGTCGGCTGGGCCGCGGACTATGTGGGCGGGCTGATTAGTCTCGTGTTGGTCGCGGGCCTTTTGGTGGCCGATCCGACGAGCGGCAAGACGCTGCTTGGGTTCGATCCACTCATCCCAATCGATGCCGCGACGCGTGAAGGCGACCGGCTCATCGGTCCGTTTTCGGCTCTCTGGTATTTCGTGTTCGTGCTGCCGCTGTTTCTGTTCACGCCGGACCAGCCCAACAGAGCCCCGGTTAAAAACGCGGTGCGTGCGAGTCTCGGCCGCCTCGCGAGCACGATGAAGGATCTCCTGCGCCACCATCGCACCGTCGCGCTCTTTCTCCTGGCGCGCATGCTCTATGCGGATGGTCTCGGCGCCGTGTTCGCCTTTGGCGGCATCTATGCCGCATCCGTATTTGGCTGGGGCGCCACCGAGCTTGGGCTGTTTGGTATCTTACTCACCGTCGCCGGTACAGTCGGTGCGGCGTCTGGCGGGCTGCTCGACGACCGGCTCGGCTCCAAGGCGGTGATTGTCGGGTCGCTGCTCGTGTTCATCGCCGCGTCCATCGGCGTTCTGTCGATCGATGCCGACGAGGTGGTGTTCGTCATCCCCGTCGCGCCAAAACTTCCAGACAGCGGGATATTCTCTTCTCCTGGAGAGCAGGCCTATCTCTTGTTCGCCATGTTCATTGGACTGTCCGCTGGCCCCATCCAGGCCTCAAGCCGCACGCTGCTGGCGCGCATCTGCCCGCCTGGCAAGACCACGGAATTCTTCGGCTTCTTTTCCTTCTCCGGCAAGATATCGGCCTTTGCCGCGCCGCTTGCCATTGGCCTGGTCACATCGCTGAGTGATAGCCAGCGCCTCGGCATTTCGGCCAGTCTCGTCTTCCTGGTGGGCGGTCTCTTGCTTTTGCTGCGCGTGAAGGCGCGGTGAGGGGCCGTTTTCGGCTATCCGACCCCTGGTCGATTTGTCAGCATGCCCATAGTAAATCGGGAGCATTGGGGCTAAGTTCGTGCCGCTGGGAACGAATTTTACTTATTATCCGGGGGGCGAGCATGAAAAATTTACCAGTCATTGCGGTGTTGTCTGCGGCATGCCTCTTGGCAGCCTGCGAACAACCCAAGGATTCGAAGGGCGAGGCGACCCAAGATTCGACCGACACCATGGTCGTTCCGCCGATGATCGCAGCGGACGCGCCGTCCGAACCTTCCATGGGCGAGCCGGCGTCTGCATCACAGCCACAGCCGGTCTATCCGAGCGGCGCACCGAGTGACGCGATG
>DAOVDX010000210.1 GCA_030669345.1 Methyloceanibacter sp. | reverse complement strand
ACCCGGGGCGCGCTCGATCAGCTCGACGAGATCCTGGCGCTCGACGGCGTGGACATGGTCTGCTTCGGGCCCAACGACCTCTCCGTGGCGCTCACCGGCCGTCTCGACATCTGGGCGCCTGAGGTCCAGGAAGCCATGACTCTCGTTCTGAGGAAGGCCCGCGAGAAGTCTGTGATGACTCTGATTTTCGCCAACGACGTAGCCTTCGCCAAGCCACGCGTGGCGGAGGGCTGGGACATCCTGGCCATCGGCACCGATGCCGGCTGGCTCTCCAGCGCCGCCGCCGCGACCCGGGCGGAGTTTGAATCAGGCTCTTAGGCCTGCTTCCTAGCGCCTTCAAACGATTCAAATCGTTTTGCCCTGTTGCAGGACTGCATCAGGGCATCCACAGATGGTCCCCAAGGCTCACTCCAAGGCTGACGCTACGCCGTCCATGTGCCACAATCGTTCCAAGAACTGATCTTGGGGGCTCCGTCATGGCAATATCGATCCGAGTGCTGCTGGCTGCCTTTGCGCTGGTGATCGCCACGGATATGGCGTCGGCGCGAGAGGCAGAAACGGCGTCTGCGCTCTCGTTGCGGGAAGGGCCGGGAACCAACTACGCGCGGCTTCTCACCATGTCCGCCGGCGCGCGGGTCCGGGTGAAGGGGTGCCGGGCAGGATGGTGCGCCGTGAACTGGGATGGATATGCCGGCTACGCCAGCCAGAGGGGCCTTGTGGTGCGCGAGGCCAGAGGCGAGTACTTGGAGCCGGAGATCTGGCCGATCTACCCAGCCTATCCCTATCGTGCCGGTCACTATCCGAAATTGGACTGGTATGACGACATGCCGCCCTACACGGCGATCTCGCCGAGCTTCTACCGCAAGCGCCACTTCCTGTTGGCGCAGGAGCGCAACCGCTATCGCTACATGCCGCATATCTTCCGCGGCAGCGACGGATACGGCGATGGCGACGCCCCCATAGAGGATATCGACATTGAGGCAGCGGGCGCCAGCCTGAGGAGCAGCTACGACGGCCAATGAAGGCTGGCAAGCGCCAGCCTCAATCTCCGAACACGCGGGCGAAGATGTCGTCCACGTGCTTGGTGTGATAGCCGAGATCAAATTGGTCGCGGATGACGTCCGGCGACAGCGCCTTGGTGACGTCCTCGTCAGCCAACAGCTCCTCCAGGAAGTCCTTGTTCTCCTGCCAGACCTTCATGGCGTTCCGTTGCACGAGGCGATAGGCGTCCTCGCGGGAAACTCCGGCCGATGTCAGCGCCAGCAACACGCGCTGGGAATGGATGAGGCCACCGAGGCGATCCATATTGGCCTGCATGCGCTTAGGGTAAATCACGAGATTCTTGATGACCCCGGTCAGGCGGTTCAGCGCGAAATCGAGGGTCACGGTGGCGTCGGGCCCGATCATCCGCTCGACGGACGAGTGGGAGATATCCCTTTCATGCCAGAGCGCTACGTTTTCGAGCGCAGGCATCGCATAGCCCCGCACCACGCGCGCTAGGCCAGTCAGGTTTTCCGACAGCACCGGGTTCCGCTTATGCGGCATGGCGGAAGAGCCCTTTTGGCCCGCACTGAAGAATTCCTCGGCTTCCAGCACTTCGGTCCGCTGCAAATGTCTGATCTCGGTCGACAGCCGCTCCACCGAACTCGCGACAACGGCGAGGGTGGCAAAATAAGCGGCATGGCAATCGCGCGGCACCACCTGCGTCGAGATCGGCTCCGGCTTCAGGCCCAGCTTCTTCGCCACATAGGCTTCGACCTTGGGGTCCACATGCGCGAACGTGCCGACGGCGCCTGAGATGGCGCAAGTGGCGACCTCTTCGCGGGCGGCGACCATGCGCGTCCGCGCCCTGGCGAATTCCGCATAGGCCACGGCCAGCTTCAGTCCGAATGTGGTGGGTTCGGCATGGATGCCGTGGCTTCGGCCGACCGTGATCGTGGTCTTGTGCTCATAGGCGCGGGTCTTGATCGCTGCGAGCAGGGCGTCGAGATCGGCAATGAGAATATCGGCGGCCTCGACGAGCTGCACATTGAAGCAGGTGTCGAGCACGTCGGAGGA
>DAOVDX010000010.1 GCA_030669345.1 Methyloceanibacter sp. | reverse complement strand
CGACATGCATCAGCGCAAACAATTAATGTTCTCGAAGTCCGACGCCTTCGTGGCGTTACCCGGCGGCCTCGGCACGCTGGAGGAGTTCGTCGAACAACTCACCTGGACCCAACTCGGCCGGCACATGAAGCCGATCGTGCTCGCCAATATTGATGGGTTCTGGAATCCGCTGCTCGAATTATTTGACCGCATGCTCGACGAGACGTTCATCCGGAGCGGGCTTGAACTCAAGATGACCGCAGCCGATCGCGTCGAGGACATCCTCCCCGCCATCGAGCGTAGAATGACCACTCAGTCAGAAGCGGTTGAGCGCGAAGAAGCCGCCGAGATCGCCAAGAAATTCTAGTTACGGTGCCGGCGCGCCGTCGCGGATCAGCTTGTAGTTGATCGAGTCGAGCAACGCCTCGAAGGAAGCATCGACGATGTTGGGCGACACGCCCACAGTGAACCAACGGTTTCCCTCGCCATCGCGACTCTCGATCAAAACGCGCGTCACCGCGTCTGTCCCCCCTGAGAGGATATGCACCTTGTAGTCCACGAGCTCAAGGTCATCGATATAGCTCTGATAGGAACCGAGGTCCTTGCGCAACGCATTGTCCAACGCATTGACCGGACCATTGCCCTCCCCCGCCGACATTACGGTCTTGCCGTCGACGAGCGCCTTAACCGTCGCCTCGGAAATCGTCACGAGTTCGCCGCGCGCGTTATGCCGCCGCTCCACCACGACCCGGAACGAATCCACATCGAAGAACTGCGGCACGCCGCCAAGCATGCGCCGAGCCAAAAGCTCGAAGGACGCCTCCGCCGCCTCATAGGCGTAACCCACGGCTTCACGCTCCTTGACCTTGTCGAGGAGAAGCGCGACGCGCGGATCGTCCTTCGACACGGCAATGCCGATGCGATCGAGCTGCGCCATGATGTTGGAGCGGCCGCCTTGGTCCGACACGAGCAGCCTACGCACATTGCCGACTGTCTCTGGCTCTACATGCTCGTAAGTGCGCGGGTCCTTCTGCACGGCTGAAACATGGATGCCGCCTTTATGCGCGAAGGCAGACTCGCCCACATAGGGCGCGTGCCGGTTGGGCGCGCGGTTCAAGATGTCGTCGAGAAGACGCGAGGCATGGGTCAGCGTCGCCAGTCTGTCCGGGGTGATGCCGGTCTCGTAGCGCTCGGCATAGTCGGTCTTCAGCATGAGCGTCGGGATGATCGACGTCAGGTTGGCGTTGCCGCACCGCTCGCCGAGCCCGTTCAGCGTGCCCTGGATCTGGCGCGCGCCAGCCCGCACCGCGGCTAACGAGTTGGCCACGCCATTGCCGATGTCGTTATGCACGTGGATGCCGACATGATCGCCGGGTATGTGCTTCACCACTTCGCCCACGATCGCCTCGACCTCTTCGGGCAGCGTGCCGCCATTGGTATCGCACAAGACCACCCAACGGGCGCCCGCCTCATATGCGGCCTTGGCGCAAGCCAGCGCATAGTCCGGATTGGCCTTATAGCCATCGAAGAAATGCTCACAGTCGAGCAGCACCTCACGGCCGGATGCCACCACGGCAGTCACGGATTCCTTGAGCCCCGCCAGATTTTCCTCTGGCGTGATGCCGAGCGCCACATCCACATGGAAGTCCCAGGCCTTGCCGACCAGGCAGATGGCGTCGGCCGTGGCCGAAAGCAGCGACTGAAAGCCTGGGTCGTTGGAGATCGACCGGCCCGGCCGTTTGGTCATGCCGAAGGCTGTCAGTTTGGCGTCGAGCCCACGCTCCTCGCCAAACATCTGGGTGTCGGTGGGGTTCGCGCCCGGATAGCCAGCCTCGACATAGTCGAGCCCGAGCGCGTCCAACTGCTCGACGATCAGCAGCTTATCCTCAAGCGAAAAGTCGACGCCACTGGTCTGGGCACCGTCCCGCAAGGTCGTGTCGTAAAGATGGAGACGTTCGCGAGCCATGACTTACGCCACCTCTGCTTCGTCAAGCGACTTGCGCATGGTGGTGTTGGAGAGCCATTCGTCGCCGCACTGGACGCTGTTGCGTTGCTGAGGCACATAACCGCGTTTGGCGAAAAAGTCAGACGCCGTATCGCTCGCATCGACAGTAAGAGCCTCTACGCCGCGTCCGCCGGCGACCTTCTCCACGGCGTCGGCAAGCAACGTGCCCACCCCTTGGCCGACGACGGCCGGGTGCACATAGAGATAGCCAAACTTATTGTCAGCCTCGAGCGAAGCAAAGCCGACGGGGGAACCGCCAAGTGTCCCCACAATGGTCAGCTCGCCGGCCAAACGCTTCGCGAACGCAGGCTCATCGTCAACCGCCGCCGCCCATGCGGCCTGCTGCTGCTCCGTATAGTCGTCGCCCGTCAGCTCCATGATGCTCGCGCGGAAAATCTCGGCAAGCAGCGGCGCCTCGTCGGGCAACATGGGACGGACTGCAGGTAGAGGATTGGCTTCCGCGCTCATCGTGCGAACTCCCAAGTGGTGACGAACTCACCGGTCTTTGGATCTTTAGCGTCCATCAGAACAACACCCATGGCCTCAAGCTCACCGCGAAGGCGGTCGGCCTCGGCAAAATCTTTCACATTGCGGGCGGCATTGCGGGCATCGATCAGTGTCTGAACCTCAGCCGCATTGGCAGTGGCAGCACATCCGGCCTCGCTGCCAGCACCATCCTGCCGGACCCGTTCGATTTTCTGGCGCTCGCACGAGAACCCTAGGAACTGAAGCGCCGCACGCAAATGGTCCCAATGGCCCGCGCTGTGCAGCTTATGCAGTTCGGCGATCACCTTTGGCGTATTCAGGTCGTCCGACAGCGCATCGAGGACGGCGTCCGGAACACCTGGGGCCGCCTCACTGCCTTCGATATCGCCGTACCACTCCCACAAAGTCTTATGGGACTCTTCTAGGCCGACACAGGTCCAGTCGAGCGGCTTGCGGTACTGGGTCCGCAGCATGTTGAAGCGGAGCGCCTCGCCCGGCCAAGCGTAGCCCTGCCAGCCGGTCAGCAGATCATGCACGGTGACGAAGTTGCCGAGAGATTTCGACATCTTCTCTCCCTCCACCTGGAGGAAGCCATTATGCAGCCAGACCCGCGCCATCGTGTCCGTTCCGTGTGCGCACCGCGACTGGGCGATCTCGTTCTCATGATGCGGGAATACAAGATCAACGCCACCGCCATGGATGTCGAACACCTCGCCGAGATATTCCGCCGACATCGCCGAGCACTCCACATGCCAGCCCGGCCGGCCAGGCGCTTCGATGCCGCCGGGCGAGGCCCATGACGGCTCGCCCGGTTTCGACGGCTTCCACAAAACAAAGTCCATGGGGTCGCTCTTGTACGGCGCCACTTCGACGCGAGCACCGGCGATCATCTCGTCCAGAGAACGGCCCGACAGCTTGCCGTAGTCGTCCATGGCTGAGACCTTAAACAGCACATGATCCTCTGCCACATAGGCGAAGCCATTGGCGATAAGACGGTCGATCATCGCCCGCATCTGATCGATATGTTCGGTGGCGCGAGGCTCGACCGTGGGATCGAGCGCGCCAAGCGCATGCATATCGTCGCGGAACTGCGTCTCGGTTTTGTCGGTGACCTTGCGGATCGCCTCGTTCAGAGGTAGGTCCGGATAGTCCTTCGCCGCCCGCGCGTTGATCTTGTCATCAACGTCGGTGATGTTGCGGACATAGGTGACATGGTCAGGCCCATAGCGGTGCCGCAGCAGGCGAAACAGCACGTCGAAGACGATGACCGGGCGCGCATTGCCGATATGGGCAAAGTCGTAGACTGTTGGCCCGCACACATACATGCGCACCTTCGCCGCATCGAGGGGCTCGAAAGCCTCTTTCTTTCGGGAAAGCGTATTGTAAAGCTTAAGCGTCACTGACAAGCCCCTTCGGCTTGAGGCCCGCCGGATGTTCGTCAGCAAAGATGAGTATGGTAAATAGAAGAACGACCCGGGCGAGCTATGTTGCTAGGCCGGAATGATGCCGCACGAATTCATAGGGATGGGTTGCTGTTGCATCATCTTGGAGCCGCTTATGGCGGGAAACGGCCAAATCGTCAAGCAAACCATCTTACTCATGCCTCATTGACCCGAAAATTTAAGACGGCATAATGCGCCAAAAGCACCCCGGAGATCGGAATCTAATCGTGAGCATCAATCGCCTTCTACGGCGCGATTTTGCGTCGTCTGTGCGGTCGGTCGGCCGTCCAGGCTTGATCGCGCTCGCGCTTGCCATCGTGACAGCCACCGGCGCCTTTACGGCCACGAACGCTTTGGCCCAAGTGAGCGAGCAGCAGATCCGCTGCATGCAGCTCCAGCAGGACCTCGCCGCTGCCCGTGGCGGTGGTGGTGCTAACGGAGAACAGCTTCGCCGTGTTCGGCAGGAGATCGCCGAGCAGGACCGCATCTACCAAGGCACGCAAGCGTCCATGGACAGGGGGGGCTGTTACGAGCGGCTTTTCATCTTCGGCCGGGCGCTGAAGCGGACTCCGAGATGCCTCAAGTTAAATGCCAACGTCGAGGACGCGCGGCGCCATCTGGCTCGGCTCCAGGAGCAGCGCAAGTCTCTCAAGCGCGGCGGCGGGAACAAGCGGCGTCAGAACGAACTGCAGCAGGCCTTGCAGCGCAACGGCTGTAGCGGCGCACCACGCCGCAGCGGCGGCCTGTTCGACTTCTTCGGCGGCGGAAATCGCGATCAATACCAAACCCCAATCTATCGTAGCATCAATCCCAACGGCCACTACCACTCGGTCTGCGTGCGCCTTTGCGACGGCTTCTATTTCCCGGTCAGCTATTCCACCTATGGCAGCCGGCTTGAGCAGGACAAGGTGCAGTGCGAGCAGAACTGCGCGGCACCCGCCGAGCTTTACGTCTATCGCAATCCCGGCCAAGAGATTCAGCAGGCGATTTCGCTGCAAGGCTCCGCCTATATGGATCTGCCGGTCGCTCTGAAATTCCGCAAGGAGTACGTCAAAGGCTGTTCCTGCAAGCAGACTGAGTACAACCCGACCGAGATCATGGCCGCCAACAAGAAGAAGGTCGAGGTCGCTCCTGCCGCTGACGGGGCTCAAGCAGAGGCAGCACCGCCGCCACCTCCCGGCGACATGCCGCAACTCGATCTGGATATCGGCGGTGGCGCAGCACCGGCTGCCCCGCAACCGGTTGCCCAGCCTGCTGCGCAGTAGGACACCATCAAGGCAGCCCTGCTCTCCCCAGTCGGTTTTTGCTTAGGCGGTTTTGCCTTCGAGCCGTGCCTGCGCGCGTTCGCGGCCAATCAGCGGCAAAAGCGCTTTAAGCTCCGGCCCATGCTGCTCACCCGTCAGCGCCAAACGTAAGGGCTGAAACAGCGCCTTGCCCTTGGCGCCTGTCTCCGCCTTCACGGCAGAGGACCATGCGGGCCAAGTCTCTTCATTCCACGGCTCCGGCGGCAGCAGCTTGGCCGCTGCAAGACAGAGATCGCCGTTGTCGATGACCGGCGCGAGCGGACCCTCGACCACGCGCCACCAAAGCTTGGTATCCGCAAGCACTTCGAGATTACCGCGCACGGCCTCCCAGAATGCTTCGCCGCCACCCACATCCATGGCTTTCAGCCGCTCGGCCACCGCCGCGAAGGGCAGCATATGCAGAAGTTTGGCGTTCAGCAGGCGAAGGTCACGCGGATCGAAGCGGGCCGGCGAGCGGGACAGTTTCGAGAACGCGAAGGCCTGCACCAGCTCATCAAAGCTCATATGGGGGGCGACCGGATCGGACGTGCCGATGGTGGCGGCGTAGCTCGCAACACTCAACGCCTCCAGCCCCTCCTCGCGCAAGCCCTCGATGGAGAGCGACCCATCGCGCTTCGACAAAGCCTGACCCTCTGGGCCGACCAGCAGATTGTGATGGCCGAACGCGGGTGGCTTGGCCGACAGCGCTTCAAATAGCTGGAGCTGGGGCGCCGTGTTGGCCACGTGGTCCTCGCCGCGAATGATATGGGTCACGCCGAGATCGATATCATCGACCACGCTCGGCAGCGTGTAGAGATAGGTCCCGTCGCCACGGATGAGCACCGGGTCGGACAGAGACGCAGCATCCACGTGCTGCCTGCCCCGCACGAGGTCATCCCAAACGACACCGACCGGATCGAGCTTGAACCGCCAATGGGGTGTGCGCCCCTCCGCTTCGAACGCGGCCCTCTCCGCATCCGACAGTTCCAAGGCCGCACGGTCATAGACTGGCGGCTTGCCACGGGCCAGCTGCCGCTTGCGCTTCAAATCCAGTTCTTCCGGCGTTTCGTAAGCGGGATAGAGCCGGCCCATCTCTTTCAGATTCTCGGACACGCCAACATAACGCAGCAAACGGTCGAACTGACTAATCTGCCGGTCCCAGTTCAGTCCGAGCCACCGAAGGTCTTCACGAATCCCTTCGGCGAACTCCTCCGTCGACCGCTCCTGGTCGGTGTCGTCGAGGCGCAGGATGAAATCCCCGCTCATCTTCTGAGCGAACATGAAGTTGATCAGCGCCGTGCGGATGTTCCCGGCATGGAGCCTTCCTGTGGGGCTTGGCGCGAAACGGACGGTAACGGTCATACTCAAAGCTTTTCGCGAAACTTGTTGGTGATGGGATAGCGGCGATCGCGGCCGAAATTCTTGGCCGTGATCTTCACGCCGGGCGCCGCCTGCCGCCGCTTATATTCTGCGAGATAAAGCATGCGCTCGACCTTTTTCACCAGCTCCGGCGCATGGCCGCGCGCGACGATCTCCGGCACCGGCATCTCAAGCTCCACCAGGCAATTGAGAATGTCATCCAGCGCCTCGTAAGGCGGCAGCGTATCCTGATCGCGCTGGTCCGGCTTCAGCTCGGCCGACGGGTCTTTGGTGAGGATGGTCTCCGGGATGATGAGACCCTCAGGCCCGAGGCAAGTCTTCGGGCGATGCGTGTTGCGATAGCGCGACAACGCGTAGACCTGGCCTTTGTAGAGATCCTTGATCGGATTGAAGCCGCCATTCATGTCGCCATAAAGCGTGGCATAGCCCACCGACACTTCGGATTTGTTGCCGGTGGTCAGCACCAACGGCCCAAGCTTGTTGGAGATCGCCATGAGCAGCGTGCCGCGAACGCGCGACTGTAAATTCTCTTCCGTGGCATCACGGGGCAGACCTTCGAACTGCTTGGAGATGTCTTTAGTCAACGCCTCCACGCTCTCGTGGATCGGCACGATTTCGTAGCGCACGCCAAGCGCCTCGGCGACGGCCTTGGCATCGCTCAGACTGTCTTCGCTGGTGTAGGTGTAAGGCAGCATCACACAATGCACGCGGTCCGCCCCAAGCGCGTCGACGGCCATCACCGCGCAGAGCGCGGAGTCGATGCCGCCGGAAAGCCCGAGCACCACACCGGGAAAACCATTCTTGTCGATATAATCGCGCAGGCCCGTCACACAGGCGATGTAGTTGGCGGCGTCACCGTCCTCAATGTCGGCGATGCCGCCACGCAGGCAATGCCAGCATCCGCCATCGCGATGCCACTCGGTGACGGCGAGCGCGGCTTCCCACGCCGGCAGCTGCACGACGAGCATCCCATTGGCGTTGAGCACGAATGATGCACCGTCGAAGGCCAACTCATCCTGTCCGCCGACTTGATTGACATAAACCAGGGGACGCTCCGTCTCGACAACCCGCGCTTCGGCGACGCTGTAGCGGGTGTCCTGCTTGCCTATCCAATAGGGCGAACCATTTGGCACAATCAGAATGTCCGCGCCTGCCTGCACGAGGGCCTCGCAGACCTCCTCGGCCCAGATGTCCTCACAGATCGAGACGCCAAGCGACAGCCCACGGAACTCGATTGGTTCAGGCAAAGGCCCAGCCGCGAACACGCGCTTCTCATCAAACACGCCATAGTTCGGAAGGTTGTGCTTATAGAGAACCGTTTCGATGCGACCGCCATCAAGCAGCGCCATGGCGTTATAGACCAAGCCGCCCTCGCCCCATGGAAGCCCCATAAGGATGGCCGGCCCGCCATCGGCGGTATCGCGCGCCAGTGTCTCGCAGGCCTTGCGCGCGGCCTGCTGCAGAGCTGGCTTCAGCACCAAGTCTTCGAGCGGATATCCAGTGAGAAATAGCTCGGTGAAGACGATCAGATCCGCGCCGGTCTTAGCCACGGCGCGCCGCGCCTCGCGGGCCTTTTCGAGATTGCCCTCGATATCGCCCACGACCGGGTTCAACTGCGCGAGCGCGAGCTTCAATCTATTCTTCGTGTCACCGGTCATGGATCGAACTTAGTGGTGAGCGCGGCGCTGGCAAGCACCTACTCGCCGGCGGCCAAGCACTTACTCGCCGGCGGCAATGGAGATTTTAGGCTCGGGGCGCGCTTCCCGATCGCGCTTCAGCCTCTCGGCCACGATGAAGGCGAGCTCGATGGACTGATCGGCGTTCAGCCGAGGATCGCAATGGGTGTGGTAGCGGGCGGACAAATCCGTCTCCGTGACGGCCTTGGCGCCACCGACACACTCGGTCACGTTCTGGCCGGTCATCTCCACATGAATGCCGCCCGCATGGGTGCCTTCGGCGCGGTGAATGTCGAAAAAGGCCTCGACCTCCGACATGATCAGATCGAAGGGCCGCGTCTTGTAACCACTGCCCGCTTTGATCGTATTGCCGTGCATCGGATCGCAGGTCCACACCACGGACTTGCCCTCACGCTCAACGGCGCGAACGAGGGCCGGCAAATGCTTGCCCACTTCCTCGGCGCCGAAGCGGCAAATCAGGGTGAGCCGCCCAGGCTCGTTGTCCGGGCTGAGCAGATCGATCATCTTGAGCAGTTTGTCGGCTTCAAGGGTCGGACCGCATTTCACGCCGATCGGATTCTTGATACCGCGCAGATAGTCAAAATGAGCATGGTCGAGCTGGCGCGTACGATCGCCGACCCACAGGAAATGACCCGAGGTCGCATACCATTCGCCTGACGTGGAATCGATGCGCGTCAGCGCCTGCTCATAGCCGAGCAGCAGCGCCTCATGGCTCGTATAGAGGCTCGTCGAGCGAAGCTGCGGCGCATTTTCCGGCGTCAGCCCGATGGCGCGCATGAAGCGCAGGGTCTCGGCAATATGGTCGGAAAGCTCCTGATAGCGATGCCCCGCGGGGCTGTCTTTGACGAAGCCAAGATTCCACTGATGCACATGCTCAAGATCAGCATAGCCGCCTTGAGAAAACGCGCGCAGCAGGTTGAGCGTCGCCGCCGACTGGCGATAGCCCATGAGGATGCGCTGCGGGTCCGGGGTTCGGACCGCCTCGTCGAAATCGATGCCGTTGATGATGTCGCCGCGATAGCTCGGCAGCTCCACGCCGTCTTTCGTCTCGGTGGGTGCGGAGCGCGGCTTGGCGAACTGGCCAGCGATACGCCCAATCTTCACCACCGGCGAGCCACCAGCATAGGTGAGCACCACCGCCATTTGCAGGAACACGCGGAAGAAGTCGCGGATCGTGTCGGCGCCATGCTCGGCGAAGCTCTCGGCGCAATCGCCGCCCTGAAGCAGGAAGGCCTCGCCTTGCGCAACGCGAGCGAGCTTAGCCTTCAGGTGCCGCGCCTCACCGGCGAAAACCAGCGGCGGGAAGGAGGCAATCTGCTTCTCGACCTGAGCAAGCTGATCCAGGTCAGGATAAATCGGGACCTGCTCAATTGGCTTGTTGCGCCAGCTATCGGGGCTCCATCGCGGTGCCATTCTAAACTCTCCAAAACACTCTAAGAAAAGTCCACGCTATATAGGCGATTGATCGGACCGTGGCTAGGCGGGCGGCCCGTGATTGCCGGGCCTCTCTACACATGCCACAAATCCGTTAAGGCCAAGGAAAGGAACGGGATTTGGCTCCTCGTCTTGAGCACGGACACCAGCCGAGCGAGATCGCCAGGCGGCTGCGCGACGGGCCGCGTGTCAGCTATCTCCGCGACTGGGTCTATGGCGGCATTGACGGCACGGTCACGACCTTCGCCATCATGGCGGGCGTGGTGGGCGCCAGCCTCTCTGCCAATGTGGTGGTGATCCTTGGCATTGCCAATCTCCTGGCTGATGGATTTTCCATGGCCGCCGCCAATTACACCGGCACTAAGGCCGAGCACGACGAATATCAGCAGCTCCGCCACATGGAGGAGCGCCATGTCGCTCTGGCGCCGGAGGGCGAGCGCGAGGAGATCAGGCAGATTTTCAAGGCGAAAGGCTTCGAGGGCGAAGGGCTTGAGGCCGCGGTCGGCGTCATTACCGAACATCGCGATCGGTGGATCGACACGATGATGGCGGAGGAGCACGGCATGCCGGCAGTGCTGCGCTCGCCCATGAAGGCCGCGATCATGACCTTCGCCTCCTTCGTGTTGTGCGGCGCCGTTCCTCTCGCCCCTTACGTGTTTCAGTTGGCCAAACCGGAACTGCCCTCGGCGATCCTGGCCGGGCTCACCTTCTTCGCCATCGGCTCGCTTCGAAGCCATTGGTCGCCAGCCCCGTGGTGGCGGACTGGGTTGGAGACTTTGGCGATCGGAATGCTCGCCGCCAGCGTTGCCTATTTCGTCGGCGATTTCCTAAAGGGGTTGATCTAAGCGGCATCGGCTCTACCGCGAGCCTTGCCAATCGTGCCACCATGCCGCCATGGCGATTCCGGAACCAAGCTTCAGCATTGGCATCGAAGAGGAGTATCTCCTCGTCGACAAGGAAAGCCGCGACCTCAAGTCCGAGCCACCCCCGGCCCTTCTTGCCAAATGCGAGGAGGCTCTTCGCGGACAGGTGAGCCCAGAGTTCCTGCGCTCGCAGATCGAGGTCGGCACCAAGGTGTGCAAGTCGGTGCAGGAGGCGCGCGACGATCTCGTTCATCTGCGTTCGACCGTCGGCGGCATCGCCGATGAATTTGGCCTCGCGCTCATCGCCTCGTCCACGCACCCCTTTGCGCATTGGCAGAGCCAGCACCACACCGACAAGGAGCGCTACAACCTCCTGGCCCAGGACCTGCAACAAGTGGTGCGGCGGCTCGTCATCTGCGGCATGCACGTCCATGTCGGCATCGAGGATGACGAGTTACGCATCGACCTGCTGAGCCAGGCAACGTATTTCCTGCCGCATCTCTTGGCGCTGTCCACGTCATCACCCTTCTGGCAAGGCGCGCCGACGGGGCTGAAGTCCTACCGCCTGTCGGTGTTCGACGAGCTGCCCCGCACCGGCCTGCCCCACAGCTTCTCCAGCTACAGCGAATATGAGCGCACCATTGAACTCCTGGTCAGCGCCGGCCTTATCGAGGACGCCTCCAAGATTTGGTGGGACATGCGCCCGTCCGCCCGCTTCCCGACGCTTGAAATGCGCATCACCGATGTCTGCCCGCTGGTGGAAGACACTGTCGCCATCGCCGCGCTTTATCAGTGCATCTTGCGGCTGCTCTATCGCTTGCGCCGCAAGAACCAGCGCTGGCGTCAATATCCGCCATTGCTCATCCGTGAGAACCGTTGGCGGGCGCAACGCTATGGCGTCGAGCAAGGCATGGTGGATTTCGGCAAAGGGGCCATCGTTCCCTTCGGTGAACTGCTTGAGGAGCTATTCGAGCTGGTGGCCGAGGACGCGGACCATTTCGGCACCACCGCCGAAGTGCAACATGCCCGGACAATCCTGAAGCGCGGCACCAGCGCCGACCGCCAGCTTGCGCGCTTTGAAGAGGCAAAGGCTCTTGGCGGCACTGACCACGCGGCACTCATCGCCGTGGTTGATGAGATCGTCGAGGAAACGATGACGCTGCCGGAAGCGACGAAGAAGAACTAGAGCGTCGTACCCATGCCGCCATCAACATTGAGCGCGGCACCAGTGATGTAAGCGGCTTCGTCGGAGGCTAGGAACAGCGCGGCGTTGGCGATGTCTTCGGGCTGACCGAAGCGTCGAAGCGGCGTCTGAGTCAGTAGCGCCTTAGCAATCATGGGGTTGGACAGAAAACGGCCGATCATCGCCGTTTCGATATAGCCCGGCAGCAGCGTGTTCACGCGGATACCGTAAGCCGCATATTCAACCGCCAAACTTCGCGACAGGGCTGACACCGCACCCTTGGTCGCCGAGTAAACCGCCATCTGGCGCGTATGCTTGGTCGACATGACGGAAGAGAGATTGATCACCGACGCCTTGCCGGAAACGCGCATCAGCTCAAACGCCTCCCGTGCGCAACGCACCGTGCCATCGAAATTGACCCGCCAGACCTTGTCCCAATCTTCGTCGGACATGTGACGGAAGTCGCAGCGCGCGCCAATCCCTGCATTGTTCACCAGCACGTCAAGGCGGCCATGGGCTTCCTTGACCTCATCCATCAGCGCCTTCACTTGGCCCGTGTCGGTCACGTCGAGCGTATGTGCGGACGCCGCGCCGTTGCTCTTGACGATAGCCTCAGCCACGTCCTTGGCGGCATCGCCATCCACATCAGTGACGATGAGTTTAGCCCCTTCGCGCGCAAAGGTTTCGGCAATGGCGCGGCCAATGCCAGCACCCGCGCCCGTGACGAGCGCAATCTTGTCCTCAAGCCTACGCATCGGACCCCTCGGACTGCCTAGGCGCGACCCATTTTTCGCGCATGGTCACAATCTCCTCGGCGATGCTGGGATGAAGCGCCATGGTGCCGTCGAGCTGCGCCTTGGTAACGCCGAGCCTCATAGAAATCGCCGCCATCTGCACGATTTCGGCGGCGTCTGGTCCCAGCAAATGGACCCCGAGCACTTTGTCGCTGTCGGCATCGACCACGAGCTTGATGAACATCTTTTCGTTGCGGCCGCTGACCGTCGCCCGCATGGGCCGGAAGCTCGACTTGTAGATATCGACGGCGCGGCATTTTTCGCGGGCCTCCTCCTCCGAAAGCCCGACCGTTCCGATCTCAGGCTCGGTGAACACCGCCGTCGGAATGAAGTCATAGTCCATGGTCGTGGGCTTATCCTTGAACACCGTCTCAACGAAGGCGATCCCCTCGCGAATAGCCACAGGTGTCAAATTCTTGCGGTCGGTGACATCGCCCACCGCGTAGATGCTGTCGACCGACGACTTCGAATACTCGTCCACCACCAAATGGCCGTTCCTGCCAAGCTCGACGCCGGCCTGCTGCAGCCCAAGCCCCGTTGTGTTGGGCACACGGCCCGTAGCCGCCATCACCAGCGAGGCGGAAATCGTGTCGCCATCTTTCAACTCAACCCGATACCCATCGCCGTTCTTTTTGATGGAGACGACATTCGTATTCATGCGGAAGTCGATGCCGCGGTCCCGCATGGCCTCTGCCACGCCGTCGCGGAGATCCATGTCGAAGCCGCGCAACACCTGGTCGCCACGGTGGAGCACGGTGACGGAGACACCGAGACCGGCGAAGATCGAGGCGAACTCCATGCCGATATAGCCCGCACCGATAATGACGATACTTTCAGGCTGCTCTTCCAACTGGAAGCACTCATTGGAGCTGATCAGATGCTCTCTGCCGGAAACATCGGGGATCACTGGATGAGCGCCGGCCGCCACCAAGATGATCTTGGCCGAGATGATTTCATCCCGGTCAAGGAGTTTGACCTCATGGGGCCCCTCCACTGTCGCACGCGTCAGGAAGCGGTCGATCCCCGCATTCTCTAGCGCCCGAGTATAAAGCCCGTTCAGCCGGTCGACCTCAAGGCGGACATTGTGGATTAGCGTCGGCCAGTCGAACCGCACGCTGTCGCAAGTCCAGCCGAAGGCCTTTGCGTCTTCGATCTCATCGCCATAGCGGCTGCCATAGACGAGCAGCTTCTTCGGCACGCAGCCGCGGATCACGCATGTGCCGCCGACGCGATATTCCTCGGCAATGCCCACGCGGGCACCGGTCTCCGATGCGAGCCGTGCGGCGCGAACCCCGCCCGAGCCCGCGCCAATGACGAACAACTCGTAATCATATTCTGCCACTTGGTCTTACTCTCCCGCCCGGCGCATTGTCTTGACCCCGCCACTGGTGGCCACGAAAGCCAAATCGGCAAGGCCGAGAAACAGTCCGTGCTCAACCACGCCGGGAACGCGCTTCAGCGCGAACGCGAGCACTTCCGGCTCGGGGATATTGTTGAAGGCGCAATCGACAATGAGATTTCCCTGGTCGGTAATGAAGGGCAGATCGCCCGTCCCCGGCCGGAGCCGGATCTCGCCTTCGCACCCGGCCTCCGCCGAAAGCGCCTCAATCAGACGCATGGTCGCCCGCAGACCGAAACGCACGACTTCGATCGGTAACGGGTGACTCCCGAGCGTCTTCGATAGTTTACTGCCGTCTGCGATCACCACCATGCGGTCCGACGCGGTCGCCACGATCTTCTCGCGTAACAGCGCGCCTCCGCCGCCTTTGATCAGGCGAAGCTGGTCGTCGATCTCGTCGGCGCCATCGACCGTAAGATCGAGTTGCGGCGTCTCATCGAGAGACGAAAGCGGAATGCGAAGCTTCTCGGCATGCGCCCTCGTCTCCTCGGACGTCGGCACGCAAAGCACCTCGAGTCCATTCCGCACCAGTCCGCCGACGGCTTCGACGAAGTGGAACGCGGTTGAGCCGGTGCCGAGGCCAAGCTTCATGCCCGGCTTGACGAGATCGATTGCGGCCTCAGCCGCCTTCGCCTTGAGGTCGTCGAGCTTAGTCGCAGCGTCGCTCATCGGCCTTAGAGCCCCCCCATCATGACGTATTTCAATTCCACGAACTCATCGATGCCATGATGAGAGCCTTCGCGGCCTTGCCCGGATTCCTTCACGCCACCAAATGGCGCCAGCTCTGACGAGATGATCCCCTCGTTGACGCCGATCATGCCATATTCGAGCGCCTCGGCCACCCGCCAGCCGCGTGAAAGATCGCGCGTATAGAAATAAGCGGCAAGACCGAACGGCGTATCATTCGCCATCGTGACTGCCTCGTCTTCATCGTGGAAGCGGAACAGGGGCGCCACCGGCCCAAACGTCTCTTCCTGCGCGATAGTCATTTCGGGCGCGACCTCGGTCAGCACGGTGGGCTGGAAGAAATTGCCACCCAGCGCGTGGCGCTTACCGCCGGTGAGGACCTTGGCGCCTCCCGCCACGGCGTCCCGAACATGGGCTTCGACCTTGGCGATGGCCGCCGCATGGATGAGTGGGCCTTGCTCCACACCCTCTTCCGTACCAGGGCCGACGTTGAGCTTGGCGACTTCGGCCGCAAGCTTCTCGGCGAAGCGGTCATAGACGCCAGCCTGCACGAGGATGCGATTGGCGCTGACGCAGGTCTGGCCAGAGTTTCGATATTTCGAGGCGAGAGCGCCTTCGACCGCCGCATCCACGTCAGCGTCGTCAAACACGATGAAAGGCGCATTGCCGCCAAGCTCAAGCGACAGTTTCTTCATGGTGGCCGCGGACTGGCGCATCAACAGCTTGCCGACCTCTGTCGAGCCAGTGAAGGTGATCATGCGCACGAGCGGGTTTGATGTCAGCTCGCCGCCAATAGCTTCAGCGTCGCCAGTTACCACATTGAGCGCGCCAGGCGGAATGCCTGCCCGCACGGCGAGTTCAGCCAGCGCCAGGGCGCATAGCGGCGTCTCGGGCGCGGGCTTCACCACGACCGTGCAACCAGCAGCCAGAGCCGGCGAAATCTTACGGGTGATCATGGCGAGAGGAAAATTCCACGGCGTGATGGCGCCGACCATGCCCACCGGCTGTTTCAGCACGAGCATCCGCCCGCTTTTCTTCGGCGTCGGAATGATCTCGCCATAGATGCGCTTGGCTTCCTCGGCGTAGAACTCGGTGAAGGACGCGGCGTAGTCCACTTCCGCGCGCGCTTCCGCCAACGGCTTGCCCTGCTCCGACGTCATGAGCAACGCGAGATCTTCCTTGTGCTCGATCTGTAGCTCGTACCAACGGCGCAAGATTGCCGACCGCTCCTTAGCGAGCTTGCCACTCCATTCGGGAAACGCCGCGTTGGCGGCTTCGATTGCTGCCCGCGTTTCGGTTTGCCCGAAATCTGGCACGCGGCCTAATCCTGCGCCCGTCGCCGGATTGGTGACGTCGAAGCTCGGCGTGCCGATCCATCTGCCGCCGATCAGGCATTGGTCCTTGATGATCGATGGGTCTTTGAGCTGCATGGCCCGCTCTCTACGCCGCCGCTTGCCGGGCCGCAAGGCCATGTGCTTGCCAGGTGGAAAGACACGTGTGAGAGAGGCGTCATGTTGCAGGGCACGACAATCGTCTTCGACCTCGACGGCACGCTGGTCGATACCGCGCCTGACCTCACCAACGCGCTAAATTACGTGCTTATCCGGCGGGGCTACGCCCCCGTGCCGCCCGCCGCCATCCGTGCCGCAGTAGGCCGGGGTGCGCTCGCCATGATCGAGGAAGCGCTTTGCATGGCTGGGACCCAGGACGACACGGACCAGATGCTGGTCGAATTCCTCGTGCACTACGAAGCCAATATCGCCGTCGAGAGCCGTCCCTTTCCCGGCGCCGTGGCTGCGTTGAAGCGGCTGACCGCTTCCGGCGCTACACTTGCCGTGTGCACCAACAAGCGCGAACGTCTAAGCCGCATGCTCCTTCAGGCGCTAAATCTCAACGAATATTTCGGCGCGCTGGCCGGACGGGACACATTCGCCACGTCGAAGCCCGATCCGGGCCACCTCACGGGCGTCATCGCCCTTGCCGGCGGCGATGTCTCGCGCGCAATCATGGTCGGCGACAGCGTCGTTGACATTGCTACGGCACAGGCCGCTGGCGTGCCTTCCATCCTGGTAAGCTTCGGCTATGCGCCGCCGCCGCCCGAGGGACCAAAGCCAGACGCCGTCATTGACCATTTCGACGCGCTTGAGGAAAATGTGTATCCCCTCCTCAAATGCCTCACTCGGGAGACATAAGAATGCGACGCATCGTGACCGGCGCTTGCCTGATGCTCCTTATAAGCGGAGTGGCCTCAGCCGCCGGGAACAAGGCGGCAGCTCAGAAATGCACCCAGCAGCTCATCCAGGCCGAGGCACTGTTCTACGGCAAGATCAAAGCTAAGGCGCTGAAAGAGGCGATGGCCGAAGAGATCAGCAAGCTTCTCGACGAGGCCGATGCGCTCTGCACCGAGGGCAAATACAACAAGGCGAGCGCCACTCTAGCCAAGGCCAACCAGATGGTCTCCGAGACTCCGGATAAGACCCCCGACAAGGCTAAGGAATAGCTTTCTCAAAGCGAGAAGCGGGAGGCCCCGGGGCGCCTTCCTTGACTTACCCCGGACCCAATCGCTAAATCCCCCGTTCCAGCCGCATCGCGCGCGCCGGGCGGTTAGCTCAGTTGGTAGAGCACTGTGTTCACATCGCAGGGGTCACTGGTTCGAATCCAGTACCGCCCACCATATAACTATCAGAAAAATATCACTAAAATAGGCAACGGATTCACAACTCCTGTCATCCGCATTTCTTGTGTCAGCACTATGTCACCAAGAAAATATGCGAGAGTCCTCCCTTCCGCATGCAGTAGTTGCGTCTCGATGCTAATCGGTTGGTGAGGTTCACGGCGACTTAGCGAAACGAGTTGCGATAGGCAATGATCCGAGACGCAAGACAGCTTCCGACAATGCATCTTTCTGTTCGCGTGCCATGGCATGACAATCGGTGGGCCGGAAAGATATGCCACAATCTGCCCTAGATGCGGATTGGCGGCGAGCCCTCAGGTAACGCCAGTTGCAGCAGATATGACATCACGCCGTTTCCCACCGCCCTGGCAAGTCGAGCAGATACCGGGCGCATTATGCAGCGGCGGCTGCACCTTCAAGTCTTTTCGACCGTTCTCGCCAAACAGCCTTCATGGCAGCCAACACGTCGGCATACCGATAGACGGTGCCACTCGAAAGCCTCTTACCAATTTCTCCTGTCCACACGACCAAACAATCTTCCCGCTCCGGATGTGGAGTGAATTCTGCCCCAGTTGGCGTGTGGACGACCAAATCGTCTCTGGCCTCAAACTGGTCTGGCGTAACCTTTGCGTGCGCGTGCATCGTCGTATCCCCCAGATGTTGCACTAAGCGTGACAAGCCTGGGACCATTTGAGTGTGTTGGAATTAAGGATTGATAAACTCTAAGGCCGCGCAGCAGGCTGCTATCCCCAGCAAGCGGGGGGAGCTTTGAGCGAGGCTCCATGACATCACGCCGGTTCCCACCGCCCTGGCAAGTCGAGCAGATACCGGGCGGCTTCAAGGTGCTCGACGCTTCCGGCCAAGCCCTCGTCTACGTCTATGCGCGGGAGACGAAAGCCGAAGCCGACATTGCCAAGATGCTGACGTTCGATGAAGCGCGTCGTATCGCCGTGAATGTTGCAAAGCTGCCTGAGGTCGTTACTGAGCCAGCTTTAGGGACTCCCGGTCAATCTGATTGCCGCGCAAAAACACATGCTCGATTTTGCGTGAGTCAGAAATGTCATTTGCCGGATTTCCTTCAACGATTAGAAAATCGGCGACCTTGCCAACCTGTATTGAACCAAATTCTTCTTCTCTACAAAGGACCTTGGCGCTGTTATAGGTGCAAATCTTTATCACTTGCAGTTCCGGGATGCCGGCCATTACCAGCAATTCCATTTCCCGATGCACCGCCTCACCAGGCCATACGCTAGCGTAGGAGTCGTCGGTGCCACATGCGACCAGCATACCGGCATCAAACGATGCCTTGTTGTTATCCATTATGGTTTTTCGAAACGGCACCAAATCTCCGAAGTTATTCACCTGATAAAATGCATCCGGCCCCTCATAGTATGCTTCACGGATTTGGGGATACACCTCATAGAAATGCTCCACGGTCTCTCTGCCCCAAACGTCAACGATAAGCGGCTCTTTAAGCATCAGCTTTTCGCCATTCTCATCTTTCACCCGCAGTCCAGCCATTTTTTCGCCGAGAACTGCGTTGCCTATTACAAAGCGCTCGTTTTCCGCAAACCACTTTTGATCTGCCGTCGAGACCGGGCCAAATCCTGCTGAGTGAGCCCATCCGTCCAGGCCCGTCGTTTGCGTGAGCGGGCGGTTCATGTTGAGCATCCACAGGTCGGCAACGGTTCGAATACCGCGTTTGTGAGCTTCGGTAACAAGCTCGGACATAACGGTTGTCCCGATGCCGGCATAAATCTTGATAATCTCAATTCCGTCCTCTTTGTACCGATCCAGTTCTCTCGGTATCTCGGCCAGATCAGAAATTTTGGTGGCGAGACCGAAGTCGCTCGCTCCGGTATTTCCCGCATCCCAGCTACTAGGAGCCTGGCTAAAAGGGGCGCCGGTGGTGAAAAATCTCGGCCCAAACAACTCGCCATCGTCGATCTGTCCTCTCTTATTGAGGAGCCATTTATGATCACCTCCCATATCAAGGACCGTCGTTACACCCGCATAAAGATACGACGACAGGCTTTGCTGCACCGAGTCGTCGTCGAGCTTCACACCGTATCGATCACCGGATATTTGGCCGTTCCCCCAGCCACCTTGAAGATGAATGTGCAGGTCGATCAAGCCCGGTATGACGCTCAGCCCCCTGCCATCAATTTTCAGAGCTCCATCTGGAGCCGCAACACTGCCAGTGTCGCCGATAAATGAAAATTTGCCATCCTCAATAACAATATCCTGGCCCGAGACCGGCGCATTTCCGATACCATCTATAATTGTGACATTGGTGATGATGGTGGGACCCGTGTGAGCGTATTTCGGCGCTGACGATACTGAAGAAAGGGTCGCAAACGTAAAGAAAACTGCGCTCAACGAAGCAGTTGTTCTTCTTAAAACTGGCACATCGTTCTCCTACCGGTAAGCATTGTTCATATGGCAATTCGGACAGTATTTGCCCGGATGATGGTGCACAAGGTCGACCCTTAGCGGACATCGATTTCAACGCTGAGGGTTCAGGCGGTAGAGCGGACATTCCCAATCAGTCCGTCGGTTCCCGGCACCATGGCGGGTTGAGCAGATACCGGGCGGCTTCAAAGTGCTGGATGCGACCGGCCAAGCCCTCGTCTACGTCTGAGCAGCGTTGTCAGAGCAAAATTCTAAATACTTGGAGCGGCCATCGAACCGCTCAGATCGACCCGGAAAAATGCATGAAAATCAATGACCGCGGAATCCGGTTCTGACGTTTTGGCAAAGTAAACGAATTTGCTCTGACAATGCCCCGAAGAGACGTCAAGAAAGGCTTGCCGCAGGGTATCGATGCTGAGGAAGGTCCGGCCTCAGGTCGCGAACCAAGGTCACTATTCAGCGAATGCCTCTCGTCAGTCGGCGCAGCTGTGATATCCTGGGCGGTGTAGGCAAAGGCTCTCGCGGTGCATAGCGTCACGGAATGGCTAGACAACCTTGGGCTCGGCCAGTATGGGCCGGCGTTCGAGGGAAATGATATCGACGCGGAGATCTTGGCGGATCTATCCGACCAGGTTCTGGAGAAGCTCGGTATCGCATCACTTGGCCATCGTAAGAGAATCCTGCAGGCGATCGCGCAGTTGCCCGTGGCGACCGAGCCGCCTGCGGACAAGAAGGAACGGCTTCGCAAGAGCACCGAGGGAGCGCGCTGGCAGGTTATCGCTCTTGACTGGTCCCCATTGATCGGTCTGGTTATATTGTTTGTGCAGTGATGGCCTCTGGTCCAGCGGGATGATGCTCTCAGGCACCGAAGGCCAGGATCCAAGAGCGCAGTGAAGGGGTGACATGTTAATCGTTTACAGTAAGGCCTTGGTAGGGGCTGCAATTGCATTGGCCCTCCTAAATACGACTGCGTTCGCTGCCGCCGAGACCAATCAAATCCGGATTGCCTATAAAGAGCCGAAGGATCGCGACCTTGTAATAATCTACGAAGATATGAAAGAACGCCGTGTTCTCGAACGGTTGCAGGAATTTCTCAGTCCATTCAAACTGCCCAGACCCGTGAAATTCACGTTTCAAAGCTGTGACGGCGAGGATGATGCATTCTACTTTGATTATGAACTGACACTTTGCTACGAGCTTGTGGACGAGTTGCAGTGGGCAAAGCCAAAGAAGACGACGGAAGACGGGGTTGCGCCACACGATGCCGTTGCCGGCCCATTTTTCAGTATCGCATTGCATGAGTTTTCACACGCACTCTTCCAGACTTACAATGTTCCGGTTTTTGGACGCGAAGAAGATGCAGCCGATCAGCTGGCTGCATACATCATTCTCCTCCAAGACAAGACTATTGCAAGTCGCCTGATAAGAGGGACGGCATACGCATTCCTGACGGAGTCAAAAGAGGAAGAATCCGATTCGACGATAGAATATTGGAGCGAACATGGAACAGCCGAACAAAGATATTACAACGTGTTGTGCCTGGCTTTCGGTGCCGATCCGGAGCATTTCTCAAACCTAAAATCAAAGAAAATTCTTCCCGAAGACAGAGCGGACGCGTGCCAAGATGAATTCGAACAGATCGAAGATGCATATAAAGCTGTCATACTGCCCCATGTAGACCAGGCATTGGCCAAAAAAGTTTGGGGCAAGCTGGAAGTGCGCACCAAGTAGATCATTGGAGAAGAGCGTGAACGTCCCAGCGCCCGTCTTAGCCAAAGAGCCGCCGGTAGCGCCAGAGTTCAGGCAGTTATTTCCGGTCGGCCCGCAATCGCTGATCACCCCGCTGACAATGCCCATCTGCGCTCATCGCCGGGTGACAATCGGGCCGAGGCGCAGCGGCTGCCACTTCAGGTAGGTCAGGGAGCGCCAAAGCCATTCGACAGGGCCAAAGCGGAAACGCTTCAACCACCACTGGCACGCAATGACCTGCACGCCGAAGAGGATCACCGCCCAGGCGGTGACGGCCGCTGGCCCCAGTCGAAAGGCCTCGCCAAAGCCGTACCCGTAGAAAAGCGTGGTGAACATCAGGGTCTGGGTGAGGTAGACCGTCAGGGCCAGACGGCCCACGCCGGCCAGCGGTGCCAGGGCGGCCCTGCCGCGTGGGGACTGCGCGGCGAGGACGAGCGTCGCCGCGTAGCCCAGGGCGAGAGCCACGGTCCCGAAGGTGAAGAGAAGATCGCCGGCAAGCTGGATCCCGGGGCCCACCTGCTGCGGTCCGAACACCGCGTATCCAGTGGTGGCGGCGAGGACGCGCTCCGCGGCCATGGCGCCGAATCCTGAAGCCAGACCCCAGACCCTCACGCGGCCAATGGGGGGCACGTGAGCGGGAACGTCGCGGAGGATGCCGGCGCGCCCGACCAGGAACCCGACGAGGAACATCGCGAAGACCGCGAGTCCGGACTCCGGCGAGCCGACGTCCTCGAGGGGATTTGCAGGGATCGCGCTCGCGTTGTCGACGACGACCTCGGCAAGCGACCCCACCGCGTACACGTGTGTGCGCTGGTCGAGCTCGAGCTCGGCACGGGCTTCCGCGACGCTTTCGACCTCTTCCATCTCATTGGGCTGGGTCCAGGTCGAAACGAATCGACCCAGCGGAAACACGAGCATGAGACCGATGGCCAGGAGAAGCAGCACTCGCGTCGGCAGGCGATGCACCAGGAGAAGACCCAGACCGAGCTCCGCGTAGAGCATCAGGATGTCGCCGTCGAAGAGCAGCGCGTTGGCGGCACCGAGCGCAAAGAGCACGCTCAGCCGTCGGAGGTAGGAGGGGAGGATGCGGACGCTCCGCGCGTCGGCGCGCTGCAGCTGCACCGCGAAGCCGAAGCCGAACAGCAGGGAGAACAGCGTCCACGACTTCGACTCGAAGAAGACACGCTTGATTGCGAACGCGACCCGATCTGCCGGGCAGTCCCAGGCAATCGAGTCGGCACCGAACAGGTACATGTTCACCAGCAGCACACCCCCGAGGGCGAAGCCGCGGACCACGTCGACCTCGACGATGCGCGAAGCCGGGGCAACCGGCTCAGGGGCGGCTCGACTCAATGCGCAGCTCCCGCTAGAGAATGGATTGTCCGTCCGCAACGCGAGTGATCGATTGAGATCGTTACTGCTTGAGAGCGTGTCATTGGGCTATGCTTGGCACATGAAATGTCGGGGGCCTGTGGACACACCCCCCTAGCTTGTCTGGATTCCGCATAAAGGTATCCACATGGCTGAGGCATTACCAACGGAGCGGAATGTATAAGGCCCGGATCATGCTGCATGACCGATCATGACCCTGAAAAGAATTTCGAAGAGCTGTGGCAGACCTTTTATGACCGATATCCCTTTTTTGAGTTGAGAAGGGTCAATTGGACCAGACAATACTGGACTTACAGACCGAGAGTGACCAGAGATACGAGCGCCGAAGAGCTATTCAATATCTGCTGTGAGATGCTCGACCCGTTGAATGACGGGCACGTGAAGCTGGAAGCGAAATTGCCTGGGGATCGGAAGAGACGCCGTTTCACCCCAGAGAAGCAGACTCGGTTCGAGCGCGAGTTCACCAAGTCAGAGATCAAGCAGCTCTTCAAGACGGCTGAGAAGACTCTCCTCGCCAATGGATTCGGAAAGCCTAAAGAGACCCAGGCTTGGCTGCTTCGCTATTGCAGATCTCCGGAGTTCGGCTACCTCCGAATTCTCGAGCTGGAAGGCGTTAAAAAGCGAAAGCTGACAGCTGCTCTGGACAAGATCAGCCATGACTTCACCGAGTTGAAGGGCTTCGTCATCGACATCCGGGATTGTCCCGGCGGGGACGACAGCAACGCTATCGCTATCATCAATCGGTTTTGCGACCGTATGCGTGTGGCCTTTCATAGAAAGACCAAGATCGGCCCGAGCGACGATGACTTTAAACCCCTGAAGACCCGGTATCTCGAACCGCAAGGTGATGCGCAATTCACCGGGCCAATTGTGCTCTTGACGACCGACGCCGTTTTCAGCGGCGGAGAAGCTTTTGCGTTGGCGATAAGAGAGCTGCCCTATGTCACGATCATAGGTGACCACACCAATGGCATATTCTCTTACACGCTTGAGAAAACACTTCCCAATGGCTGGGACTACTGCTTGTCATATCAAGTGTACCTTTCGGCTAATATGGTGTGTTACGAAGGCAGAGGCGTACCAGCCGACATTGAGCTGCATAATAATCGGACCGATATTGATGAGGGCGTCGATCGCGTGGTAAGCCGCGCGCTGGAGGTCCTGACGTCACAGGCGGGTGGTTAGCCGCAGTTCCTAGCGTTCGCCACAGTTACATTTGGTCCCCAGTACTCTTCCCCTCAATCGTAGTGTCTTCCGGAGTTGCCCCAATGTCGGTTAATCGAATCCTTATTGCTGACCCCATTCATCCGCACGCCTTGAGCCTTCTGCGCTCAAACTCACGGATTGAGGTGGCGGTCGCGAAGGGTCTGAGCGAAGCACAGCTCATCGATCTTATCGCCGACTACGAGGCAATTATCGTCCGCTCGAAGACCTCGGTCACCACCAGCGTCATTGAGGCGGCTCGGCGGCTCAAGGTCATAGGCCGGGCGGGCAACGGGCTCGATAACATCGACGTCGCTACTGCCACTCGGCGCGGGATCGCGGTCTTGAATGCGCCAGATGTCAGCTCGAATTCGACCGCCGAATTCGCGCTTGCGCAGCTTCTTTCGCTGAGTCGGAATCTTCCCCAAGCCCATGCCTCTATGCGCGCAGGCGAATGGCAGCCTGCGCGATTTATGGGGACTCAGGTCATGAGCAAGAGCGTCGGCGTGATTGGCTTCGGAGCGGTCGGCCGCAAGTTCGCAAGGCTCTGCCTGGCGCTGAAAATGGAAGTACTGGTCCATGATCCGTTTCTAAACTTTGAAAACGAAGAGGCTGGTATCGAAGCGGTTACGCTGGAAGAATTGCTTTCGAGAGCGGACTATGTGAGCCTCCATTGCCCGTTGACCGAGCGGACTCGCCTTCTCATAGACGCCGTGAAGCTAGCGCAAATGAAGCCCGGCGCTCGATTGATAAATTGTGCGCGTGGCGAACTGATCGACGAGACGGCGCTTCTCGAAGCTTTGCAAAGCGGTCGTTTGGCAGGTGCGGCACTCGATGTCTATGCTAGCGAACCGCCGGCGAATTCTCCTCTGCTGACGCTCGATACAGTAGTTCTTACGCCGCACCTCGGCGCTTCGACCGAAGAGGCGCAGCAGATGGTGGGCCTGAAGATTGCAAATGCTGTCGCAGATTTACTGCTGAAGGACCAGGTGTCGCAGGTCACCGCGGCTTCCGTCTGACAAAAAATTCGAGAAGAGGTCAGACCTA
>DAOVDX010000033.1 GCA_030669345.1 Methyloceanibacter sp. | reverse complement strand
TGGCCCGCGACGGTAAACTCGCGGAAGCCAAAAGCAGCGCCGGCTCCCCAGCGGGCAAAGGCGCCTCTGCGTCTGAAGCGCAGCTGCATGAGTTCGCCGAGCTGTTATTCTTCGCTTATCGCGACTTCACGGGCGACCCTGACGCGATCCTCTCTGATTTTGGTTTTGGCCGGGCACATCACCGGGTGCTACATTTCGTTAATCGCCACGCGGGCTTGCGCGTCGCCGACCTGCTGGGAATTCTCAACATCACCAAGCAGAGCCTCGGCCGCGTGCTCAAACAGTTGATCGACCAGGGCTACATCAAGCAGCAGGCGGGCGCTTCGGACCGCCGGGAACGGCTCCTATTCGCCACCGAGCGCGGCCGGGCCTTGGCCGAGCGGCTGGCGGCGCCACAGCTCGTCCGCCTCTCCCACGCCCTTAAAGCCGCCGGACCTGATGCGGAAACCATTTTGCGCCAATTTCTCGAAGCCATGATCAATGCCGAAGATCGGCCTCAAGTCTCATCCATAATGGCCGCCTCGCCGCCTCAACCACGTGGCGGCACGGGAGAAGGGTCCTGACCATGGCCACGCCGATCAAAGCTCATCGCGGTAGCGGCCCCGACGACAACGCACCCCATATTCTCGTGGTGGATGACGACGCCCGTATTCGCGACCTGCTGGCGCGCTATCTCTACGACCACGGCTTTCGCGTCACCACAGCCGTCGATGCCGCTTCGGCCCGCGCCACCATGCGCAGCCTGTCCTTCGACCTTCTCATTCTCGATGTGATGATGCCGCAAGAGTCGGGCATCGACTTCGCCCGCTCGCTGCGCAGCAAGAACCAGGTTCCAATCCTCATGCTGACCGCCCGCGCCGAGCCGGAGCAACGCATCGAGGGGCTGGAGACCGGGGTCGACGATTACCTCACCAAGCCATTCGACCCGCGTGAGCTTTTGTTGCGGGTGGGCAACGTGCTCAAGCGCGGTTCGTCAGCGCCGACATCAGGCGAAGTGCGCATGGGCGATTTTGTCTTCCATGTCTCCCGCGGTGAGTTGAAGCGCGACGGCAAAACCGTCCGCCTGACCGAGCGGGAGCGTGAGTTGTTGCGCTATTTCGCCCAGCGCCCAGGCACGCCGATCTCCCGGCATGAACTCTCCAAGGACGCCGACCGCGGCGGCGAGCGCGCGGTCGACGTGCAGATCAATCGACTCCGCCGCAAGATTGAACATGACCCTGCCAACCCGGTCTATCTTCAGACCGTGCGCGGCAAGGGCTACATCCTGTATTGCGAATGATGGACGCGCACGCACCATCCACCACAATTCGGACCGGTCGCTTCGGGCCGGTAGGACGCATTTTGTCTGCGATCGGCAACAAGTTGCCGAAGGGCCTTTATGCGCGCGCGCTCATCATCATTATCGCGCCCATGGTGTTGCTCCAGTCAGTCGTGACCTTCGTATTCCTCGAGCGGCATTGGCAGACGGTTACGCATCGGCTGTCGACGGTCACCGTGCAGAACATCGCCCTGCTCATCGACATGCACGAGCAATTTCCGAAGCCGCAAAACGCCGAGATCCTAGCGGCGCTCGCCAACAAAAATATCGGCCTGCGCGTCAGCTTTGTCCCGGGCGAGGAACTGCCCGAGGCCCGCTCCAAGCCGTTCTTCGATCTGCTCGACTCGACACTTTCCGACGAGTTGAAACGCCGGATCGGGCGTCCGTTTTGGATCGATACCATCGGCCGCTCCAACTTTGTCGACATTCGCGTAAAACTCGACGACGGCGTGATGCATGTGCTGGCCCGGCGCAGCCAAACCTACGCGTCTAACTCGCACATCTTCTTAGTGTGGATGCTTGGCACGTCTTTCGTGCTTCTCACCGTGGCTATTCTGTTCCTGCGTAATCAGATCAAGCCGATTTTGCGCCTTGCGGATGCCGCCGAAAGCTTCGGCAAGGGGCGCCCGCCCCCGTCCGACTTCCGGCCGCGCGGCGCGCGCGAAGTGCGTCAGGCCGCACACGCCTTCATCGAGATGCGCGACCGCATCGAGCGCCATGTGGAGCAACGCACCGTCATGCTTGCCGGCGTCAGCCACGATCTCCGGACCATCCTAACTCGCTTCAAGCTGCAGCTTGCACTGTTCGAGGAGAATTCCGAGATCGACGCCATGCGCGCCGACGTCGATGAGATGCAGGCCATGCTCGAGGACTATATGGCTTTCGCTAAAGGCAATTCAGGCGAGGCCATCGACCGCGTCAATATCGGCGAGATTCTGAGCGAGGTGAAGGCCCAAGCCCATGGGGACAAAGCCATCAAGATCACCGTCAAAGGCAAACCTCTGGTGGTTTCGGTCCGCCGCCACGCCTTCAAGCGCGCCATCGCCAATCTCGTGAACAACGCCGCCCGCTTCGCCGACCATGTAAATGTCAGCGCCACCAAGCGCCATGGCTCGCTCACCATCGAGGTAGACGACGACGGCCCCGGCATCCCGGAAGCCGAGCGCGAGCAGGTCTTCCGGCCGTTCTATCGTCTGGACGATGCACGCAATCAGGATTCCGGTTCGACGGGACTCGGGCTCGCTATTGCCCAAGATATCGCCCGTATCCACGGGGGCGACATCACCCTCAGTCAATCGCGTCTCGGCGGACTGAAGGCCGTGCTAAAGGTACCCGTCTGATATTTATCGGAGATATTTCCATGCAAAAGATTGCCGTCGGACTGGTCGCGTTGTTAGCCGTCGCCGTTGGGGGACCGGCCATGGCCGAATCGGAGACGGAGCGGATCCTGGATACCGAGCAGCCAGGTTCTGAAATTGAGATCAATATCGGTGGCGGCGGTGGCGCACGGATTCATCGCGGAGACGGCGAGCCGCTATTGGGCATGGGCCGGGGCGAAGGCGAGACCATGCTGCAACCTCTGCCTGGACCATCCGATCCCGTTTATCCGGACCCGGTTGATGCGGAGCTGCCCGGCGAAGGCCCTGAAAGCCTGTCGGGCCCCGACGACGACGATCCGCTTCCCTACTAACGTCGCCAGACTCAGAGATTCGCGGCGGGCGCCGGATCTGTTTTCGGCGGCGGGGTCGGCTTTGACGACGCGCGCGCCTTCCGCTTCCACTCACGCAGCCCACACAACACGCGGCTCACCGTCTTGCAGGTCTTGTCCATGGTGGTGAGCATGCGCTCGCCATTATTCAAGGCGCGGTCGAGCGCTGCCATGGTCCGGTCGAGCGAGGGCGAAGAATCGTCAAGCCAGACCCGGAACACCCTGCCGTAGATTGCCGCTAATCCTGCGACCCGGACCGCCGCACGAGCACCCCCCAATTTCGCGCCACTGCCAGCCAGCATCCAATATTGCGAGGCGAGTGTGGAGCAGGCGAGCAACGAAACTTCGCCCGGGCGGCAGCGCAGATAATACGCGATCCGTTTCAGCGCGGGCTTGTAAGGGCCCAGCACTTCAAACCGCGTCATGATGGTGTCGAACAGCCGGTCGCGCACGCTTCCGTCAGCCCGCTTGGTCTTGGCCAGCACCTCTTTGTCGACCTCGATCTGGAAGGCGCGCAAGATGTCGTTCTTGCAGGAAAACTCGGCCCTGAGATCGCCGAGGTCGAGCCCTGCCTTCTGAGCGATGTCGGCAAGAGTGATCTCACCCCAATCGCGCTCTTGCGCCAGATCGACCGCGGCCCGCACGGCTTTGCTGCGTTTGGAAAATTTGTCGAACATGGCAGTCCTCCTAAGGGTCGCCCTCTACCCTGGAAGATAGGCCCATTTGGTGGCTATCTGAAGACGCTCGGCAAACCCGGTTCGGGCGCAGGCTTAAGACGAGAGTTCGCGGGAGCGCTTGGCCGCCGCAGCAACCGCGCGTGCGAACAAATCCTTCATCTCGCCTTTGCTCATCAACACATCGAGCGCCGCGGCCGTGGTGCCCTTGGGCGATGTCACGTTCTTGCGGAGTTCGGCGGGCTGAAGATCGGACCGTCGCAATAGCTCGCCAGCGCCCGCCACCGTGGCCCGTGCCAACTGTTCGGCCAGGTCTTGGGGCAAACCGGCGGCAATGCCCGCCTCTTCGAGACATTCGGCGAGAAGAAACACATAGGCCGGTCCGCTGCCCGAAACGGCCGTGACGGGATCGAGCAACGCCTCGTCTTCGACCCAAACAACTTCGCCGACAGCCGCTAGCAGCGCGTCGCATTCGCCCTTCTGCTCCGGCGTGACATTAGCGTTGGCGACGGCAACCGTGATGCCCTGGCCCACCGATGCCGGCGTGTTCGGCATGGCGCGCACCAAGGCGACAGACTCCGGCAGATAATGTGACAGGCTCTCTAACGTGCGCCCCGCAGCGATGGACAGCACCACTGTCTCCTCGCCGACCATGGGATCGACTTCCGGCAAAAGCTTCGCGGCGACGTCAGGCTTCACCGCGATGAGAATGACAGCAGGTGGCGCCGGCAGTTCGGGCGCCGCATTGGCCACGATGCCCTGGCTTGCGGCGAAGGCAGCCATCGCCTCCGACAGCACCGGGTCCTGGATGAAGACAGTAGCCGGGTCGAGACCTTGCTTGAGCCACCCCTCAAGCAGCGCCCCACCCATCTTGCCAGCACCTACGAGAAGCAACGGGCCGGCGAGGCGGAGTGTCATGCGTGTCCTTGGGTTTCGAGCATCGTGGCGGCAAGCGCCTCTTCGGCTGACTTGCCCGCCCATAATACGAATTGGAAGGACTGATAATAGCGCTCACACGCCTCCAAGGCGGCTTTTATCAGGCCCTCGCATTGGCCCTCATGGGTCTCGGCGCCGGCGAGCAGGAGGCCGTTGCGGTAGAGCAGCATGCCGTCGTCCTGCCAAAGATCGAAATGGCCGAGCCAGAGCTGCTCGTTGATCTGGGCCACCACCCGGTGGACCTCGGACAATCGGGGCTTGGTGACCCTGAAGTCGAAGGCAGATGCCAGATGCAGCGCCTCCAGGTCCTCCCGCCAGCTTAGGGAGACATGGTAGTCGCACCACGTGCCGGCCACGGTCAGGGTTAGCTCATCGGGCGCGCTGCGCTCGAATGACCATTCGTGGATGGTTGCTAGATGTTCGACCATATCCACAGGGTTGGTGAATTGGTCGTAGCTCGCTTGCATCGAAGCCATGCGTATCCTCTGGAAGCCCTCAACAGAGTTCCGCGCACAAAAAACTCGGCGCCGCGAATCAGTAGGTGAATCAGTTATATAACGGCGAGTCTGCGAGCATCAACGCGACTGGACTCGTCTCCACACGAATTGCTGTGGATGGTGTGAAAAAGCTGTGGATAATTATGGGGACCGACTCGACTCTCGGCCGAGCGCACTAGCTCGCCTTCTTAGCCGTGGACTTGGGCTTGGCCGTGGAACTGGCCTCCAACGCGGCGATGCGCTCTTTCAGCAGTTCGTTCTCTTCGCGCGCTTTCTGCGCCATCGCCTTCACCACCTCGAACTCCTCGCGCTGGACGACGTCGAGATCGCTCAGGACGCGTTCGGCCTGAGTTCGGACGACGCCTTCGACTTCCTTGCGCACGCCATCGGCGGCGCCCGCCGCATCAGTGAGGAGCTTGCCGATCTCGTCGAAGAAGCGTCCGGTGGTCTGCGTCATAACGTAAAGAACCTCTGGGATCAGAAACTAAAGGCGCGAAGCCAAAACTGTCATTTAAGGCAACTATGGGATGCTCAGATGCCCCGCGCAAGCCGCCCCCGAGATACGGACCCAAGCCACCCGGCGGGAGCGCTTCAGCGTCTTGACAGTCTGTCGAGAGCGGTGAAGGGTCGCCCCGAATTTCGGACCGAGGCCAGATGCAACTTTTCGTCCTTCCATTCCCTGTCATTGATCCCATAGCGATCGAGGTCGGACCGCTGTCCGTCCGCTGGTATGGGCTCGCCTATATGGCCGGCATCCTGCTCGGCTGGCTCTACGGGCGTTACCTCGTGTCGCGGCCTGCGCTGTGGGGCGGCAAGCCGCCCATGACCAAGAGCCAGGTCGATGACTTCTTATTGTGGATCACCCTTGGCATCGTCGTCGGCGGCCGGTTGGGCTTCGTACTATTCTACGAGCCGAGCTTCTTCTGGCAGAACCCCGCGGAAATCCCCGCGGTGTGGAATGGCGGCATGTCCTTCCATGGCGGCTTGGTCGGCGTCGTGCTCGCCGTTTATGTCTTCTCGCGGCTGAAAGGCATCAATCCGCTGTCGCTTGGCGACATCGCTTCGGCGGCCACGCCATTTGGCCTGTTCTTCGGCCGCATCGCCAACTTCATCAATTCGGAGGTGGTAGGACGGGCGAGCGACGTGCCCTGGGCCATGGTGTTCCCTGGCGCAGACGATCAGCCAAGGCACCCGAGCCAACTTTATGAAGCGGCGCTCGAGGGCGTCGTCTTATTCATCATCCTGCGCATCGCTACGCACTACTTTAAGGCGCTGACCCGGCCCGGCACCGTGTTTGGGCTGTTCTTAGTATTCTACGGGCTCTTCCGCAGCCTGTTGGAGTTCGTGCGCGAACCCCATCCCGACCATCCCATGGACATCGGCATCCTCACGCCAGGCATCGCCTACTCCGTTCCCATGATCGTGATCGGGATTTGGCTGATCTGGCGCGCAAGGCAGAAAGCCCCCCTGGCAGCGTGATGAACGCCGCACGGAAGCTCCAAAGCCCGCAAAGCACATTGCTCGCGGCGCGCCTCAAAGAGCGCATCATCCGCAATGGCCCCTTGAGCGTCGCCGACTTCATGGAGTCATGTCTCGCCGACGACACCGCCGGTTACTATTCCCAGCGCCAGCCTATTGGCGAGGACGGCGATTTCGTCACCTCGCCTGAGATCAGCCAGGTTTTTGGCGAGCTGCTCGGGATTTGGGCCATCGCCGCATGGCAGTCCATGGGCGAGCCGAAATCCTTTGTCGTCGCCGAGCTTGGGCCAGGCCGCGGCACGCTCATGGTGGATGCTTTGCGCGCTTGGAGAAGCGTCCCGGCATTCCTCGAAGGCGTCACCGTCGCAATGGTCGAGACCAGCCCGGTGTTGCGCGAAGCTCAGAAAACAGCGCTGCATGGCGCAACAGTGTCAATCAAATGGTTCGATGCATTGGAGGACGCACCGCGCGGTCCCCTCATCGTCATCGCCAACGAATTTGTCGATGCCTTGCCCATCCGGCAATTGGTGTGGCGCAACGGCGGGTGGTGCGAGCGTTGCGTCACCATCGGCTCCGAGGGCGGCTTCGCCTTCTGCGCGGGACGCTCCATTACAAACAATGGCCTGCGGCAAGCAGCCGAGCCCATCGACCCACCGGACGGCTCCATCCTTGAGGTGAGACCAGAGGCCGGCGCACTCGTCTCCCTCCTCGCCGCGCGCGCGGAGCAAGCACCCCTTGCCGCGCTGATCGTCGACTACGGCCATGGCGAGACGGCGTGCGGCGACACGCTGCAAGCCGTCTGGCGTCACAAATATGCCGACCCGCTCAGCCACCCCGGCGAAGTCGACCTCACCGCCCATGTGGATTTCGCCGCGCTGAAGGACTCCGCGTCGGCGCATGGGCTTCGGTCCTATGGTCCGATGCCGCAGGGAGAGTTTCTATTGAAGCTCGGCCTTGAGGCCCGCCGTGACAGTCTATGCAAAAGTGCAACGCCGGAGCAGCAGGAACAAATTCTGGCCAGCACCATCCGCCTCGCCGATCCCGAAGCGATGGGGCTTCTGTTCAAGGCGCTGGCGATCACCAGTTCGGGACTTGCCCCGCCGGCGCCCTTCGCAGAGGCTTAGCGGACAGCACGTCATGGTGACACCAGACCAGATGATGATTGAGGCTCCGAGCCTCGCCGCCATAGACGGCGTCGCTCACGGATTCTCCACGCGCCTCGGCGGCGTCTCGGGCGGCATTTATGCCTCGCTCAATTGCGGCCCCGGTTCAAAGGACGATCCCGCCAATGTCATTGAGAACCGCGCGCGGGTCGCTGGCATTCTGGGTGCCGCGCCGGACAATCTCCTCACGCTGTATCAGAGGCACACCAACATCGCCGTTGTGGCCGAGAAGCCCTGGGCGAACAGTGAGCTCCCCAAAGCCGACGCGTTGGTCACCGCCGTTCCCGGTCTCGCCATCGGCGTCCTCACCGCGGACTGCGTGCCCGTGTTGTTTTGCGATCCGGAAGCCCGTGTCCTCGGCGCGGCCCATGCCGGCTGGCGCGGCGCGCTTTCTGGGGTTGTCGAAGCGACGGTCGACGCCATGATCGGGCTTGGCGCCAAGCCGAAACGCATCCGCGCCGTCGTCGGCCCGGCCATTTCGCAAGGCGCCTATGAGGTCGGCCAGAACTATCGGCAGCACTTTATTGCCAAGGACCCGGACGCTGCGGCCTTTTTCGTGACCGATGAGGGGGCGGGCGAGCCCCATTTTGACCTATCGGGCTATGCGGTAGAACGTCTCGCTCGGGCCGGCGTGGGCGATATCGTCGATCTTAGGTTGTGTACGTATAATAACGAAAGCAGGCTGTTTAGCTACCGTCGATCACAGCGCAACGCCGAGAACGACTACGGCCGTCAAATTTCCGCCATCGTGCTTGCCTGATCTATGTCCGTAATGAGTGGCCTTGGCCCCAGCCAAGAGCGGGGCTAGAACTGGACGCAATTAGGCCGTGGCAGGTAAGCTATTGCTGGGTAGAGGGTTGAGAGGCCCGTCGCGGCGAATTTTTCGCGGACGGTGCTGTGCGGCCAACATAAGAAATGTCTTGTTGGACGCGGACTCACGACACATGCGCGACTATTTGAAAACATTTGCTGGAATCGTGGTTGCCATCTTGGTGTCCGCTTGCATGGCTGGCTGCGGCGGTGGCAGCGGCAGTTCGGGCATGAGCGGGCTCTTAAGCGGCGCGTCCGGCATCTTCGGAAGCTCGCCCAAATTAACCGTGGCCCCCATCATTGGCGCCCCGAAGAATGTCGGCAGCGAACTGACCAAAGCCCTGATTGTAGCGGGCAAAGACCGCAACCTCACCATCACTCCGGGTACCAGCGGCGAAGAATACGTCCTCCGCGGCTATCTCATCGCCACCCCGGAGCGGCGCGGATCTAAAATTTCCTACATCTGGGATGTAACAGACGCCAAGGGCACGCGTGTGACACGCGTCTCCGGCGAAGAGATGGTGGCCAAGGGGTCGCATAGCAAACCCTGGAGAGGCGTCGACAGCACAGTGATCCGTACCATCGCCGCAAAGACGACCTCACAGCTTGCCGCCAAGCTGCCAGGCGGGCGGAGCGGCTCCACGGCCCCGGTCGCAGCAGCGCCAGCGGCCGCAACCACCGCAGCCGCCGCGACCGCCTCAGCCCCCGCCAGGCCGGCTAAGGCCGGGCCTGCCAAAGTCCTCGTAGGCTCCGTGAGCGGCGCACCGGGCGATGGCCGCAGATCCCTGCCCACAGCCTTAAAAAAGCGGCTCTATAAGAAGGGCATCAAACTGGCCAACGCCACCTCCGGTCGCATTTACACGGTGAAAGGCACCGTGAAGCTGACCAGCGCCAGCGGCGGCAAAGAATCCATCCGGATCAGTTGGCAGGTGTTTGATCCCAACGGCAAGGCCCTGGGCACGGTGACCCAACAGAATACCATTCCCAAGGGCTCTCTGAATGGCCCCTGGGGCGCCATTGCCGATGCTGCGGCCGGCGCCGCGGCCGACGGCATCATCAAGCTTCTGCCAAAATCGAGCTAAGCTCATCCACAAGGCGCGCGTGGTGAGTTTACAGCAGTGCCAAGCCCTTGTTAAAAGCGCGTCCGTGGCGTGGAGGCCGACCGGCCTGCCTCGCGAAAGCCGACGTGCTCGGGGAGCGTTCGCATGAAATTGGTTGCCGGCAATAGCAACCGTCCTCTCGCCGAGGCGATAAGCGCTTATCTCGATCTTCCCTTGGCCCGCTGCATTGTCCGCCGCTTTGCGGACATGGAGATTTTTGTCGAGGTGCAGGAGAACGTCCGCGGCGAGGACGTGTTCGTCATCCAGTCGACCTCCGCCCCCGCCAATGACCATCTGATGGAACTGCTGATCATCGTCGATGCCCTTAAGCGGGCATCCGCGCGGCGCATCACGGCGGTCATCCCTTATTTCGGCTATGCTCGCCAGGACCGCAAACCCGGTCCACGCACGCCGATCTCGGCCAAGCTCGTCGCCAATATGATCGCGCGCGCCGGCGCCGACCGCGTGCTCACCCTCGATTTGCACGCCGGCCAGATCCAAGGCTTCTTCGACATTCCGACGGACAATCTATTCGGCGCCCCGGTGATGGTGCAGGACATCAAGGAAGCCCTGCCCAAAGAAAACCTGATGGTGATTTCGCCGGATGTCGGCGGCGTGGTCCGGGCACGCGGCTTGGCCAAACGCATCGGCGCACCGCTCGCCATTGTCGACAAGCGACGTGAGCGCCCAGGCGAGTCCGAGGTGATGAACGTCATCGGTGACGTCTCCGGACATAGCTGCATTCTCGTCGACGACATCGCCGATTCTGGTGGCACGTTGGTAAACGCGACGGAGGCCCTGCTTAAGCAAGGCGCGACCATGGTCACCAGCTACATCACGCATGGCGTGCTGTCTGGCGGTGCGGTCGCGCGCATTATGGCGTCGCAGATAAAGGAACTCGTCATCACTGATTCCATTCAGCCGAGCGAGTCTGTTTTGAAGGCGCACAATATTCGGGTGCTACCCACGGCGCCGCTACTCGGAGAGGCCATTGCCCGCACCGCCGAGGAGAGATCGGTGTCAAGCCTGTTCTATTAGAAGTCGCGCGGCAGTGATCCCTTGTCGCTCGCCCCTAAGCTCACCACGTTCATCGAGAATTCGTATCGCCCGGTGATCGTCACGCCTGCCTAACCCCCCACCGAAGAGACCCCCATGCACGTCAATCTAGAAAATGCCGAGAAAGCCATCGAGGCCGCGCGCAAGAAGGCGCTCGAGATGAAGACGCAGATGTGCATCGCCGTGGTGGATTCCGGTGCGAACCTGAAGGCCTTCATGCGTATGGATGATGCCTGGGTGGGTTCCATCGACATCGCCATCAAGAAAGCGAAGACCGCCTGCTTCTTCGGCATGGCGACCGGCGACCTTGGCCAGCTCTCGCAGCCGTCAAAGCCGCTTTACGGCATTGAGCATTCCAACGACGGACTGATCACGTTCCCCGGCGGCCTACCTATTATCGATGAGGACGGCGTGCTCGTCGGCGCCATCGGCGTCAGCGGCAGCTCGGTCGAAAACGACCACGCGGTCGCGGCAGCAGGCGTTGAGGTGTTGGGCGTCAGCGAACTGCCAGAGCATCCCTGGCGGACTTAAAGCTTAGCGCAGCACGAGACCGCTCGGCAGGGCGTTGACGTCAGGGGTTCCCGTCAATGTCATCGCCTCGTCGAGCTCTTGGGCGATCAGCTCAAGCGCGGCGGAGACGCCGGTTTCGCCGTGGGCGGCGAGCCCGTAGACATATGCGCGGCCGATGAGGCACCCGTTCGCGCCGAGCCCAAGCGCCTTCAACACGTCAAAACCAGAGCGGACGCCGCTGTCGAGGATCAGTTCCACGTCATCGCCGACCGCCTCGCGAATGGCGGACAGCATTTTGATTGTGCTGCTCGCGCCATCGAGCTGCCGGCCACCGTGGTTGGAGATGACGATGGCGTCGGCGCCGAGTTTGACGGCGAGCTTCGCATCTTCGGCATCAAGAATGCCTTTGACCACGAGCTTGCGTGGCCAAATATGACGTATCCACTCTAGATCGGCCGCAGTCACCGCACCCTTGAACCGAGACTCCGCCCAGACGGACACGGTGGCGAGATCGGACCCGTCCGGCGAATAGGGCGCCAGATTTCCAAGCGTTGGCTTCTTGGTCAACCAGTTGAACAGCCAGCGCGGCTTTCTCATCATGCCGAGAACATGGCTTGGGCGAACCTTGAGCGGCACCACCAAGCCGTTGTCGAGGTCGCGATTGCGTCGGCCTTGCACGGCCGTGTCGAGCGTGACGATGATGCCCGGACAATTCAGGCGCTCGGCCCGTTGCAGCAGCGCCGAATTGATCGCGCGGTCCCTGAACACATAGAGCTGAAACAGAAACGGCGCGTTCACGGCCGCGGCAACCTCTTCCATCGGGAAGCTCGACAATGTGCTGAGACAGTAGGGCACGCCGAACGCAGCCGCGGCACGTGCGGCGTGGATTTCGGCGCCGGGATGAAACACGCCACTCACGCCAATCGGCGCCAATGCCACGGGCATTGCCGCGCGCTGCCCGAATAACGTCGTGCGCAAATTGCGGGATGCCACGTGATCGAAGACGCGCTGGTTGAGCCGCAACGCATCGAAGTCAGCGAAGTTGCGCGCGAGAGTCACCTCGTCATTCGAACCGCCCTCGAGAAAATCAAAAATGGCCGATGGCAGCCGTCGGCGCGCGGCAGCCCTGAGATGACCGGGATGCATCGCAACGGCTGGTGGCTTGACCCTGGCGCCGCCGCGCAACTCCGGCGTATCCACAGGAGCAACGGGCTCGGACGCAACTTCGGCGAACTGGCTGTCAAAACGTTTGTTCATGCCTGCGCTCTTAGTCCCAAACTAGCGCCAGCACAAATCAACCAGCGTTACTGGATTTGACGCGCCCCTGACCTAAGCCGTTACTTTCAGCCCCCACACGGGTAAAATCAACACTGTCTGCCATTAACCCCGCATCATGATTAAGTCTCTGGAATGACATCCCCTAGCGCCTCCATCGTCATCGCCGGTGCCGGCAGTGTCGGCGCCTATGTCAGCGCCCTGCTTGCGGCCGCGGGGCGCAACGTCACGTTGCTTTTGCGTCAGCCGCTCGCCGAAACAATCGCGGCCCACGGCCTACGCATCTCCGATCTCGATGGGAGGGACAAAACCGTTCCGCCAACCGCCCTCACCCTGACCTCGGACCCGGAAACGGCATTCCGGTCGGCGGACATCGTGCTCGTCACGGTGAAGTCCCACGACACGGCCGCTATGGCTGAGCTGATCGCCAACTACGCCCCGAAAGACGCGGTCGTGGTGAGCCTGCAGAACGGTGTCCAAAACGCGGACATCCTTCGCCACGGTCTCAGACCGGACGACCTCGGACCCGAACACAGGGTCGTCGATGCCATGGTCCCGTTCAACGTGGTGCAGACCCGAGTTCAAGGTGAAGTCCCGCGCTTCCACCGGGCAAGCAGCGGCACCATGCAGATCGAAGCGGGGGTAAAGGGCCTGGCTGACCTGCTCAATGTCCCTGGCGCGCCATTCGCCGAGCATGGCGATATCGAAGCCGCGCTATGGGGCAAACTCCTCATCAACCTCAACAACGCTCTGAACGCCCTCTCCGATCTACCGCTGATCGAGGAGCTTGGCGACCGGCGCTGGCGCCTGTTGATCGCCGGGCAGATGACCGAAGGTTTGACGGTTTTGCGCGCTTCCGGCATCCACCCCGCCCCTGTGGAGGGCTTCCCCCCAAGGCTCATCGCCTTGGCCATGAGGCTCCCCAACGGCCTCTTTAAGCTCGCTGCCCGGAGCATGATGGCCATAGACCGCAATGCCCGCTCCTCCATGTGGGAGGACTTAGTGGCCCGCCGGCCTACGGAAATCGACTATATCCAAGGGGAAATCGCCAGGCTTGCTAAGAAGCATGGGGTCGAGGCCCCACTGGTCCAAAGGGTCCGCCAATTCATCAAGGAGGCGGAAAAGGCGGAAAAAGGCTCTCCCGCCCTCACCCCAGAGGCGGTCGCGGGCACGCCATTAAGGCCGCAACTTGAGACCCCATAGGCGATTGTCTTCCCTCGGGCCTTTAGGCTATAAGCCATTCAAATTCAGTCGCGGCTGGCTCTTGAAGCGCCGCGCCCGACTTGCGGGGCCGCTTTCGGCCCCCTCATTATTTTTAGACCCTTGGAGGACTACATGGCCGACGCGATCGAACTCAAGGCATGGGACAGGCAGCGCACCGGTACGGGCGGCGCGCGCCAGGTCCGCCGCGAAGGGCGCGTCCCCGGCATCATCTATGGTGACAAGAAGGATCCGCAGAACATCGCGTTGGAAACCAAGGTGATCGCCCTGCAGCTCCAGACCGGCCATTTTCAGAGCACCATCTTCTTGCTCGACGTCGATGGCACCAAGACCCGGGTGATTCCGCGCGGCGTTCAACTCGACCCCGTGCGCGACTTCCCCATCCATGTGGACTTCATGCGCCTCGGCAAGGACGCCCTCGTGGTCGTGAATGTGCCGGTGCATTTCCTCAACGAGGCCGAGTCCCCGGGCTTGAAGCGCGGCGGCGTGCTCAACATCGTGCGGCATGACATTCCCGTGCGCTGCCCGGCCGACACGATTCCCGAATTCTTCGAAGTCGACCTGACCGGCCAAGAGATC
>DAOVDX010000008.1 GCA_030669345.1 Methyloceanibacter sp. | reverse complement strand
ATGCCGCCATCGACCCGCAAGGCATGGGTCGAAACACTCCCACTTCGCGTCAGGTCTTGCCCCATGGCGGTTAGGAGCTCGCGGGTCTGGAACGCCACCGCTTCCAACCCAGCCGCCACGATATCGGCCTTGGTTGACGCGCGGCTCAAACCGAGAATGGCCGCCTTGGCATGGGCATCCCAAAATGGCGCGCCAAGCCCCTGGAACGCTGGCACCAAATAGACCCCTGAATTGGGATTGGACTTAGCCGCCAACGCCTCGCTCTCACTGGCATCGGCAATGAGGCCAAGGCTATCGCGCAACCACTGGATCGTGGCGCCCGCCATGAAGATCGCGCCCTCTAGTGCGTATGTGCGGACCCCCTCGTTCTGATAGAGAATTGTCGACAACATGCGGGTGTTGGACGCCACCTGGTCACCGCCGCTATTGGCGACCGCGAAACAGCCCGTGCCGTAAGTCGCCTTCATCATGCCAGGTTTAAAACAGGCCTGGCCGTAAGCGGCGGCCTGCTGATCGCCAGCAACACCTCTGATCGGCAAGCGGATGCCGAAATGCTCTTCCGCCGTCGTCCCGAAATCGCTCTGGCAATCGCGCACGTCGGGCAACATCTCAAGCGGGACACCGAGCCGATCGAGCAGCCGCGCATCCCACTCCCCCGAACGGATATCAAACATCTTTGTGCGGGCGGCATTGGTCGCATCGGTGACGTGCTTCTCGCCACCCGTGAGCTTAAACATCAGAAAACTGTCGATGGTACCGAAGCACACCTCGCCACGCTTCGTGCGCTCAGCCAGCCCCGGTACATTGGCCAGCAGCCACGCAAGTTTCGTTCCCGAGAAATAGGGATCGATGAGGAGGCCAGTGGCCTCCGTTATGTGTTTGGCCCAACCTTCCGCTTCGAGTTCGGCGCAGAGCGGCGCGGTGCGCCGGTCCTGCCACACAATGGCATTGGCGAGCGGCTTGCCTGTCGCCCGCTCCCACACGACCGTGGTCTCGCGCTGATTGGTGATGCCGATAGAAACGATCGAAGCGGCGCCCGCCTCGCTCAAAACGCTGCGGCAGACCTGAAGCACCGAGCGCCAAATCTCGTTGGCGTCATGCTCGACCTGCCCTGGCTCCGGAAAGATCTGTGTCAGCGGCGCGCTGGCGCTTCCGCAGGGACGACCAGCCTCATCGAACAGGATGGCCCGAGTGCTCGTGGTCCCCTGATCGATGGCAAGCACATAGCTTTTACTCATCGCGCGCTTGGCCCCCCGGTCTCGCTGTTGATCCAGGCGCAATATTCCTCGCTACCGCCTTCCGTTGGCAGCACGAGTAGCGCGGGAACCTCATAAGGATGCAGCCGCTTGGTCTCAGCCAACACTTGGTCGGTGAGCCCGCTGCGCGTCTTGATAATCATGGCGACCTCGTTCGCCTCCTCTAGCGCGCCCTCCCACTGATAGAGCGAGATCATGCCGGGAAACATGTTGACGCACGCCGCCAACCGGGCCGCCACCAAGGCCGCACCGACCGCCTTAGCCTCTTCGAGACTGGCAAAGGTCGTGTAGATCAGAACCGGCTGTTCAGCGTTCCCCATGGATTTACCATTTCACCGAGGTTTTGAGAGACTTGCATGTGTTGGGCGCCACAGCATTATAGTGCCTCCTTCTTTAGCCCGCTCTAAGACGCATTGAACAAGGCGCATTGAAATCTGACCATGGCAAGTTTCGAAAATATCGCCTTCGTCGCCAGCGAAACCGAAGAGGCGAAGGATGCGCTCCATGAGCTGGCCAAGCGCTACGGCAATGTCGCGCCCGAGAAGGCCGACGCCATTGTCGCGCTCGGCGGTGACGGCTTGATGCTCCAAACCATGCATCTCCACCTCACCAGCCGCATCCCCATCTACGGCATGAACCGTGGATCGGTGGGCTTCCTGTTAAACAGCTACCAGGAGAACATGCTGCGGGAACGACTGGAACAGGCGGAAATCACCGTGATCCACCCGCTCCACATGACCGTACGCGACAGGCAAGGCGCGCTCCATGAGGCGCTGGCCATCAACGAAGTCTCACTGTTTCGCCAGAGCCACCAAGCCGCCAAGCTCAAGATCACCGTCGACGGCACCACGCGCATCGACGAACTCATTTGCGACGGTGTGCTTGTCTCCACACCCGCCGGCAGCACGGCTTACAATCTTTCCGCCCATGGGCCGATCTTGCCCATCACCGCACCGCTTCTCGCGCTCACGCCCATCAGTCCCTTCCGGCCGCGCCGCTGGCGTGGTGCCCTCCTCCCCAACGAGGCGAAAGTGGTGATCGACGTGCTGGAGCCCGAAAAGCGGCCGGCAAGCGCCGTCGCCGACCATGCTGAGTTTCGCGATGTGGTGGGGGTCGAGATCAAGGAAGAGAGCGGCATCGACATCTTCATGATGTTCGATCCGGGTCATACGCTGGCCGAGCGCATCTTGGCGGAGCAGTTCGACTATTGACGCTTGCTAGTTACGGCCGCGTCAGCGTGAACACTTCGTCGATCACCGCATAGTCGCCATAGCCGAGACGCGCGATGGGCTTGAGCTTAGTCACATCCACCTTGCCGTCGGTGATCGCCGCGTCGTCGATATGCACACCCACCACTTTGCCAAGTATGATCGAATGCGTGCCGGGCTCACCGTCATGACCGGGCAAATTGATCGTTCGCCAATAGCGGCACTCGAAGGCGACTGGAGATTCTTTTACGCGCGGCGGCGCCACGAGCTTCGATGGCGCCGGGGTCAGTCCGGCAAGCTCCATCTCGTCAACCTCGGGCCCGACATGCTGCGAGGTGCGGTTCATGGCATCGCGCAAATCGTACGTCGCCAGCGAACACACGAACTCGCCCGTCTCTTCTGCATTGCGTTGGCTATCTTTCCGGCCACCCGAAGAGAACATCACGTAATGCGGGTCGGTACCAACGGCGTTGAAGAAGCTGTAAGGCGCGAGATTGACGACGCCGTTCTTGCCGAGCGTCGATATCCAGCCGATGGGCCGTGGCACCACCAGCGCCTTGAACGGATCAAACTCCAGGCCGTGAGTATTGGCTATCGCATCGTAGAACATGAAAAAGCGATCCTTCGGCGCTGGCGGCGCTAACGCTGCCAGGACGTGACGATGTCGGAGAGCTTCGGCCGGTCCCGCTCCTCGGGCTTCTCTTTACTCGTACCAATATAGACGAAACCGGCAACGCGTTCGTTATCGGCGAGTTTAAGCGCCGCCCGCACGCCTTCGCTATAGGCATACCACTCCGTGATCCATTGGGCGCCAAAGCCGAGGGCCGATGCCGTCACGATAAGGTTCTGGCAGGCCGCTCCGGCGGAGAGCATTTGCTCCCACTCCGGCACGACGGATGGCTGGGTGATGCGGGAAATCACGGTGATGACCAGAGGCGCACGCAGAAACCGCTTGGCCTCCGTCTCCAGACGAAATGTGCCCGCGTCGGGTTCCTCGGCCTGGCAGACCTCCGCCAGCACAGCGCCAAAAGCGTCCCGGGAAGCGCCCTGAAACAGCACGAAACGCCACGGCACGAGCTTTTTATGGTCCGGAACGCGCGCGGCGGCCGTGAGGATCTGCTGAAGCTCACCCTCGCTCGGACCGGGGCCTGTAAGGCTATTGGCCGAGACGGAGCGGCGGGTCAGGAGGTGGTCGAGAGTGGGACTAGACATAGGTTTATGATATTTGGCCAAGATCGTGCTCGCTATCGTGAAATCAGCCCCCGGACAATTGTCGGCAGTTGCGTCTAAAAGCCTCTCCCCGCACCCCAAATCGGCCTCATTCCGGGCCGAATTTCGAACCGTGGTGCCCACTGGAAGCATACAGAAGCTTGTATAAGGGACCGGCGGGTCTACTGAACTGGAGCAATAACACGATGCGGGGGAAACGCTTCGCGACGCTGAAGCTTTTGCTTTTGCCCGCATGTCTTGTTGGCGCCGGCCTTGCCACCGCCGAGGGCGCACCGCCTGTGCCCGCTCCAAGTTCGGGCTTGCCGGCGGCAATTGTCGTATTCGATGCCTCGCGCAGCATGGGCGACAAGCTCGGCGACAAGGCCAAGCTCGACACCGCGCGCATTGAGCTTAGCAAAGCCGTCACCCAATATAGCGATCAGGTTTCCCTCGGGCTCATCACCTTTGGCCATCGCCAGAAGTCGAACTGCGCCGACGTTGAGGTTCTCGCCAAGCCAGGCGCGCTCAATGCAAGGACCTATGAGAAGCTCCTCGGCGACATCAAGGCCAAGGGGCAAGCTCCCATCGTCGCCGCGATCAGCGATGCCGCGAGCTTGGTGGGCTCCGACGAACCTCTCGACATTATTCTCATCGCCGCTGGTGGTGACACCTGCGACGCGGATATCTGCGTGACGGCGGACGCACTGAAGCAGACATCCAAGGGTTTGCGCATTCACGTCTTGGCCTTAGGCGACAAAACCGATGACCTAAAGCCGCTGAGTTGTGCCGCCACCGCAACCGGAGGCATGTTCGTCGCCGCCACCAACGCGGGGGAGTTTGAGAAAGGTCTGGCCGCGGTGCTCGACGGCATCGCCAACCCACCCATCGCAAACGAAACCATGGCTGCCGCGGACGCCATGACCACACAAGGCGCGCCCATGGCGGCGCCCGCCGAAACATCGGTGCAGCGCGCGCTCCCCCCACCAAAGCCGGAGCCAATTGTGCCAGTGACGGCAAGCTTCAAGGCCCGCATCACCGAGATCGGCCCGAAGCTGCAGAAGGGCATTACCTGGCGCATCTACGATGCCAAGGCAGGCATCGACGGCAAATACAAAATCCTCAGCACGCATCGCGAATCCGCGCCGAGCACGGAGCTGCTTCCAGGCGAGTATCTGGTCAACGCCGCCTACGGGCTTTCCAATCTCACCAAGAAGATCAAGGTGGAGAAGGAAGCGATCGACGAAACCTTCATCCTCAATACTGGTGGGCTGGCGCTCAGAGCCGTACAGCCCGATGGCCAGCCCTGCACTGACGGCAGCGTCCGTTTCGATATTCTTTCCGATGAAGAAGATCAGTTCGGCAAACGCGAGACCATCCTTGCCGATGCCGCACCGCGCACCGCAATCAGGCTCAATGCCGGCGCGTATCACATCGTCAGTCTCTATGGTGATGCCAACGCCAATGTCGGTGTCGACGTGACCGTCGAGCCAGGCCGGATCACAGAAGCCACCATCAAGCATAACGGCGCCAATATTATCTTCCGCCTGGTCCAGACCACGGGCGGCGAAGCCCTGGCCAACACGAAGTGGAAAATCCTGACATCAGCTGGCGACACGGTGAAATCAAACGCGGGCGCATTGCCCACCCATATCCTCGCCGCAGGCAGCTATGCCGTCGTGGCCGAGCATGGGGGACTGAACTACACGCGCAAATTCTCCATCGACCCTGGCGACGACCAACAGATTGAAGTCATCATCGCCAATGGGCCGACATCGCCCGAAGCGCTGAGCGCCCTGCTCGATCCGCCCGAAGCGCCAGCGCCTGGGACGGGAACACTGGCCGGCGATGGCCCGCCCAAGTTCAATGGGTTCAAGCCCGCGGACCCCAACGCGCCGCTCATCAATCCCGGCACACTGTTCCGTCCCTCCTCGCGCCGCTGACGATCAAGCCGCGGCGGCGTCCGCCTTTCGCAAGTCTGGCGGCACGGCCTCCTCGACGAGCATCTTAATCGCCACATCGAGCTTCATCACCTGCTGCCCCTGCGAGCCGAGCCGGCGCACCGATACAGTGCCTTCTTCCGCCTCGCGTTTGCCCACGACAAGCATCACCGGGACCTTGGCCACGGAGTGTTCCCGTACCTTGTAATTGATCTTCTCATTGCGAAGGTCGGCCTCGGCGCGAAGCCCCGCATCTTTCGCCGCTTTGAGCACGGTCTCGGCATAGGCGTCGGCATCGGAGACGATGGTCGCGACCATGGCCTGCGTCGGCGCGAGCCACAGCGGCAAGTGCCCGGCGTGATGCTCAATAAGAATACCGGTGAAGCGCTCCAGAGATCCGAACATGGCGCGATGGATCATCACCGGCACGGTCTTCTCGCCATCGGGCCCAATATAAAAGGCGCCGAGGCGTTCAGGCATGTTGAGGTCCACCTGGATCGTGCCACACTGCCATTCGCGGCCGATGGCGTCGCGCAGAACATATTCAAGTTTCGGCCCGTAGAACGCGCCCTCGCCCGGGTTCAGCTCGTAGGTGAGCCCCGCCGCCTCCACCGCACGCTTCAGCGCGGCTTCCGCCTTATCCCACACCTCGTCCGCGCCCACGCGCTTCTCAGGCCGGTCGGAGAATTTGATGCGCAAATCTTCGAAACCGAAGTCACGGTAGATTTCCAGCATCTGCTCATTGAGCTTCACGCATTCCTCGGTGATCTGATCCTCGGTGCAGAAAATATGCGCGTCGTCTTGCGTGAAGTGCCGCACGCGCAGCAGTCCATGCAGCGCGCCTGACGGCTCGTAGCGATGCACCTTGCCGAACTCAGCGATGCGCAACGGCAAATCGCGATAGCTCTTCAGGCCGTTCTTGAAAATCTGCACATGGCCCGGACAGTTCATGGGCTTGCAGCAGAACACGCGGTCGTCGGGCGTCTCGGCGATATACATGTTCTCGGCGAACTTTTCCCAATGGCCCGACTGCTCCCACAACGTGCGTTCCATCATGTCGGGCGAGTTCACTTCCACATAGCCCCAGCCATCTTGGCGCCGGCGCATATAGCCGATCAGCGCTTGGAACAGAGACCAGCCTTTGGCGTGCCAGAACACGGCGCCCGGCGCTTCTTCCTGGAAGTGGAACAAATCCATCTCCCGGCCTAAGCGGCGATGGTCGCGCTTCTCTGCCTCTTCGAGCTGATGGAGATATGCCTTGAGATCGTCTTCGCTGGCCCAGGCGGTGCCGTAGATGCGCTGAAGCATCGGGTTGTTGGAATCCCCACGCCAATAAGCGCCGGCAATCTTCAACAGCTTGAAGCCCTTCCCGACCTTGCCCGTGGAGGTCATATGCGGACCGCGGCACAAATCGAGCCATTCGCCTTGCGAATAGAGTCTCAAGTCCTCGCCTTCGGGGATCGCGTCGATCAGCTCAAGCTTGAAGGCTTCGCCCTTCTTGTCGAAGAGATCCCGCGCCGTTTGCCGGTCGACCATCTCGCAACCGAAGGGCCGGTCGCGCGCGATGATCTCGCGCATCTTCGCCTCGATCTTTGGCAGATCGTCGGGCGTGAACGGCTCGCCGCGAGCGAAGTCGTAATAAAACCCGTTGTCGATGACCGGACCGATGGTGACTTGGGTGCCGGGAAAAAGCTCCTGGACGGCTTCGGCCATGACATGCGCCGCGTCGTGGCGGATCAGCTCAAGCGCTTCAGGGTCGGTGCGCGTGATGATGCGGATCTTGGCGTCGGCCTTAATCGGCTCGGCCAGGTCGCGGAGCTTGTCGTCGAGCGACACGGCCACCGCCTTCTTGGCGAGGGACTTGGCGATGGACTCGGCCACGTCGCGCCCCGTGACTCCGGATTCGAAGTCGCGCGCGGAACCATCTGGAAATGTCAGAGAAATCATCTTTCGGTCCTCTCAGTCCTGCGTACAAGCGCAGGTAAGATGGAATGGTCAGGTTTGCGGCGCCGCTTTTAGCGGGAATCGGCCGCCGCGTCACTCTCTAGACGCCAGCGGCCATAGCGCCAAGGGGCGAAGGGGTGACGTTCACCCTTCAGATGGGGCACGGGATCGTAGCCGTGGCTACCCCAAGGGTGACAGCGACAGAGCCTGGCGAGCGTCAGCCAGCCGCCCTTCCACGGGCCGTTGGTCTCGATGGCCTCGCGGGCATAGTCGGAACAAGACGGCATATGCCGGCAATGGGCCCCGACGAGCGCGGAGAACGTGAAGCGATAGGCCATGATCGGCGCCAGCATGACCGCCTTGGCGATTTCCCGGCCAATGCGAGAGATGCCGCCACTGCTGCCGGTCTCAGCCATGATTTGCATCGGCGAGGTCAGGAATGGCTACGCCCGCCCGTTTCGCCTCGATCTGTGCCATGGCGTCCTCCACCGCGTCGAACACCAGAAGCGTGGAGGCGTGGCGCGGTTTGTAGTCGCGCACCGGCTCCAAAAGCGCCAAATCGGCCCATTTACCTGTGGGAGGTGGCCCGTCCTGCTTCAGCATTTTGCGCATGATTCCACCCACTTCCCGCAATTCCGCGGCGGTCGACCCCACGATCTCCCGCCCCATGATCGCGGCAGCCGTCTGCCCAAGGAGGCAAGCCCGAACGGTTTGGCCATAATCGGCCACCACATCGCCGTCCATCACGAGGTCAATTTCCACCCTGCTACCGCAGAGCTTTGAGTGCGCTTTGGCTGTAGCTTGAGGCGCGGACAACCGTTCCGTGCGGGGCATCGCGGCAGCCAACTCAAGGAGTTGCTGGCTATAAATGTCGTCAGGCAGGGTCATCTTGCCATCCTAGGCTGGGCAGGCTCGCCTTGCAGGCGGATTTCACGCACTATATACGCAGCAACAGGCTGGGCGACCACACGCCCCCTAGCGCTTGCCCAAATTAGAGAAAGTCTCTTCACATGGACTCCACTACGAAAGATCGGCAGCCTATAGCGCCATACGCCGGTATGGAAATTGGCCGTGGCCCCGCGATTACGCGCCCGTCACGCGAAAAGGCCGAAGAGGCTGTCCGTACGCTCATCGCCTATGCCGGGGACGACCCCGAGCGCGAGGGCCTGCGCGAGACACCGCGCCGCGTGACTAGCGCCTATGACGAATTCTTCGCTGGCTATGACGAGTGCCCCATCGACGTGCTGTCGCGCACCTTCGACGAAGTGGCCGGCTACGACGACATCGTGATGCTGCGGAACATCGAGCTCCATTCGCATTGCGAGCACCACATGATCCCGTTCATCGGCAAGGCTCACATCGCCTACTTCCCGACCGATCGGGTGGTCGGCATCTCCAAGCTCGCACGCGTTGTCGAAGTGTTCGCCCGCCGCTTGCAGACGCAGGAGACGATGACCGCTCAGATCGCCGAGACCATCGACCGAGTGCTGAAGCCCAAGGGCGTGGCCGTGATGATCGAGGCCGTGCATCAATGCATGTCGATCCGTGGTGTCCGCAAGCCTGACGTGGCGACCATCACGACGCAGTTCACCGGCATCTTCAAAGAAGATCCCGCGCAGCAGGCCCGCTTCATGATGCTTGCTGCCGATCGCAGCCGTCTATAACGCGCGGACATCCGCGAAGGAATAAATCGCGGTGACCAAACCCGACGCATTCTTCAAGATCGAAGACAAGACCGAACTCGAAGAGGGAACACTCTTCGCGCCGAATTTCGACGCGCATGGTCTCCTGCCCGCTATCGTCACGTCCGCCGAGACCGGGGAAGTGTTGATGTTCGCCTTTATGAATGCCGAGGCCCTGGCACTGTCGATCAAGACGGGTGAAGCGCACTACTGGTCGCGGTCGCGGCAAGCCCTGTGGCGCAAAGGTGAGACGAGCGGCAATTGCCAGCGCATCGTCGAGATGCGCACCGACTGCGATCAAGACGTCCTCTGGCTCCGAGTTGAGATGACGGGCTCCGGCGCTTGCTGTCACACCGGTCGCAAGTCCTGTTTCTATCGCGCGGTTCCCCTCGGCGCGGATTCCACCGGTGCACTCGTTCCCGTGGACGCCGAGCGGCAGTTCGACCCGGAGGCCGTCTACGGCCACGCTGACGCCGCAAAGGGAACCTTAAAGACTCCATAGTACTGACCTAGATGGTTGGACACAGCACGCGGCCAGCTTTGGAAACGCCAAGAGCGCCGCCTGTGGTTCTCCGTCGCAGGATATCGATCTGGCATGAGGCTCACGACATGGCACGACCACTTATCGGCTTGGCGCTTGGGGGAGGCGCCGCACGTGGCTGGGCTCATATCGGCGTGTTGCGCAGCTTGATCGCGGCAGGGTTAGAGCCTGACGTCATCGCCGGCACCTCCATCGGAGCCGTGGCCGGCGCGTCCTACGTCACCGGCCAACTCGACGCGCTCGAGGAATTCGCCACTACGCTGACGCGCCGCCGGCTGTTTGGCATTCTCGACTTTAACTTCGCGGGCTCAGGCCTCATCACCGGACAGCGCCTCAACGCGCGGCTGGAAAAATACTTGAAGGATACCTCCATCGAGTCGCTCGATCGGAAGTTCGTGGCTGTCGCCACCGAGCTCGGCACCGGGCACGAGGTGTGGCTCAATAAGGGCAACCTCGTCACCGCCTTGAAAGCGTCCTTCGCGCTGCCGGGCATCTTCCGGCCCGTGCAAATCAATGGCCGCTGGTTGATCGACGGCGCGCTCGTCAATCCGATCCCGGTTTCGGTCTGCCGCGCGCTCGGCGCCCGCATCGTCATCGCCGTCAATCTCAGTAGCGATTTGTTTGGCAAAGGCGGCGTGATCCACGATCAAGAAGCCATCGCCGATCCTGCGGGCCTGGAAGACGCGGTGCTTCGCGACGGCAACGGCCGCGGCGCGGTGCATCTTCTACACCGGCAGATTTTTGGACAAAGCGGCGGCGCACCCGGCATGTCGGCGGTGATGATGGATGCCATCAACATCACGCAGGACCGCATCGCGCGCTCCCGTCTCGCTGGCGATCCACCGGACATCACCATTGGCCCGAAGACGGGCAACATTAAGCTGTTCGACTTTCACCGTGCCAAAGAGGCAATCACCGCCGGCGCCAAGGCCACGGAAGCCCAGCTCGACGAGATCAGGAGTGCCGTACGGATGCTCGCCGCGTAAACGCGACGCACCGCAATTCGACGGGGCTCGTTCGTGTCAGCCTGTGGCGATATATTCACGCATCGCCGCTGCTTCCATTTCAGCTTCGGCAATAACCATTCTCACCGCGTCGCCAATCGACACGAGGCCAATAAGGCGCCCCCGGTCGACAACCGGCATATGACGAAAGCGGTGTGCGGTCATCTCGCCCATCAGCCGGTCCATCGTGTCCGACTCCCGGCAGCTAACCACCGACGTGGTCATGTAGGACTCGACGGGCTCCTTGAGCACGCTCGCCCCCACCTTGGCAATTTCACGAACGATGTCCCGCTCCGAAACGATGCCGATAACCTTGCCATCGGACTCTGCAATAACGATGCAACCAATGCGGTGCTCGCTGAGCAGCTCGGCGATCTCGAATAAGGACGTGTCAGGGGGAGCCGTTTGGACCTCCCTGCCCTTCAACTTCAGGACTGCAGCCACGTTCATTGTCGTTTCCTCCAGCCCGGGAACTTCTGTCCCGTTGCTGTGACATCATGTCTTGGAGCGAAACGTCGCGCAAGTGGCCCACGAATCAGCCGCAATTTCCGGTGGTTAGGCGGCCGGTGCGGTATCGTCTGACCGGCTGCGTCTGTCGAAAAAGCCAAAAATCAGGAGCCCGCAGACGAAGCCGCCGATATGGGCTTCCCAGGCGACACCCCCTTCGGACCCGCCGATTCCAGTAGAAGTCAGCCCGAAATAGACGTTGAGCACGAGCCAAAACAGCATGAAGGCCACGATGCGGCGATCGCTGAACGTGGCGCCAAGGCTTGCCAGGGGCACACCAAAGAAGTCGGGCTTGCTCTCGCCTGGACGCGGTTTGGCGAAGAATATGAACCGCAGGGCCCCGGCCATTTGCCCGGAAATCGCCGCCGACGCCCCAACAACGGGGCCCATCGCCCCCCAATGGAGCGCAAGATGGGTGAGCGCGCCGGCAATGCCGCACAGGATCGAAAATTCGTAAAAACCGCGATCGCCGATACGCCGGGCCACGGCAGTGCCGAAAGCCAGCATCCACATCACATTGACCAAGAGATGCACCCAGCCGCCATGCACGACCATGTAAGTCACGAATGAGGTGACGGCGGCGGCGTAACCGCCCGGAAGCTCCGCCGCGGCTCCGCTATAGCGGGCCGGAATGAAGGCGAGGGTCAGCAGGACAGTGATGTCGATTTCGTCCGGCAAGAGGCCCCTGACGACTTGGACCCCGATCATCACCAGTGAGGCCACCAAAACGGCGCGTGGGACGTTGAAAATAGGTTCGCGTTCAGCCATTTGGAGACCCACTCAGAATTGGTCGTTTCTCGTCCACCCGTGACAGCCTTAACGGCCATCGGGCTCATTTACAGCCTCTACGCCCACAGCACTTTGCATTTTCCATCTGCCTGAGCGCCCTGGAGCATCCCCGATTAACCGTGCCAGAGAAGGGTTTACTTACCCTGGTTTGGCCAAAGCCGCGCGAGCGCGTGCGGAACGTGTAGCGTCTTCTGAACATCGGGAAACAGTTTGGGTCGAGTAGGTTATGCAACAGCCAACAAGCAGGCAGCTTTACGCGTATTGGGATGGCTTACGCAATGGCCGGATTGCGCCGCGCCGTTTCGAGATCGACCCTGCGCGGATCGCAGGCCTCCTGCATGAGACCTTCATCGCCGAATGCACCGGCCTGCTCGAGTTTCGTTTCCGTCTGGCGGGAACCAAGATTTGCCAGCAATTCGGCCGGGAACTGCGCGGCGTCGACTTCTTAGGCCTGTGGTCGGTGGAAGACCGGGACGCCATGGCCTCCCTGGTTCGCAACGTCCAGACCGATGGCGCCGTGGCTCATGGCGTGTTTCATGGCTTTAGCCGTACCCATCGTAAGGCGAGCTTCGAGTTCACCCTGATGCCGTTGATCCACACCGACCTGGCGATCAACCGCCTTCTCGGGGCGATTACCGCCATCGAGCCGCCTTTTTGGCTCGGCACCGAGCCTCTGGTGTCCTTCGAGGTCTCCGATCTTCATCTCCATTGGCCTGGTGGCGCACCCGCTTTCATGACCAATGGTGGCGCCGAAGTCATTCGTCTCAGCCCCCGGCGCTTCCGCGTCCACGAAGGTGGTCTGCCGGGACGGACCGACTAACGTCCGCTTATTCCTTTTGGCTCGTAGACTTAGCCGTTACTTAAGACGCAGAGTCTTCTTGAGAAGTTGGCAACCTTACTCGTCCCTTGCGCTTCGACGAGGCACCGACCCGATATGCCCAAAAAACCCCGCAATTCTGCAGATAACTCCGCTTCCACTCCAATGCCCCTAAACTTTTAGCTAACCCTAGTCCATTCAGATTTGAGTAATTCCTGCTAAAAAATCACTACTAATACTAGTTCAAACCAATGGCATTTCTTAGCACGATGTCAAAACCTCTCCGACATAGTGATCATCAACAACAAGGGGGTGTAATGAAACACTTTATAGTAGCTTCGGCGTTCTTGATGTTTATCACATCGTTACCAGCAGATGCCACGAATATTCATGCCATCAGCCTCAAGCCTCAGTTTGAAACGCAGAAGGTGGTGTTCCTGCAATCCTACGGCGATACCTTGCCGCCCATCGGCTACGTGAATTTCTGCCGCGAGCGTGAGATCGAGTGCCGTCCTTCCAGCCGCTTCGCCGACCGGGTGCAGCTGAACAGCGCCAAGTTCGAACAGCTCAAGCAGGTCAACTCAAGCGTCAACAAGGCCGTGGCCCCGATCACCGACATTGATCTCTATGGCGAGGTTGAGGTCTGGACCTATCCGATCAACGAGGGCGACTGCGAGGACTATGTCCTGCTTAAGCGCCGCATCCTGATCGAGAAGGGCTGGCCCGAAAGCACGCTTCTGATCACGGTCGTCCGTGACGAGAACAATGAAGGCCATGCCGTGTTGACGGTCCGCACCGATGGCGGCGACTTTGTCCTCGATAACAAGCAGGGCGACGTCAAGGCCTGGGCCGATACGCCCTACACCTTCGTCAAACAGCAGTCGGCGCGCAATCCGCTGGTTTGGATCTCGCTGCTGCCGCCGAGCCTGGCGCCGCAAGTCACGGTGTCTGCTCTGCAGCGTCTCTAAGAAGACTTTCGCCCCGCGCCCCTGGGGACAATTTACAAGGCCTGGTGAGCATCCCCCACCCATCCCCGACCTAACCGGGCCTTTACTTGAGCCGGTCTCTTAAAAGAGGCCGGCTCTTTTTTTAGGGGGTTCGCTCCTAGAGCGTCAGAACCAGATCGATCAGCACCGCGCCTGAGAACTGGCTCCAAAGGACGGCAACGGTGAGAGAAAGGCCGAACCACATCTTCGGCTGTGCCTCGACCAGGCCTTGGCAGGCATTGCGCATGAGAATGGCAGGGCCCGCGAGCACGCGCAGCAGAACGTCACCGATAGAGGTCAGCATCGATTTTGGCTCGACGCCAAAGCGCATCGGCTCGCCGGATACGAGCTGGACAAAGCTCGCCAGCACGCCGGCCATGACGAAGCCAACCTACATCACGTAAAGGTAAACGATAGCGACTTCCATGCTGCTCCTCGACCGTGCTTCTTGAGCACTCTAGCGAGAGGCATTTTGTCGTTTACCAAATTCCTTAAGATTCGTTAACGGCTGTGCCGCGTTGGCACGCCTGCCCTATTCAAGATCGAAGTCGAGGATCGCCATCTGGAACTGATAGGCGGTCTCACCCTCGTCCTCGTCATCGTCGTCGCGGAACATGATGCCGATGAATTCGTCACCGATATAGACCTCGGCGGAATCGTCCTTCTGCGGCCGTTTCCGGACTTGGAGCGCCGGACAGCCGAAGAGCTTCTTCATGTAAGTCTCGACTTTGAGAATCTCGTCTGGAGTCACGCTAATAAATCCCCTTTGAGCAGCCAGCCCTAATGGCGGCTTGCGTCGTCATCTAAGAAATCTTGGTCCATGGTCAGCGCCGGCTCATCGCACGTGTTCTCGCCGATGTCCTTGGCAGGCACGCCCGCCATGGTCCGCTTCGGCGGCACATCCTTAAGCACCACGCTACCGGCCGCGATCCGGGCGCAATCTCCAACCGTGATATTGCCGAGAATTTTGGCGCCCGCGCCAATCATAACGCCGGTCCCAATCTTGGGATGGCGGTCGCCCTGCTCATTGCCGGAGCCGCCAAGCGTAACGCCATGCAGCATGGAACAATTGTCGCCAACCACCGCTGTCTCGCCGATGACGATGCCGGTGGCATGGTCGATCATGATGCCTCTGCCGATGCGTGCCGCCGGGTGAATATCCACCTGAAGGAAGCGCGACGTCAGGCTCTGCAGATAAAGCGCGAAGTCCTTACGGCCCGCGTTCCACAGCCAATGGCCAATGCGATAGGTCTCAAGCGCATGGAAGCCCTTGAAATAGAGCAGCGGCTCGATCAACCGCCCGCTAGCGGGATCACGCTTGCCCACGGCCATCAGATCGGCGCGGAATGCGTCGCCAAGCGCGGGGTCGGCCGCCAGCACTTCATGGAAGGTTTTGTGCATCAAACCTGGGTCGAGCGCGGCATGTTGCAGCAGGTGCGCCAGGCGATGGCAGATGGCATCCTCGAGGCGGTCGTGGCTCAGAACCGACGCATAGATGAAACCACCAAGCGCGGGCTCAGCCGCGCAGATTTCCTCGGCGTCCTGCCGCACACGGCTCCACACTGGGTCGTAGCTTTTGATCTGCGGATCGGCCGCAGCCACGGGATTTTGCATGGGGTACCTCATTTCGCCCCCGCCTAGCAGGCTCGGGGAGCTTAGTCTACCACCTGACCTCTAGGACCTAAGCACGCGAAGTTAAAAAGTCGAGCACACCCTGTTTGAAGCGTGCATCGCCTACCGCGCGCATGTGATCGCGGGCGCCAATGTCTAGGAATTTGGCGCCTGGAATGAGCTCTGCCAGGGCCGCGCCCGACCCGCCAATCACATCCTTACTACCGACCGCTACCAGAGCCGGCACGGCGATCTTGCCAAGCTGTTCGGGGGTCACTTTCTCCCGCGGTCCCCGCATGCAAGCCGCGAGCGCCTTGAGGTCGCTGTGTGTCTGTTCGGCGAAAACCCGGAAGCTCCGGGCCGTGGCATTGGTGACATCCTCCACGCTCGGCACTTCGAGCGCATGGGCCAATGGCCCCGAGCCAACCATGCCGCGCACCATGTTGATGCCAAGTCCGCCAAAGACCACGCTTCGCACGCGTTTGGGATGGGCGAAGGTGAGGAATACGTTGATCCGGGCGCCCATGGAGTAGCCAAGAAGATCGGCCCGCTCGATGTCCAAATGATCGAGGAGCCGCCGTGCGTCTTCGGCCATTGTAGGGGCGCCATAGAGTTCAGGGTCGTAGAGCTTCTCACTCTCACCATGCCCCCGATTGTCATAGGCAATCACGCGCCGACCGGCTTCAGTCAACGTGCGCACCCAATTGGGGGCGATCCAATTGGCTTCCAAATTGGAGGCGAAGCCATGGATAAGGAGGATTGGCTCTCCCTCCCCTTCATCCAAATAGGCGATCTCCACACCGTCTGAATCGAAGCTCTGCATTCTCTCCCTACCGCTTTGCCTCAAGGGTCACTATGCTGCCGGAAATTCCCGTCCATACGAGACCGCATCAGAACATCATGGCCCAAACGCTCGTGCCACACTTCGTGAATGACGTAGGCGTCGACCGGATCAAGACCGGCGTCAAGGAGTTCCAGTGCATGGGCGCGAGACCGCCCCAGGATCATCCGCACGTCTATCTGGATATGGGGCACGAGACCGAGATCATCTGCCCCTATTGCTCAACGCTCTACGAATATGACGGCACGCTCGAAGCGGCCGCGAGCGAGCCTGAGGGTTGCGTCTATGTGGCGACATCGCCACCAGGCGCCCCCGCCGCTTAAGAGCCCTCATGACGAAACAGAAGCGGCCCGTTCTCATCGCCGGTGGCGGCATTGGCGGACTTTCCGCGTCGATTGCCCTGGCGCGGGCTGGCATCGAGACAAGCGTCCTTGAACGCTCCGCCTTCACTGAGGAAAGCGGGGCCGGCATTCAGCTCGGGCCGAACGCCACGCGCCTGCTCCGCGACATGGGCGTGCTCGACGCGATCGAGCCTGCTGCCTTCAAGCCCGAAGCCATTTGGCTGTTTGACGGTGTCTCAGGAAAGCGCCTCGCTACCGTTCCGCTTGGCGACAATCCCGAGCAACGCTACGGGGCGCCTTACGTCACACTTCACCGCGCCGACCTCCATGCCGGATTACATGCCGTGGCAGAGAACCTTGCTCCGGTCGAACTACGGTCCAGCTTTGAGATCACGCAGGTCAAGACGCTAGAGGACGGCGTGACGGTGCAAAGCGCCGGCGGTCACAGGGTCGAAGGATCGAGCCTCATCGGCGCCGACGGCCTGTGGTCGGCGGTCCGCAAAACCATCGCACCCGGCGCTGAGCTGCGTTTCGCGGGAGCCACCGCCTCCCGTGGCCTGATTCCAACAAAAGACTTGCCTGCTCCTTTCAGCGAGCCGGTGGTCGGCCTGTGGCTCGGGCCCCGCTCCCATCTCGTCCATTACCCCGTGCGGGGCGGCGAAGCGCTGAACGTCGTCGCCGTGAGCGATGGTGGCGGCGAGGTGCAAGGCTGGAACCAACAAGGCGATGCGGCGGCGTTGCTTTCTGGATTCGCCCGCTGGTGTAGAGAGTCGAAATCATTGCTGGAACAGGTGGAGGCCTGGCGCCGCTGGTCGCTCTATCGCCTGCCCACATTGAACCGCTGGAGCGTTCGCACGACGACGCTTCTCGGTGATGCCGCCCATCCGGTGCTGCCTTTCTTGGCGCAAGGCGCGGCGCTCGCCATCGAGGACGCGGTGACGCTTGCGAGCAGTCTTGGCGCGTTGCCAGACGACCCCGCTGCGGCCTTTCGCCAATACGAAGCCTTGCGGCGGCCGCGCGCCACACGCATCCAGCGCCAGTCACGGCGTTTCGGCTGGATCTATCATTTGAGTGGACCTGCACGATTTGCCCGCAACTTTGCGCTGGAGCACCGCGAGCCCAAGAATGCTCTCAAACAGTTCGATTGGCTCTACGGCGAGACGCCCAACGCGGCCACATCCAAGTTCGTCGCTTGACGAGTCCACAGCTTGAGATGCCCACGCGGAAGAATCGGAAGATCTCTTTCCGGTTTCCGGCGACTTTCGACGGGTCGCCAACTATGCTTCGATAACGAATAGATTCTCAACCGTTGGGCGACGCCCGACGCCGCAAGCGTTTGAACTTCCCACAAATTCGGTAGGACATGCTTCTCGCCCTCGTCACGCTCACTCCGTTTTTCGGAGCAGCCATACCGCTGCTGGCGATCCGCTTCGGGCGCAATTTCTGTGCGATCGCCACCGGAGCGGTGACGTTGACGGCGCTCTTATTGCTGTTGTCCGAAGCGGGCGCGGTCTATCGCGGCGAGGTCATTACCTGGGGCGTGCCGTGGCTGCCCCTGATCGGCTTGTCTTTTTCCTTCTTTCTCGATGGGCTTGGGCTTTTCTTTGCCACGCTGATTCTCGGCATGGGGCTGCTGATTATTCTCTATGCGCGCTATTACCTGAGCTCCAAGGATCCTCTGGGCCTGTTCTACTTCTATCTGCTGCTGTTCCAGGGCGCGATGGTCGGCATCGTCCTCAGCGACAACATCCTACTGCTGCTCGTATTCTGGGAGCTCACGAGCCTAACTTCGTTCCTCTTGATCGGCTATTGGAGCCGGCTGCCGAAATCCCGTCAGGGCGCGCAGATGGCCCTCGTCGTCACCGGCAGTGGTGGGCTTGCGCTCATTGCCGGGATGCTGCTGCTCGGACACATCGCCGGCACCTACGAACTCTCGGAGATTCTACAACGGGGTGAAGTCATCAGATCCTCCCCGCTGCTCGTGCCGACGCTCCTGCTGATCCTCGGAGGCGCCTTCACCAAATCGGCGCAGTTTCCTTTCCACTTTTGGCTGCCCCATGCCATGGCCGCACCGACTCCGGTATCGGCCTACCTGCACTCGGCCACCATGGTGAAGGCGGGCCTCTTTCTGTTAGCCCGGCTGTGGCCGGTGTTCGCCAGCACAGACGCCTGGTTTTTCATCGTTGCGCCGGTTGGGCTGGTCACGATGCTCATTGGCGCGTGGATTGCGCTATTCAGAAATGATCTGAAATCGCTTCTTGCCTTCTCGACCGTAAGTCACCTGGGACTGACGACCATGCTTCTCGGCATGGCCACGCCGCTGGCGGCCGTCGCTGCGGTATTCCACATCCTCAATCACGCGACCTTCAAGGCCGCGTTGTTCATGAGCGCAGGCAGCGTCGACCATGAAGCCGGAACGCGTGACATCCGCCGCCTTGGCGGTCTGCTCACGCTTATGCCCATCACGGCAATCCTGGCCCTCGTGGCTTCGGCGTCGATGGCTGGAATTCCACTCCTCAATGGTTTCCTGTCCAAGGAAATGATGCTCGAAGAAACGGCGCATACGGTCTATGCGGGGCTGCCCTGGCTCTTTCCCGTCCTGGCGACGCTCGCGGCCCTCGTCTCGGCCGCCTATTCCTTCCGCTTCGCAATCAGCACCTTTCTCGGCCCGCCGCGCGACGACTATCCGGATCGGCCGCACGACCCGCCGGTGGGAATGTGGCTTCCTGTCGCCATCTTGATTGTCCCGGTGATCGCGATCGGATTGCTGCCCGCCCTCATCGCGGGGCCTGTTGTGAAACGCACGGCGCTTGCCGTCGTCGGCCGCGCACTACCGGAATACACGCTCGCAATCTGGCATGGCATAACGCCAGCGCTGTTCATGAGCCTCATCGCTCTTGTGGGCGGCTTTGTGCTCTTCAAGAGCTATCGCTTCGCCAACGATCTTCGGCGCGTCTTTGCCGGACCCGATGCGAAGCGCATCTATGACGGTGCAATCTCCGCTCTTACGGCTGGCGCCCGCTGGGCCATAGAGGCAACGCAGAATGGATCTCTGCCGCGCTATATCGGCGTCATTCTTGGCGTGATCGTCGTAGTCGGCTTTGTTGGCTTCTTGAACGGACCACATGAGGCCGGCGCCCGAGCCATGATCCCCGCATCGCTCCCCGCGCTCGTTTCCTGGGTCGTTCTTGCAGCGATCTGCCTCGCCTTGCTGTTCTGGCACCGCGAGAGGTTGCTTGCCCTTATCCTTACGAGCGGCGTCGGGCTCATCGTCTCCCTCCTATTCATCCAGTTCTCGGCGCCCGACCTTGCCCTGACGCAGATCTCCGTGGATGTCGTAACGACGATCCTGCTTCTGCTCGCGCTCAATCTCCTGCCAAAGACTTCGCCGGTCGAGACAAATACGGCCGGGCGCCTAGCCCGCGGCGGGCTCGCTGCGGCCGTGGGGATCGGGGCGGGCGCCCTCGCCTATGCCATCATGACGCGCGACTTCCACACGATTGCCGACTACCACCTCGCGCAAGCGCAGCCCGGAGGAGGAGGCACCAATGTCGTCAATGTCATTCTCGTCGACTTCCGTGGCTTTGACACGTTCGGCGAGATCATCGTCCTCGGCATCGCCGCTATCACCATCTTCGCTCTTCTCGACACGGCACTGCGAGGTGCGGCTGCGCGCACGCTCGACTCGATCCGCCATCCCGAACAGAGCAAGGACGCCCACCCACTGATCCTCGTCGTGGCAACGCGCGTGCTCCTCCCGCTTGCGCTTACCGTGGCGGTCTTCATCTTCATGCGTGGCCACAACGAGCCGGGTGGCGGTTTCATTGCCGGCCTCATCGTCGCCATTGCGCTCATCATGCAATATCTGGCAAGCGGCTATGCTTGGGCCGCGCAGCGTGCCCGTATCGACAGCCAAGCGATGATTGGCGGAGGCATCGCGATCGCGGGCCTCACCGGGCTAGCGTCCCTAGTCCTCGGCTGGCCGTTCCTCACCAGCACATACACGCATATCAATCTGCCGCTCGTCGGAGACATAGAGATCGCATCGGCCGTTGCTTTTGATCTTGGCGTCTTCCTCACCGTCGTCGGCGTCGTAATGGTGTCGCTTGCCCAGATCTCGCGCGTCGAGGAGCGGGCCGAGCGCGATCCCGTTCCCAAAGGACCGATGGACATCCCGTTGCGGCGCGGACGCATCGTCGGTTCGAACGACGGCACGCAGGAGAGCTGACGTGGAACTTCTCGTCGCCAGTGCTATCGGCATGATGACAGCAGTCGGGGTCTACCTGGTTCTGAACCAGCGGACTTTCCCCGTCATCGTCGGGCTCACCTTGCTGTCCTACGCCGTGAATGTGTTCCTGTTTTCATCGGGGCGGCTCGCCGTGGACCGGCCACCGATCATCACGGGCGCCGACGCCTATACCGATCCGCTGCCCCAGGCTCTCGTGCTAACGGCCATCGTGATCTCGTTTGGCATGACGGCACTGATCGTCGTGCTCGCGCTGCGTGGCTTCCTCGAGACCGAAACCGACACGGCGGATATTTTGACAGAGGACCTCGCGCCTGAAGGCGAGGCAGACAAAACGGCGGGTGCCCCATGACGAGCTGGATCATTGCCCCAGCCATTCTGCCCGCGATGACGGCCGCCCTTCTGATCCTGGTCTGGCGACGGGACATACAGATGCAACGGATTGTATCTGTCGTGGCGACCTTGGCGCTGCTCGGAGTTGCGGTCTTTCTCTACCATCTGGCCAGCGACGGCGAAGTGCACGTCTATCGCCTGGGTGCTTGGCCTGCGCCATACGGCATCGTCCTCGTGCTCGATCGTCTGTCGGCCACGATGGTTCTGCTTACCGCGGTCCTTGCTCTCGCCGTCCTCGCTTACGCGGTGGCGGGCTGGGACAAGCGCGGGCGCCACTTCCACGCTCTGTTTCAGTTCCAACTTCTTGGGCTGAACGGCGCCTTCCTCACGGGCGACATCTTCAACCTTTTCGTGTTCTTCGAGGTGATGCTGATCGCGTCCTACGGGCTAATGCTGCACGGCGGCGGCGCCCGCCGTTTGCGCGCCGGCTTCCAATATGTCGCCATCAATATCGTCGCCTCGGCGTTGTTCTTGATCGCGATCGGGCTGATTTATGGCGTCACCGGCACCCTCAATATGGCGGACCTCGCTGTGAAGGTGCCCCAAGTCGCAGCCGGCGACCAGGCGCTGCTAAAAACAGGCGCGCTCCTTCTGCTCCTCGTCTTCGCCATCAAGGCCGCCTTCGTGCCCCTGCATTGGTGGCTGCCCGCGACCTACGTCGCTGCGTCGGCGCCCGTGGCCGCTCTGTTCGCCATCATGACCAAGGTTGGCGCCTACGCGATTATCCGCGTGTATGGAACGATCTTTGGTGCTGATGCCGGCGCACTCGCAGACATGGCGGCCCCGTGGATTCTCCCGGCAGCCCTTCTGACGCTCTTCGTCGGCGCGATGGGAATCCTGGCGAGCCGCTCCCTGCTCGACCTCGCCTCGTTTAGCATCATCGCGTCGATGGGCACGCTGCTGATCGCTGTCGGCCTGTTCGACGTCGATGCCCTAACAACGGCTCTCTACTATCTTGTGCATAGTACGCTCGCGAGCGCCGCTCTTTTCCTGCTCGTCGATCTCGTATCCGAGCGTCGCGGGCAAACGCTCGACGCGCTCGTGCCGGCCAACCCAATCAGCCAGAGTCCTTTGCTCGGCGCCCTCTTCCTTCTCACGGCGCTTGCCGTCATTGGGCTTCCGCCGCTCTCGGGCTTCATCGGCAAGCTCATGATCCTCAACGCGACGTATGAGGCCCCGCAAGCTTGGTTGATCTGGACACTGGTGCTGGGAGCCTCCCTGACGATGACTATCGCATTCGCGCGCGCCGGCAGTATCGTATTCTGGGAGACCGAGGGCCCGACCACGGGCTCCACATGGGCAAATGCCCGCGTCGAGCCTATGGTCGTTATTGCCGTCTTGGTTTGCGCGACTGCCGTGCTGGCCGTATTTGCCGGCCCCACCGTCGAGGCCCTCCACGCGACAGCCGAGCAGGCACTCGACCCGGCAGGGTATATCGACGCCGTGCTGGGTGGCGGTCAGGCCACCGCTGAGACCCCGGGAGGATGACAATGCTCAAACGCTTGGTGCCCCATCCCCTTCTAACGCTGCTGATTGTTGTCGTGTGGATTCTGCTTAACGGCGTGTCGTGGGGTTCGGCCCTTCTCGGCCTCGTGCTGGGCGTCGCAATCCCACGCTTCACAAGCGCCTATTGGCCCGACAGGCCACGCATCAGGAGCCCGCTCATGATCGTCGAGTACGCGGCGATTGTTCTGTGGGACATCGTCGTGGCCAATTTCCAGGTCGCTTACCTGATCCTATTCCGCCGTGGCGATACGCTCCGCTCGCGCTTCGTGACGGTCCCGCTCGACCTAAAAACGCCCGAAGCCATCACCGCGCTGGCCGGGACGATCACCATGACACCCGGCACGGTCAGCGCTGACCTCAGCGGCGACGGACGCGCGCTCCTCGTCCACTGCCTTGAGACCCACGATCCCGAAGCCACCGTGGCGGCCATAAAGTCGCGCTATGAGACCAGACTACAAAGGATCTTCGAGACATGATCGCAACTGCTTCAATGGTCTCCCTGATCGCCATCGGTGCGGCGATGCTGTTGAATCTTTACCGGCTGCTTGTTGGTCCGGACACGCCGACGCGCGTGCTCGCCCTCGACACGCTGACCATTAACGCGATCGCTCTCGTCGTGCTCGCGGGGATCTTCTACGACACGACGATCTATTTCGAGGCGGCCTTGCTGTTTGCCATGGTCGGCTTCCTAACCACCGTCGCGTATTGCAAATACATGCTGCGCGGCAATGTGATGGAGTAGAGCGATGATCGGCGAAATCGTAATCACGGCCTTGATCTACCTCGCAGCGTTCTTCCTGTTCGTGGGCTCGCTTGGCCTTGCCAAGCTACCCAGTCTCATGCAGCGCCTGCATGGACCCACCAAGGCGACGACTCTCGGCATCGGCTCGCTGCTGATCGCCTCGATGCTCTATTTTCTCTTGGAGCGTGGGTCGCTTTCCATTCACGAGCTTCTGATTACGACCTTCCTGTTCCTGACCGCCCCAGTGACGGCGCTTATGGTCGCCAACGCGCACATCTTGCGCGATACGCGCGACCGCAAAAAACTGCCGCCCACGGGAAGCGCCATCGGTTGGGCCGTGATCGACGGCCCGCCAGCGGAGCCGTCCGAACAGGACTGAGCCAAACCAATCGCCACTGACGGGAGTGCAGCATGTTCATCGCCATGAACCGGTTCAAAGTGAAGAAGGGGTCCGAGCACGACTTCGAGCAAATCTGGCTCACCCGCGAAACCCATCTTGAGGACGTGCCGGGCTTTGTTGAGTTTCAGTTGCTGAAAGGGCCCGAGCGCGACGATTACGTGCTCTACGCCTCCCACAGCCTGTGGCGCACGGAAAAGGACTTCGAGGGCTGGACCCGGTCCGAAGCCTTCCGCAAGGCGCACTCGGGCGCCGGCGCCAACAAGGGGCTCTATCTCGGCCACCCCGAGTTCGAGGGCTTCACCACCCTGCAAGACATCAGCGCCAAGAGCGCTTGAGAACCGCTCCCGGGCGTGGCTCTTCGGCGAGATGATGCCCTGGCAGCGCGGCACTAACGAGAACACCAACCGTCTTCTGCGCCAGTACTTCCCGAAGGGCACCGACCTGTCCGCGCACAGCCAGGCCAAGCTGAACGCCGTGGCGCGCGAGCTTAACGAGCGACCAAGAAAGACGCTGCAGTATCACTCACCAGCGGAGAAGTTCGCAGAGTGTGTTGCGGCGATCGGTTGAATCGGCAACCCAAAGCGGCCCATGACGCCTCGACTGTGGTCGGAGGAGTCTTGCACAAAAAACTTGCAACGGCCCTATGGTGAGCAGATGGTTTTAGCCACTGGCACGTCGGAACCTAGGCGCTGGCGGTAGAGGCTAGCGTGCCGATTACGTGCACGCCCCCTTTCGCGAATACAGCACCCCACATCGCCCCCCCACGGTCCAGACCGCAGCTTCTCAGCTTGCGAGGAATCGCCTGAGGTCCAACTCGACGACGTCGAGGATCAGGATCGGCAAACAGTTAGAGGTGGCACGCTTCGGTTTCTTTGGGAGGCCAATCCATACCAAGGCTCATGAGCTTCCGCCTAAGAGTTGAAGGTATAATCCAATGAAGATGGTAGAAATGATGAAACCGCGCTTCGGGGGTGCGTTCGCCCTCGCGGCCATGGTCTAATGCACCGTGGCTGACAATCGTGTCGTGGCGGCGGAGATCCACGACGGGGTCCACCCGTCACCCGCTGTCATCCTTCAGGTGCTCAAGGCTTTCGACAATCCGGAAGGCGCGATCTTCAGCGCCGATGGCAACCATGTGTTCGTCTCTAACGCTGCCGAGGCCGGTGATCTGTCCAAAGACTTTGGTTGGGTCGAGGGCGCGGGTTACATCAGCAAGCTGGATGTCAAGACCAACGGTGAATTGACGATGGTCGAGAAGAAGCCGATCGACGGCCTGACCGGGCCGCTCGGCATGGGCGTCCTGCCAGTGGCTACAGAGAAGTTCCCGGCCGGGACGATCTTTCTGTGCACCGGCTCGGCACCGTTCGTCGATAGCGACGGTCAGGTGGTCAAGGACCCAACCCGCATGCGCAGTAAGCTTCTAGCGTTCACCGAAGCCGGCGAAGTGCTCGGCGAGATCGACACCGGCCAGGGATCGGTGTTCGAGGCGATCAACGGTAGCCCGATCATCCTAATCAACGCGCTAGGGTTCGACGCCGATGGCAACCTCTACGTCACTGACACCGCTATTGGGGCCGGTCAGTTCGACCCGCCGTTCGAGGGTAAGGGCGGCCTCTGGATGATCCCGCACAGCGCGCTTGACGCCCTCGCGGACGGCCGGTCGCCGGCCGATCCGCCGATGTTCCTCGAGATTCCTGGAAACCCTGACGGGGTCGAGGTATCACCCACCGACGGCAAGGTCTACGTCAACACCGTCGGGGCATTCGCGGACTTGGCCGACCCGGCGAATGGCGGCATCTACGCGCTAACGAAGAAGGACATCGCCAACAACAAGCTGCCGCCGTCAGTCGACGGCGACCTGGGCGCCCTCGACGGCCTCGACTTCACCGCTGGTGGCGTGATGCTGAACGCCCAGATCCGTGGCGACATTCCCGGCAAGGTTACAGTCAGCTGCGAAGGCAAAATTGCTACCACCCTCGCGCTCCAACCAGGTGGCACCATGTCCGACCTAAACGGGCCCGCCGACTTGGCGATCCGGCGCAGCGCCGATGGCGCACAGCTGATAGTGATTCCCGAGCTCTACGCTCGCGACGCTACCGCCGGTGACGATGAGGTAACCGTGCTCGCGCTGCCGCCCGGATTCGACGCTGCCTGCACCCAGTGATGCATCGGGCTGGTCGATGCATCGGCCATCACCTCCAAGTTAGAGATGTGGCGCTTGTTCACAAGCTTCTAGGCTGACTGAAGCGGAGTGTAGGCCAATGCACAGGTTCGCGGAAGAACCAGAGGCCCAAACCGCTTTGGCCCAGACCCCGTGAGATAGGCGTTCTCGTCTCGCCGAGAAACCGACCCCCACAGTTGCCCCAGGACAGCCGAGAGCGGTGGTTCAGGTATCAAGCCGGTCATGGAGAACTAGGGGCGCTCAGGGAGGCACTGCAACCTTGGCGCATGATGCGAGGCTGCTATGCTTGAACATTCAAACATGCCGCTGATGCAAGCAGCACAAGAGGTGCTGAAGCCCTGAGACTGACT
>DAOVDX010000126.1 GCA_030669345.1 Methyloceanibacter sp. | reverse complement strand
GTAGAGGTAGGCGTTTTCGATCGCCCAGACAAGCCTTGCGCGCGCGCGGAGGTCCATCAGAACGACCCAAAAACGTTGAAAATCCCATTGTCTTCGGGAAAACCGGTGGTCACGGCCTGGGGTGGGAGGCGTCCCTAGAAGACTCCGCCTGCGTCGTCATCGATCGTCTGTTCGAATCTCTCTCTCGGCCAGACCACGGTTACCACGGCGCCACGGGCCGGCTCGGGCCGGTTGGCAAGCTCAAGCTGAGCGCCCGACCGCTCGAGCAAGGTCTTAGCGATGAAGAAGCCGAGTCCCATGCCGATATGCTCGTCAGGCGCCTCGTCCCCCCAGTTTTTGGCGGGTCGCGTGGTGAGAAAGGGCTCGCCGAGTTCCTCAAGCACGTTGGGCGGAAAGCCTCCGCCATCGTCGGCGATGACGATGCGAACCTCATCTTCCGACCAGCTGGCGTCGACCTCGACCTTGGTAGCGGCGAAGTCGACGGCGTTCTCCACCAGATTGCCGAGACCATAAACGACGCCTGGATTACGCTGTGTGACCGGCTCGCGCGCGCCGGGGCTGTCTGGTTCGACATTGGGGAACGGTCCGGTCGTGACCTCGATCGGGACGGCGATCAGACGATGTGGCTCAACCACTTCTTCGATCAGATGGCATACGGGCAGGCGCGAGACGATGATGTCGATTTGCTCGCCGCGCGACGCGAGTTCCTTCAGGATATCGCGGCAGCGCTCGGCTTGGGCGCGCAAGAGAAGAATATCGTCGTAATGCGGATCGCCTTCGTCCGCGTCATGCAACAACTCCTTCGTGACCACGGCAATAGTGGCGAGCGGCGTGCCGAGTCCGTGCGCGGCGGCGGCGGCGAGCCCATCAAGCGCCAAAAGCCTCTGCTCTCGGGCGAGCACGATCTCGGCGGCGGCGAGTGCATCGGCCATGCGCCGGCCCTCCTCCGCCGTCCGCCATGAATAGAGGCCGATAAACAAAATTCCTGAGACGACCGCGGCCCAGACTCCCATCACGTAAGGGAACGGGATCAGCAAGGTTGAATGGCTGAACCAGGGGAGCGGGAAGTGAAAGATCGTGAGCGCCGACGCCGCGGCGATCGTCAATAGACCGAGCGCAATCGTGATCCTGACCGGCAGGGTCGAGGCCGACACGGTAACCGGAGCGACGAGCAGAAAGGCGAACGGATTCTCAAGGCCGCCAGTGAGATAGAGCAACGCCGCAAGCTGGACGATGTCGTAAGCCAGCATGACGAAGGCGTAGTTGCTCTGCAGCCGCTGGCTCGCGCGGTAGCGGATACGCAGGGCCACGTTCAGCCAAGCCGAAAGCGCGATCACCGCGAAGCATCCGCCGATCGCCAAGTCGATGCCGAGCACCCAATACGCGCCGATGACCGTGACGCTCTGACCGAGAACGGCAAGCCAACGAAGTCTGACGATGGTTTGCAGCCGCAGGCGCGTGTCGCGTGCACGGAGCCATTCCGGCGCGGATGTATGGGCAGTCTTGCTATGGTCGAGGACAGCCATAGGTGAGCCTTAGAACGTGACCGTGAACCACAATTCTGACAAACCGAACGCGCAGCGCGAGATCATGAACGATTCGGCAGGCAATATACGCGAAGAACAACTTGATCGCGATTCCGTGAATCTGCCCGTGATGGTGCGCGGCCTCACCAAACGCTACGGCTCGGTCACGGCCGTCGATCATATTAGTTTTGCCATCGAGCCCGGTTCGACGGTGGCGCTGCTTGGCGGCAACGGCGCCGGCAAGACCACGACCATCGCCATGCTGCTTGGGCTCATCACGCCAAGCGCCGGCGAGGTTCGGGTGTTCGGCGCCGACATGAGCCGCAATCGATATGACGTGGCGCAGCGGTTGAACTTCCAGAGTCCTTATGTGGACTTGCCGGCGCGGCTCACGGTGAAACAGAATCTCACTGTCTATGCAGGGCTTTACGGTGTAGCTAATGCGGCCGAGCGCATCGCCTATGTCGCCGAGCATTTGCAGATCAAGACTCTGCTTAATCGGCTGACCGGCAAACTGTCGGCCGGCCAGAAGACGCGGGTGGGGCTCGCCAAGGCGCTGCTGAACGCGCCCGAGCTGTTATTGCTCGACGAGCCCACGGCCTCGCTCGACCCAGACACGGCCGATTGGATCAGGCGCAAGCTGAAAGACTACGCGCAAAGCCGCAACGCCACGCTGCTGCTCGCCTCCCACAACATGGCTGAAGTCGAGCGTCTGGCCGATCGCGTCATCCTGCTTCAAGCGGGGCGCATCATCGAGGATGGGCCACCGAAAGCGCTCGTCGCCAGCTATGGCCGGGAGACTCTCGAAGATGTGTTTCTCGATCTCGTGCGCGGCAAGGCCAAACGCGCGACGGCTGAGACAACGCCAGACCCGTTAAGGAACGGACCGTGAGCGCGCCCCGCGCAATGAGTGGCGTGGAGCCCGTGCTGCGTGCACCGAGCGGCATTTCCGCGTCTCTGCGGCGCATCTTCGCGCTTGTCCGTCGTTATGTGTATTTGCTGCGCGGTTCCGGCGTCCGCCTGATCGAACTCCTTTACTGGCCATTCCTTCAGATGCTGACCTGGGGCTTCCTCCAGACATATCTCGCCCAGACCACGAATCCATATGTCCAGAGCGCGGGCGTTCTCATCGGCTCGGTGCTGCTATGGGACATTCTGTTCCGTTCGAAGATCGGCTTCTCGACCACGTTCATCGAGGAGATGTGGTCGCGCAATCTCGGCAATCTGCTCACCAGCCCCTTGCGTCCTTACGAACTGGTCGCCGCGCTGAGCTTGTGGAGCATCATCCGCCTCGCCGTCTCCATGGTGCCGGTCGCAGTGGCCGCCTTTTTTATTTTCGATTTCAATCTGCTCAGCCTCGGGATGGCGCTGGCAGCGTTCTTCTGGGTGCTTGTGCTGACAAGTTGGGCGCTGGGCCTGGTCGCCGCTGGGGTGATCTTGCGCTACGGGCTTGGCGCCGAGGAGCTTGCTTGGTCGCTGGCCTTTCTGCTGCTGCCCATCTGCTGCGTGTATTATCCGGTGTCGGTGCTGCCCGAATGGCTTCAACCGGTTGCGTTGGCGCTGCCGCCGACGCATGTATTCGAGGGCATGCGCTCCATCCTCTTGGACCACAGTTTCGATCCGGCGCAATTGTGGTGGGCGTTGGCGTTAAACGCAGTCTATCTGGTGGCTGGCTATGCCACTTTCAGTTGGTTCTTGAGCCGTGCCCGCGCCAACGGCACGCTGCTACAGCTTGGTGAGTGAACGCGATGGGACGTCCTCTGCTCTTCGTCATCTTTGCCGGCTTCCTTTTGGGTACGATCGGTGGTGCTGCACTTCTTCTCTTAAACACCGATATGCAGACGTCCCGCGTGACGACGACGGGTAAGGCGCTAATCGGCGGTCCGTTCTCCTTGGTTGGTAAGGGCGGCAAGGAGGTCACCGATCAAGATTTCCGTGGCCGCCATATGCTGGTGTTTTTTGGCTTCACCCATTGTCCCGACATCTGCCCGGCGGAACTGCAGGTCATGGCGTCGGCTTTAGAGGGGCTTGGGCCCGACGCGGAAAAAGTTGTCCCCATTCTTATCACGCTCGATCCTGAGCGCGACACGCCCGAAGTCGTCACGGCCTATGTAGTGAATTTCGGGCCCAATTTCGTTGGGCTTTCCGGTTCGCCTGAGTCAATCGCAAGTGCAGCCAAGGCTTATCGTGTCTCGTATCAGAAGTTCCAAGACGAGACGATGGGAGATAACTACACTATCGACCACTCAGCTCTTGCCTATTTGATGGGCCCCGACGGCGAATACATCACCCATATTCCGTATGGCACGCCGGCACCTAAGATGACGGAGACCTTGGGCCGCTACCTCTAGGCTGCAGCTGATCCCCCTGCGGCAAGGTGTCGTTGCACTGCAGCATAAATTCACCATTTGATTTCGCGATGCAGCACTTAAGATGCCTCAAAATCGGAGGGGGATTCCATTGCTGTATCATCTCTATGAGCTGAACCAGGCTGCCTTGCATCCGGCCCGGGCCGCGGCGGAAGCCTATCGGTTTCTGCTACGCAATCCTTTGAATCCAGCCTCCCATACGGCGCTTGGCCGGAGTGCCGCTGCCGCGCTTGAACTCTTCGAGCGCTCGACGCGCCGCTACCGGAGGCCGGCTTGGGACATCGACACCGTCGAAGTGGATGGCCACGAGACGGCGGTCCATGCTCGCACGGTCATCATCAAGCCGTTCTGCAATCTCATTCACTTCGAGCGGGAGTTGCCAGCCTCACGGTCGCGCAAGGATCCCAAAGTGCTGGTGGTGGCGCCAATGGCGGGTCACTTCTCCACGCTGCTGCGCGGGACCGTTCGCGACCTGCTTCCCGATCACGATGTGTATATGACTGAGTGGCAGGACGCGCGCTTCGTGCCCTACGCCGAGGGGCCTTTCGATCTCGACACCTATATCGACTACATCATCGAGTTTCTAAAAACGTTCCACGGCGACGTACACATCATGGCGGTGTGCCAGCCGACTGTTCCGGTCTTCGCCGCCGTCTCGTTGATGGAGGCGATGGAAGATCAGGACGCCCCCCACTCCATGATCCTCATGGCGGGTCCTGTGGATGCACGGGAGAGCTCCACCGCCGTCAATCGTTTCGCTGTGGGCAAGTCGTTGAATTGGTTCCGCCGCAACGTCATCACGCAAGTGCCCTGGCCCCAGCCCGGCATGATGCGTTCGGTCTATCCGGGCTTCCTGCAATTGTCGGGCTTCATGGGGATGAATCTCGATCGTCATCTGAACGCCCATCGCGATCTGTTTCACAATCTCATTCGCGGCGACGGCGATAGCGCCGACAAGCATCGCGAGTTTTACGATGAGTTCCTCGCGGTGATGGATCTCACGGCTGAGTACTACCTCCAGACCATCGAGACGGTGTTCCTCGACCAGTCGCTTCCCAAGGGTGAAATGCTCCATCGGGGGATGCGCGTGGACCCGAGTAAAGTCCGCCGCGTGGCGCTGATGACGGTTGAGGGTGAGAAGGACGACATTACCGGAAACGGACAGACGAAGGCAGTGCACGCTCTCTGCAAGAACCTCCCGGACGCGATGCACACCCATCATTTGCAGGTGGATGTCGGCCATTATGGCGTCTTTAACGGACGCCGCTTCCGGGCCGAAATAATGCCTGAAATCGGTAAGTTTTTGCGGATGCACCAGGGCTCAAAAGGCGTCTTGAAGCGGGCTTTCGGCCGCACTGCCTGAAGCCAGAGGCGGACGCTCCGGCGGACCCCCTGTGTTATCGTGGGGCTCAGAAGATTCGCTCGTCGTTTGAGTAGCAAAGCAGGAAGCGTCGCATGCTGAAGCGGCTCATTTTCGGGCGGGGCGAGACCACCGAAACCGAAATTAATATCCCGGGGCTGGAAATCCCCATGCTGCTCCGGCGCAGCGCGCGCGCGCGGCGCATCTCTCTGCAAGTGAGCGAAGCACGCCGTGGCGCGGTGCTCACCATGCCGACCTATTCGAGCTTCGCCGACGCCGAAGAGTTTTTGTCCCGCCATCTCGATTGGCTGAAGG
>DAOVDX010000184.1 GCA_030669345.1 Methyloceanibacter sp. | reverse complement strand
AGCAGCGTGTATTCACGCTTACTCTGCACGTACCAAAGGGCAATCAGCCCGAAGCACAGCACGGCCAGGATGAGCGCTATGAATCTGCGTGGACTCAAAAGGTCATTCCCCGCATCTCTCGCCCTGGCGAGCCAAGAGCCCTTTTTTCCTAATAATAGCCTAGCATTAGCAGATCGGGAAAAGCGGGGGCCAAAATCGCCCCTTTTCGTAAATCGCGAATTCTGAGGGTTTCTGGCCCTATTTGGCCGCGCTTGAGCCTTGGCCTGCGCGCTCCTTAGGTGCGGGAGCGAATTTTCGTACCACCACATAGAAGATCGGCGTGAAGATCAGCCCGAACGCGGTCACCCCAATCATGCCGGAAAACACCGCGGTGCCGAGAGACTGGCGCATCTCAGCGCCCGCGCCCGTGGCGATCACCAGCGGCACCACGCCAAGGATGAAGGCCAAAGCGGTCATTAGAATGGGGCGCAAACGTTCGCGCGCCGCCTTGGTCGCGGCCTGGAAACGATCCTCGCCCTGCTCCTCGTGCTGCCGCGCAAACTCCACGATCAGAATGGCGTTCTTTGCCGCCAAGGCGATCAGCACCACAAAGCCGATCTGGCCGAGGATATTCACGTCCATTCCACGCAGCATGAGCCCGCTGACCGCCGCGAGCAGACACATGGGCACGATGAGGATAACCGCGAGCGGCAGACCCCAGCTCTCATATTGTGCGGCGAGCAGCAGAAAGACGAAGACGACGGACGCGAGGAACACGAAGAGCGCCGTGTCGCCGGCCTGCTTCTCCTGATAGGCCAGCTCGGTCCACTGATAGGCGTAGCCCTCCGGCAAATTCTCTTTCGCCAGCTTCTCCATAGCCTCAAGGCCATAGCCCGTTGAGTAGCCCGGCTTGGTGCCGCCTTGCACCGCCGCCGCTGGATACAAATTGAAATGCTCAACGCGGTACGGGCCGGTGATGTCGCGGAACGACGCGACGGAACCGAGCGGCACCATCTTGCCTGAGGTGTTGCGCGTCTTGAGCTCGGAGATGGCGTGCAGATCCTGGCGGAAATTTCCGTCGGCCTGGGCGGTCACACGATAGGTGCGGCCAAGGAAATTGAAGTCGTTCACATATTGCGAGCCGAGATAAACTTCCAGCGTCTGGAACACATTGCTCGGCGTGACACCAAGCATTTCGGCGCGCACGCGGTCGATGTCGGCATAGACCTTTGGCGTCTGCGTATTGAACGTCGTGAACACGCCGGCGAGGCCCGGCGTCTGGTTGGCGGCGCCCGCGATGGACTGCGCCACGTCGGCAAGCTGCGAGAGGTCACTGCCCGTGGTGTCCTGCACTTCCATCTTGAAACCGCCGGTGGTGCCGATGCCGCGAACCGGTGGCGGCGATATGCTGAGGATGAAGGCGTCCTGGATCGCCGCATATTTCTGGTTGAGGGCACTGCTGACTGACTGCGCACTCTGCCCCTTCTTGGCGCGCACCTTGAAAGAATCGAGTGGCGTGAACACCACGGCGGAATTAGACGCGGTGGTGAAGGTTGCGCCATCGAGCCCGACAATAGGAATAGCGTGAGCAATGCCCGGCGTGTCGAGCGCGATCTTCGTCACCCTCCGTGCGACTTCGTCGGTGCGCGACAGTGCAGACCCCGACGGCAACTGAATGATGTTGATGAGATAGCCAAGGTCTTGATTCGGGATGAAGCCGGTGGGCGCCGCGCCGAACTGGATCACGGTCAAGCCGATCAGGCCGGCATAGACCGAAAGCATGATGGCCGGGATGCGGATCAGCCGGCTGGTCAGCGCGCCATAGCGGGACGCCACCCATTCGAAGCCACGATTGAAGCCGTCGAAAAACCAGCCGATAAGCCGCGAAAACAGGGTCTTGCGCGGCTCATTAGGTTCATAGGGCTTGAACAGCATCGCGCAGAGCGCCGGGCTGAGGGTGAGCGAGACGATAAGGGAGATCACCGTTGCGGTGGTGATGGTCACGGCAAACTGCCGGAAGAACTGGCCGAGGATGCCGCTCAAGAACACGGTCGGAATGAACACAGCCCCGAGCACGATCGACATGGCGATCAGCGCGGTGCCGACCTCCTCCATGGTGCGGTAGGCCGCTTCGCGCGGCGCCATGCCTGCACGGATATTGCGCTCGACATTCTCCACCACGACGATGGCGTCATCCACGACGATGCCGATGGAGAGCACCAGCCCGAACAGGGAAAGATTGTTTAGGGAATAACCGAGCGCGGCCAGCACGGCGAACGTGCCGATCAACGACACAGGGATAGCGACAATCGGGATCACCGACGCCCGCCAAGTCTGCAGGAAGATGATGATCACCAAGACGACGAGGATCACCGCCTCGAACATGGTGGTGATCACCGCCTCGACAGAGTCTGAAATAAAGACGGTCGGGTTATAGACGATGTCGTAACGCAAATCCTCAGGGAATGACTTGGACAGCTCTTCCATGGTCGCCTCGACCACGGCCGCTGTCTGCAGCGCGTTCGACCCTGGGCGCTGGAAGATACCCATGGGAATCACCACGCGCTCGTCGAGATAGCCGTTGCGATTATAGTCGGCGGCGCCAAGCTCAACCCGAGCGATGTCGCGGACCCGCACCACGCGGCCATCGCCACCGGATTTGACGATGATGTTGCCGAAGGCCTCAGGCGTGGTCAGGCGGCCTTGGGTCTCGACGTTGAGCTGAAACGCGCCAGGCTGGGGCACAGGCGGCTGGTTGATGACGCCGGCGGCGACCTGGACGTTTTGCCCGCGTAAGGCATTGATGACGTCAGTGGCCGTGAGGTTCCGGA
>DAOVDX010000088.1 GCA_030669345.1 Methyloceanibacter sp. | reverse complement strand
GACGAAGGTCACACCTTCGCCCCCGGTTTTGGCAACGACTGCCATGATCAGGCAGCGTGAATGAAGCGCTCGCGGAAGAAGCCCGCGAGCCCACCAAGGAACACCCAGAACAGGAGCGTGGTGACGGCCATCGCCACCACGAAGCTGTGATGCAGACCCTCTGGGATAGGGCTCTCATGACTGACGGGCTGCGGCGCACCGATAATGTGCGGCGCAACCAGAAGCACGATTGCCGCGACCACCGAGACCAGCGATCGGCTGTGGAACAACAGGCCAAGAGCGACCCCTGCCGAGACCACGGTCCCCACCCACCACACTTGACGCGAGGCTAACTCGGCCGCGGGCATGGCGGGAAGTTCGGGCGGCAGCCCCAGTCCCGGTGCAAGCGTGAAGGCGATGAAGCCTGCCAGGCCCCAGAAGACGCCTTGGTGCCAGCCGCCGAGCCCGCCAAACAGCTCACTCGCCGCCACCAGCAGCAGAGCAAAGCCGATGCCGGTGATGACATTGGCGGCTAGAGTAAAGCCTGTGCGCTCGATCCCATCGGACGGTGCCCAGCCTTCACCATGGTCATGGGCGGCTGTGTCATGAGCGGCAGTGTCTTGGGCGGCTGTGGCGTCGGCATGTTCATGAGCCACTGCTGGAGCTTCAGCAGGCGCCCCGGAGCTTTGCTCCTCGAACACCTCGGCTTGCAGGATCAAAGGAACTGTCGCGAAGTGCTGGACGACAGTCATGCCAAGGCCGGCGATCGCGCCAGCGATGGCCGCAACTATGACGATGTTACGGAAGTAATCCATGATGTGCGCTCTCCTCTAGTGGCAAGGAAAGGCCATGGAATGACGGTAGTCGTGCGCAGCATTGTGCACCGCCTCGATGTGGGAAAAGCCCACATTGCCGACGATGAAAATGCCGAGCAGGCCGGCCATGAAAATGGGCACGGCGCGCGACGACGTAAGCGCGGCGGCGGCGTTGATGCCGTCGCCTTCAGGCTTAATCGAATAGGTATTCATTTAGACCCCCATGCGCCCTCCACCCGAGGACGCGGTTCAAGGTTGAGCCGCCGGCAGGTCTCCTGGCTCGCGGGTCGACACCATCCCTCGGCCTTCCCAGAGGATTAACTCCAGTGGCCAGCGGAGGGGGCTCACCGCTTACAGTTGCGGGGGCAGCCGCAGATTTGGATGAAACATCCTCACCGCGTTCCCTTTTAAGTCCCACGGAATGCGGGAACCAACGACGGGGGAACTATACCCAGGATGCCCTCAGCCGCAAGCGGGCTTGGGGCAAGGCCCGATTTTAGCGCCCAATCCGGTCGCATTGACAAAGGCGGCGGGCCGCCTCTTTAGTGGCCAGATCGACGGTCTCTCGAGATGAGAGCGAACAGGGAACGCGGTACGGATTTTTTGGTCCAATTCCGCGGCTGCCCCCGCAACTGTAAGCGGCGAGCCCGAACCACATTGCCACTGGAAACCCCGGGAAGGCGGTGATGGGCTATGACCCGCGAAGCCAGGAGACCTGCCGTCGATCTGGTCGTTCGCTTGGGCGGGGTGCCTCGGTGACGGTTAGTTTTTGGGCCGCCGAATATTCAGTTCGCGGCCATGCAGCACCCCAATCGCGGACGGCCCGAGGAGCGGCTCTAACGGGGTGACTCTCACCAATACCAAAGCAGTCGACGACCAAGCGCTCGAGAGCCTGAGCACGGCCACCGTCTATGTCTGCATCACCTGCCGCCGCGCGAGCGACCCCGAGGATGCCCCACGTCCCGGCCTGGCATTGGCGCAAGCCGCATCCAAAGCAGCCGACGGCACTAGCGTCGCTGTCCACCAAGTCCAGTGCCTCGCCAATTGCAGCCGGGCCTTGAGCGCCGCCATGCGCTGCGATGGCGCATGGACCTACATATTTGGAGGCCTGGAAGCTGACCGGGACGCCGGGGCGCTAATTGAGGGCGCGCAGCTTCTCGCCCGGGCCGAGGATGGCGTGATGCCCTGGCGCGGCCGCCCTGACATCTTGAAGCGTGGGCTGATCGCCCGCGTGCCACCGCTCAATTTCACGGAGGAAAATCAATGAGTTCGATTGCCCGCGTTCCCTGCACCATTGTCACTGGCTTTCTAGGTTCGGGCAAGACGACGCTGATCCGCCATGTGCTGGCATCCGCCAACGGGCGGCGGCTGGCCGTCATCGTCAATGAGTTTGGCGATGAGGGCATCGACGGCGAAATCCTAAAAGGCTGTGGCGACGCGTCATGCCCCGAGGAAAACATCGTCGAGCTGGCGAATGGCTGTCTGTGCTGCACCGTGGCCGACGAGTTCGTGCCGGCGCTCGATGAAATTCTCGCCATGGACCCGCCGGTCGAGCACATCATCATCGAGACCTCGGGTCTGGCGCTGCCGAAACCTCTGGTTCAGGCCTTCAATTGGCCGGCCATCAAGAGCCGCGTGACCGTTGATGGCGTCGTGGCGGTGGTGGACGGCGCGGCACTCGCCGATGGCCAAGTGTCGGCCGACCTTGAAGCGCTGTCACAGCAGCGCGCGGCGGACGACGCGCTTGACCATGACGACCCCATTGAAGAAGTGTTCGAGGATCAGATCGCTTGCGCCGATCTCGTCGTACTGAACAAGCGTGACCTACTCGACGCGGACGGCTTAGCGAAGGCCAAGGCTACCGTGATGAGCGCGCTGCCACGTAACGTCGGCATCGTCACCGTGGCTGAGGGCAAGGTGGACCTTGGGGCCCTGCTCGGGCTCGGGGTCGGCACCGAGAATGACATCGAGAACCGCAAGACCCATCACGATGACGAGCTCGATCACGACCATGACGACTTCGATAGTTTCGTGGTGCCGCTCGCCGAAATCGGCGACCCGGACGTGATCGCGATGCGTATCTCTGGTCTCACCGAAGCCCATAAAGTGTTGCGGGTCAAGGGTTTCGCCGCTGTCGAGGGCAAGCCCATGCGCCTTCTCATCCAGGCTGTGGGACCGCGCGTCAGCCATTACTATGATCGGCCTTGGGGCCCCTCGGAGGACCGCCAGGGCAGCGTGGTGATCATCGGCCTGAAAGGACTCGACCGCGACGCTGTTACCAAGTCGCTGACTGCTAAGTCACTCGGCGGATAACGCGATGCATCTGCTGCAGACAAGCTCCACGACGCTCGACGATATCGCCGAGCCTATCGATCTCGGCCAGACGCCGGGCGACATCGTGGTGCTGTCTTTTGCCGACAGCGATCTCGCCGGGCTTGCGGCGGCTTATGAGACGGAGAAGAACCAGCTGCCGAGCTTGCGGCTAGCGCATCTACGCGACCTGCGTCACCCCATGTCCGTCGACCTTTGGGCGGACACGGTGGCTCGCCACGCCAAGATCATTGTTGTGCGGCTTCTAGGCGGCCTCGACTGGTGGCGCTATGGCGTCGAGACGCTGTCCGCCATCGCACGCGAGAACAACATCGCGCTGGCCGTGTTGCCGGGTGAGGACCGCGACGATGCGCGGCTCTTCGGAGCGTCAACATTGCCGACCGACGAACTGCAGGTGCTGCTGCGTTACTTCCGCGAAGGCGGGCGCGCGAACCTGCAAGGCCTGCTCTGCCGTCTTGCCCACCATGCTGGGGCTAAGATCGAGGCACCCGCACCACGAAAAGTGCCGCGCATGGCAGGTTACGCGCCAGGTAAGGGGGCGATCCCTCTTCACGTCTTGTGCAACGAGACCGCGACGGGACTCCCCATCGTGCCGGTAATTTTCTACCGTTCAGCGTTGCTCGCAGCCGATACCGCGCCCATCGATGGACTCTGCGAAGCGCTTACCGCACGCGGCCTGGCACCTGCGCCGCTGTTCGTCCCGAGCCTTAAAAACAAAGAGGCGGCAATTTTCGTGCGTGAGGCTTTGGCGCAACTTGCTCCCGCCGTGATCGTTACCACTACGGCCTTTGCCGCTGGCGATGGCGAGACCTCGCCCTTCGACGACGTTGATGCGCTGGTTCTGCAGGCGGTGATCGCCACCACGCGGCGCGAAGCCTGGATGGGAAACTCGCGCGGGCTCGGGCCCTCCGACCTCGCCATGCATATCGTGCTGCCCGAACTTGACGGCCGTGTGCTGGCCGGGGCGCTCGCATTCAAGGACGCCGCGCCAAAAGCCGATGCGCTCGCTTTCACCGCCTATACCAGCCGGCCCGAGCCGGACCGCATTGACGCCGTCGCCGACCGGATTGCCGCGCTCGCTCGGCTCCAGCAGACATCACGCAAGATGCGCCGTGTCGCCGTGGTGCTGCCGGACTATCCTGGCGCGGCGGGGCGCACGGGCTACGCAGTCGGCCTCGACGTGCCGGCAAGCGTCTTGGCCCTGCTGAGCGATCTTGGGGACGCTGGCTACACGATCGAGGATGCACCGTGTGATGCGCCTGCACTGCTCGATCTTCTGGAGCATGGCGCGGACCAACCGGCGCTGACACTCTCGGAGTACGAAAAACTACTCGCCAAGCTCCCGGCCGAAATTGCCTTGGAGATCGACGCCGCCTGGGGCACGCCCGACGCCGATCCTGATTTCCGCGACGGGGCGTTCCGTTTCCGCGCCGCGACGTTCGGCAATATCACCGTGGCGCTACCACCAGACCGTGGCTCCACAAACGACCGCCGCGCCGATTATCACGACCCCAAACTGCCGCCGCGCCACGCGCTGCTCGCGTTTGGTCTTTGGCTGCAACACAGAGTCGAGGCCCACGCGCTCTTACATCTCGGCGCCCATGGCACGCTGGAATGGCTGCCGGGCAAAGCCGTGGCACTGTCTCGTAAGTGTTTCCCGGAAGCCGTGGCCGGTCCGCTGCCGGTGGTCTATCCGTTCATCGTCTCAAATCCTGGCGAGGCCGCGCAATCCAAACGCAGGCTTGCCGCCGTGACCATCGGCCATTTGCCGCCACCGCTGACTGACACGGAGCTATCGGGTCCCGCGCAAGAACTTGAGCGCCTGGTGGATGAATACGCCATCGCCGATGGCTTGGATCGCCGACGCCGTGAGCGGTTGGCCAAGCTCATCGTCGAGAGTGCGCAAGGTTCAGGCCTGGCGCGCGAAGCGGGTGTCGACGCGAGCGAGGACGCCGATGGCGCGCTGCTCAAGATCGACGCTTGGCTGTGCGATCTGAAAGACTTCGCCATCAAGGACGGCCTGCATATCTACGCGCGCGCCTCGCGCATGGACGACCCGTTATGGCAGGCGAGCGCCGACACAGAACGTGACGCGCTGATCACAGCGCTGGACGGCAAGCATGTGCCGCCAGGGCCTGCTGGCGCACCGGCCAAAGGACGCCGCGACGTGCTGCCCACTGGGCGCAATCTCTTCACCGCCGATCCGCGCGTACTGCCGACGCCGACGGCCACAGAGCTTGGCAAGCTCGGCGCCGACGAGGTGGTGCGCGCCTATATGCAGGCCCATGGCGAGATGCCGCGTTCGCTGGTGATCGATCTTTGGGGTAGCGCAACGCTTAGGACTGGCGGCGAGGAAATCGCTCAAGGGTTGGCGCTCATGGGTTGCCGCCCCACTTGGGACCCGGCTACGGGGCGCGTCACCGGCATGGAAGTGTTGCCACCCGCCGTTATGGGACGCCCGCGCGTTGACGTCACATGGCGCATTTCTGGGCTTTTCCGCGACCTCTTCCCGGCGCAGATCGCGCTGCTCGACGCCGCCGTCCAGTTGGTTGCCGCCCGCGACGAAGACGATACCGAGAACCCCTTGGCCGCCGCCCGCCGTGCCACGAACGGCAGCGGGGAGGGCTTGGTCCGCATTTTCGGCAATGCGCCAGGCGCTTACGGCGCCGGCGTCGAGGATCTGTTGGGACGCGACGCCAACGAAGACGATCTTGGCGCAGCCTATCTTGCGGCCACATCCCATTCTTATGGTGGCGCCGAAGGCGAGGGCGCTGCGTCGGCGTCAGCGTTCGCTGACCGCATCGCCGTTGCCGATCTTCTCGTTCATGGCTCCGACGATCCAAGTCGCGACATCCTCGAAGGTGCCGAGGACGTAGCCCATGTGGGTGGCTTCGCCGCCGCCGCCGCATCTCTTGGCGCTACGCCCGATCTTGTCATGCTCGACGTGACTGACCCCAAACGGCCCCGCGCGCGGCCGCTTCCGCAAGCGCTAGCCCGCATCGTGCGGGGGCGCGCCATGAGCCCGAAATTCATCGAAGGCATGATGCGTCATGGCGCGCGCGGCGCAGCGGAACTCGCCGAGACTGTCGACCGGCTGGTGGACTTCGCCGAGACCACGGGTGCGGTGTCGAGCACGTTGTTCGATCTCGTGCATGACGCTTATCTCGCCGACGACAATGTGCGTGACTTCTTGCTGCGCGAGAATCCGGACGCAGCGCGCGCAATCGCCGAGCGCTTGGAGAGCGCACGCACAAGAGGGCTGTGGCATCCCCGACGCAATGATCTCGGTACCGAATTCGCCGCGCGTGAAGTGGAGGCGACTCTATGAGCGCGCCACTGAACGCACCAGTGACCACGCCAATGGTTCGCGGCGCTTGTCCGCGCCTCTCCGCTCCAATGCAGACCGGCGACGGTCTCCTGGCGCGGCTGGTGCCGGCAGGGCCCATGGCCATTGACGCCTTCGCGGCGCTTTGCGCGGCGGCGCGAAGGCATGACAACGGCGTCATGGAGATCAGCGCGCGCGACAGTCTTCAGGTGCGTGGGCTTGACCCTATATCGGCGCCGCTCTTCGCCACGGAAGTCGAAGCGCTCGACCTCGACATCTGTGGAAGCGTTCCGGTGATCTCCAGCCCTCTGCCAGACGACCCGTCGGCGTCGATCGACGTGCATGGTCTTGCCGCCGAACTTCGTGAGGCAATTGCCGCAAGCCAGCTGATCCTTGCACCAAAGCTGTCAGTGATCGTCGATGGTGGCGGGCATCTCCATCTCGACGCGCTGATGGCGGACATTCGGCTCCGGGCCGTTTCAACTGCCGACGGGCCCAGACTACTCGTGTCAGTCGCCGGTGATGCAAATTCGGCAACGCCGCTTGGCATCGTCGTTCTCGATGAAGCAACGCACTTGGTGATGCGTCTCATCAGTGTGATTGCCGCGCACAGTACCGACGCGCGCGCTTCCCATATTGACATCGATGCGTTTCGTTCAGTCGCGGCAGAGCGCCTTGCGCCGCCAATCGAATCGAATCCGCGAGCGCCGGCCGAAACAATTGGGCTGCGCCGGCTTAAAGACGGGGCTTGCGCCATCGGCGTGGCGCTCGAGTTCGGTCAGGCTCATGCGAATGATCTGATGGCGCTTGCCGGTATCGCAGCCGTAAATGGCGCGACCTGGGTCGCGACCGCGCCCGACCGCACACTTCTCCTCGGGCCCATAGACGAAATGACCGGTTTCGTATTGGCAACAGCGGCGGACAATCTCGGCTTCGTGGTGGATGCGCGCGATGCACGCCGCCGCGTCGTCGCCTGCCCCGGTGCGCCGTCTTGTGCTTCCGGACTCATCGCCGCCCGCGCATTGGCCGCCGAGATTGCCGCTGCACTGCCAGCCTCCCAAGATGGCATTGCCGTGCACGTATCAGGCTGCACCAAAGGCTGTGCTCATCCGACGGCGGCGCCTCTCACCATTGTCGGCACCGACCAGGGTTGCGGCATCATCCATGAAGGCACCGCCCACGCGCGGCCCGAGCTTCACGTCGAGGCGGGCGATCTCGTCGCCGAGATCGACAAACTACGGGAGCCTGTGAATGCCTAAGCCGGATTATATCCGCGACGGCGCAGCCATTTATGAGCGCTCCTTCACCATCATCCGGGCCGAGGCCGACTTGTCGGGCTTCACGCCCGAGCAGGCCGATGTCGTCGTGCGCATGATTCATGCTTGCGGCCAGGTGGAGGCCGCCGCGCCAATCGCGTTTTCGCCGGACCTCGTGCAAGCAGCGCGCTGTGCGCTTCAGCATGGTGTGCCAATCTTCTGCGACGCGCAGATGGTGGCCCATGGCGTCACCCGCGCGCGCCTGCCTGCCGGCAACGAGGTGGTCTGCACCTTGCGCGACGAAACTGTACCGGCGCTCGCCGAGAAGCTCGGCACCACGCGCTCGGCCGCAGCGCTTGAGCTGTGGCGTGACCGGCTGGAAGGAAGTGTCGTCGCTATTGGCAATGCGCCGACCGCCCTGTTCCAATTGCTGGAGATGCTGGAAGCTGGCGCGCCCAATCCCGCCGCCATTATCGGCATTCCGGTCGGCTTCGTCGGCGCGGCGGAATCCAAGGACGCGCTGGCGGCCAACACATACAGCGTGCCTTATCTCATCGTGCGCGGCCGTATGGGCGGCAGCGCCATGACGGCGGCGGCCATCAACGCACTCGCCAAGGAGG
>DAOVDX010000053.1 GCA_030669345.1 Methyloceanibacter sp. | reverse complement strand
AAAGCGGCGTCAGCGCAGGAGCACGAGGCGATCGTCGCGCTCGGCCGCCGCAAGGTGGCGATTTCGGTCGCGCTTCTGGTGACGCTCACCTTCTCCAAGCATTTTTATCTGGTTTCCATCACCAGCTTCTACATCTTCTATCTGATCCATACATTCGATCTGCCGCTGCAGACGGCTCAGCTCTATCTGTTCCTGTTTTTGGGGGCGGTCATTGCCGGCACCATCATCGGCGGGCCTATCGGCGACCGCATCGGCACGCGGCGGGTGATCTGGTGGTCAATTCTCGGCGTGCTGCCCTTCACTCTGGCGTTGCCTTATGTGGGGCTGTTCGGCACCGCCGTGCTCAGCGTGATCATCGGGGTCATTCTGGCTTCCGCCCATCCGGCCATCATTGTCTACGCGCAAGGTCTTCTGCCTGGGCGGGTCGGCATGGTGGCGGGATTATTTTTTGGCCTCGCTTTCGGCATCGCTGGCATTGGCGCGGCCTTTCTCGGCTGGCTCGCGGACCAAACCAGCATCACCTTCGTCTATCATGTGTGCGCCTTCTTGCCCGCTATCGGTCTCCTCGCCGCCTTCTTGCCAGAGACCGACAAGCCAAAATCATCCCGGCGCCAAAAGAGTTCGGCACGCAAGGCGTCCTGACCCCGCGATTTGACAAGTTGATGACGCCGTTTCGCATGCGCTGACGGCGTCTGTTCAACATGCATCTTGGTCTTGTCTTGGGCGTTTGCGCCGTGGGCGGCGCTGACAGCGACGACTGCTCACAAACACCGCCGCCAATGCTCGGTGATATTGGTTTGCATGGAAGGCGAGACTCCGCCGCAGGTTATGAGTAATATGACGGTTGAGCGCCGAGGTTGAGGCTGCGGTTGGCGCTCTTTGCGTATTTAGTTTTGCGTCTGATGCCGAACGGCGGTCGGCGGGCCCTTTGTCCTAACTATATGCCTGCGTTCGGCCTGTGGTTTTGTTGAGGTCAGTAACGTAAGGGGCAGTATCTAATGCGTGACATTCACGGGGACCTACAAGATCGTGCCAGCTTCCTTGAGAAGCGGATCAACACGGCAGAGGCACAATTTGAGAGACATGTCGGCGAGCTAACACGCGAGCACGAGGCTAGCGTCGGACATCTGAAGGAAGAGCTCGAAGCCGTCAACACACTCATCGAGGTCGAACTGCGGAGGCTGACCAGCGCCGCGCCGGCACAAGATGCCGAGCGTCACGATGAGCGCCGTCCCGCTCCCGAGGTTGAGCATTCCCGTCGTCGGTCCCCTGAGCCTCAGCAGCAGCGTCGTCCGGCGGCTGAGGCTGACCGTTATCACCAGCCCGTAGCGTCCGAGGCGGAGCCTTATCGCCACCCAGCTCCTGAGGTCGAGTACGAACGCCGTCCGGAGCCTGAGGCCCAGCATTCGCATCGCCCGGCCCCAGATCGTGAGCCCCATCGCCGTCCTGCGCCCGAGGCTGAACACGAACGCCGCCCCGCGCCTGAGGCCGAGCATTACCGCCGGCCTGCGTCCGAGGCTGAATACCAGCACCGTCCAGCACCGGAGCCCGTCCAGCAGCGCCGTCCAGCGCCTGCAGCCGAACCTTATCGGCGCCCTGCGTTGGCCGAGGCCGAGCGCCAGCCGCGCCCGGCTCCCGAGGTTCAGTCCGACCGCCGTCCTGCGGAGGCCGAGGCCGAACGTCAGCAGCGTCCGGCGCCGGTAGCCGCGCCACAGGCTGAGCATGACCGTCGGCCGGCAGCGCCTCAGATCTATCGCCGTCCGGCGGCGATGGCGCCCGCACCGCAGGCCGAGCAACGCCGCCCCGAGGCCAGCGCGCCGCAGTTGCCGCCTTTGGCTGACTTCCTCCTGCGTAAATTGGGCGAGATCGGCACCATGTCGTTCGATGATTTCTGCCAACACGCGACCCAGGAGGGCTATTTCACCGGCGGCGAGAATGCCGACCGCGGTGTCCATGTCGAGCTCATGAATATCGTGAAGGCAGGCTTCATCCGGCAATTGCCTGATGGAAATTTCGCACGCGCAACGGTCATGGACACGATCCGGCTGAGACGCGCGATCTAAGTCTGGTCTGTACTGAGCCGTCCACGCAGCAATTCGGCGACGTCTTTGCGGACCTTTTCTTCGGCATAGCGTGCGAGCGCCTTGCGGTCGGGAAAATCGTCGACCGGCACAGGCGGTCCGATGCGGATATGCGCATCAAGGGGGCCGAGGCCAAGCAACTTCCAGGCGTGGCTCGCCATGTCCATGTCGCCATACCAGGCGATTTGCGGCCGACCGCCCCGCCCCATCGGCAGCCCGAAGACTTTGGTGTAGGTGAGCGCTAGCGTCTGCGCCGATACGTTCGATCCCATCTTGTGGCCGCCCGTGGGCTTCGCCGCGGCGAACAGCGCGGTCCGGAACGGCACAACCCCATTGCCATCGCTCGACGTGCCTTCCGCGAACAGCACGATATGGTCGCCCGCCTCGAGCCGGCGCACGATCTCGTTCGCCTTGTTGCCGACCTGGTTCCGCCTTGTGCGGTCGACGAAGACGGAGCGTTGCAGCTTGGCCAGCCAACTCACGAAGGGCCAGGTTGAGACTTCTTGCTTGGCCACGAAGGAGACTGGCGCCACCGCCGACAGCACGCAGATGTCGAGCCAGGAGACGTGGTTCGAGATAATGAGCACGCCTTGGCTCTCAGCGATTTTGCCTTCGATGGTGATGCGGACGCCGATGATCTTGCAGACCTGGCGATGATATCAATGGGGGAAGCTGCGCGCGTAGCGTGAACCCGTCCACAGGAATAGAAGCTGCAACGGCATCAGCGGTACGGTGAAGACGAAGAACGCCGTCAGCACCAAGAACGCACGCACGCTTCTCATATTCATGATGTCAATCGCGACTTGGGGGCTTTACGCCTGCCATAAATAGTAGGTGCGCTGCCCGTAACGCGTTGTGCAGATGCCGCGCAGAGCAGGGTTACTGCGTCTGGGAGGCAACGTCTCCATGCGGCAGTCGGTACGCACTTCGTCGTAGCCCCACTCACTGAAGGTGCAGACTTCGCGCATGGCCACGGGCACGAGTTTGGGATCGTGTTCGATCTCCGTTGCGAATGCTGCCTGGGCCGCGCCGCCAAGCAACAAGATCACCAAGGCGAGACCAATCCGCGTTCCCATCACGCCACCCCCATATTCTTTGTTTAGACGCCCGTACAAATTGTCCCGGCGTTGGCGCGGTGTCAAACGGGGCCAGTCAGGCTCCCTATTTGTCGTTCTTGATGGGGCTGCCGAAGAGTTCGAGCCGGTGCCCGATCAGGCGAAAACCGAGTTCCTTGGCGACGCGCTCTTGCAAGCGTTCGATGTCTTCGTTGCGGAACTCGATGACCTCCCCGGTCTCGACGTTGATCAGATGATCGTGATGGCCATGACCAGCCGGCTCGTAGCGTGCGCGGCCGTCGCCGAATTCGTGGCGCTCGACAATACCGGCGCTCTCTAACAAGCGCACGGTGCGATAGACGGTGGAGAGTGAGATACGCGGATCGCGGAGGCTTGCCCGGCGATAGACCTCCTCGACATCGGGATGATCGTGCGCCTCTGACAGCACGCGGGCGATGACCCGGCGTTGGCCGGTCATGCGCATGCCGCTCTCGGCGCACAGACGTTCCAGCCTGCTTTCCCGTGTCGCGGGTTCGGACATGGGCCCCTGGCTATCGTTGGTTTTCAATTGGCTCATCGGCGATTGGCCCATCATCGGAGCGTCGATCTGAAAGGGCAAGGCTGAAGATCGTAGCGTCGGCGCCATCCTCATAATAACCGGGACGCCGCCCAACTGGCGCCGCCCCAAAGCTGCGATAGAGGGCAAGCGCTCCAGCATTGCCTTCCGCCACTTCCAGGAAAATTTGTGTCGCGCCGCTCTCGTGCAGAGCGTCCACGGCGCGGGTGAGCAAAGCGCGGCCCAAACCTGCGCGACGGCAGGCGGGCATTACGCCAAGGGTCAGAAGCTCGGCTTCGTCGGCGGCGCGGCGCGCGATTAAGAGTCCGCCGGCGTCTTTGCCGGTTACGGCGCCGATGAGGCAAATAACACCTGGACTGGTAACGAACTGTGCCATTGCGGCTTCGTCCCAAGGACGGTTTGAAGGCTGATCGAAACTGTGTGCGTGGATAGCGGCCATAAGGGGGGCATCAGCCAGCGTGGCGCGCTGCACGGCGATCTCGGCCATCAGCGCCTCCCGATTGCCGTTGCTTGGGGCTTGGCGTCGGGTGGTCTCAGATAGAGGGGACGTAATTGGTCCGTGGTCTCGCCGCTCTCAAGCGCGATCTCCGCCAGCGCTATGGCGTTCGGCTGTAGCGTCGCGAGCGCGGCTTCTAGTTCGCGCTTCTGCTCCACTGTCGCGTCGGCCAGAATTTGTGCGCCGCTGCCGACAGCTAGGCAAAGCGTATCGGGCAGAAGTTTTACGGCGTCGTCCGGCGCGATGAGCAGCGGCCCCTCGAGCAAGCTCCCGCCTTCGTCATAGAGGCTGAAATAAAGCATACCGCGCCGCGCATCGGCGGCGACGGCGAAGGGGCCTTTTGGCGCCGCACCGTTCATGAGCTTCGCGTGCGCCATGACGGTCAGGCTGTCCGTTCCAAACAGCTTGGCCTTCGTCACGAGCGCTAGCCCCCGTGCGGCCGCGATAGCGATCCGCACGCCGGTGAAGCTGCCGGGTCCGACGGTCGCTGCGATCACATCGAGATCGCGCGGCTCAATCCCCGCCTCAGCCAGGACCTCTTGCACCATGGGCATCAGCGCCTCGGCATGGCCACGTGGCATCTCTGTCTGCCGCGCATGGAGCGTGCGGGTTCCATCGCCGGCGCAAAGCATCGCCGCGGAACAGGCACCCATGCTCGTATCGAGCGCGAGAATGTTCATAGGGACTTCTTAAAGGATGCGGGCCATCTGGTCGAAGTCGAACCGTGGCGATCGTGGTCTGAGGGCACGGTTGCTGCCATAGCCGAGATTGCACAGAAAGTTCGATTTGACTTGCGCGCCGGCGAAGAACGCGCGGTCGACGCCTTCATTGTCAAAGCCCGACATGGGCCCGCAGTCGAGGCCGAGCGCCCGCGCGGCCATGATCAGATAGGCGCCTTGAAGCGTGCCGTTGCGAAAGGCCGTGTCGGCGATTTTTTTGGGCTTGCCCTCGAACCAGCTCTTGGCGTCGGTGTGGGGAAACAGCATCGGCAGGTGCTCGTAGAATTCGAGGTTGTAGCCGATGATGGCGCAGACCGGCGTCTTCATGGTTTTCTCCCGATTGCCGTCCGACAAATAGGGTTTGAGCTTTTCTTTCGCAGCGTCGGACTTCACGAAGACAATGCGCGCCGGGCTGCAATTGCCCGACGTTGGCCCGAGCTTCACCAGATCGACGAGTTCATGCAGCAGCGCATCGGGAATGTCTTTGTCGAGCCATGCGCTCCGTGAGCGCGCCTCGCGGAAAACTTGGTCGAGGCAAGCGTCTGGGATCGGCCCGGTCAAATCGGACGGACTTCTTGCACTTCAGGAATGAAGTGCCGGAGCAGATTTTCGATGCCGTGGCGCAGGGTCGCCGTCGAACTAGGGCAGCCCGCGCAGGCGCCGCGCATATGCAGGAACACAACGCCGTCGCGATAACCCTGGAAGGTGATGTCGCCGCCATCTTGCGCCACAGCAGGGCGCACGCGCGTGTCGAGCAGCTCCTTGATCGTCTTGACCGTGTCTTCGTCCTCGGGCTCGAAAAATTCTTTCTCGTCTTCTGTCTGCTCAGGCGCGCCGTCTGCCGTCATGGCTTCGCCAGACAGGTAATGCTCCATGATGGCTCCGAGGATGGCGGGCTTTAGGTGCTGCCACTCGCCGTCGCCTTTGGTGACGCTGATGAAATCCGAGCCCAGGAACACGCCGCGCACGCCGTCGATCTCGAACAGGCGAGCGGCAAGCGGGGAGCTCTCGCTCTCGGCCTGGTCGCGATATTCGACCGCGCCATCGGTGAGAACGGGCCGCCCCGGAATGAATTTTAGGGTGGCCGGATTTGGAGTCGCTTCGGTCTGGATAAACATCGGGTGCCTCTTTGGCTCCTTGGCGCGCAACCCCTTGAAAGGTCGCGTTAGATTAGAATGATTCTATACAATATTTGAGGTTTGAAACCCTCAAAGTCAAGCCAGTGCTTGGATTTCTACGTAGATAGGTGGCGGTACGGCCCATCATATCACGAGACGCCCCACGACGTGACCGCGATGCGTAGACCGTCGGCATTTTGCCAGCCGGTTCAGGGGTTGGATGGAAATTGCTGCCCGAAAATCGGTCGCATGGGGCAAGCAGGCCGCCTACTACTATCGCCATGACCACGCGGCTCACGGATCGGGAGGAAGAGTTCTGGGGCGCGATGCAGCGTCGGGATTCGTCCTACGAGGGCATTTTCTTCGTCGGTGTGAAAACCACAGGGATCTTTTGCGGGCCGGGCTGTCCCGCGCGAAAGCCGCTCCGCCAGAACATCGAATTTTTTGCCAGCCCGAGCGAGGCGCTGCACGCAGGCTACCGCCCCTGTCTGCGCTGCAAGCCGATGAACGCCACCGGCAACGTGCCGGCGCTGTTGGAGGAGTTGCGTCAGAAAATCGAAGACTGTCCGTCCCGGCATCTGCGCGACCGGGACCTGGAGGATCTAGGCATCGAGCCGTCGACCGCGAGGCGGCAATTCAATCGCTATTTCGGTATGTCGTTTCAGGCCTACCAAAGGGCGCGGCGGATGGGGTCCGCGCTTGCCGCCGTCAGAAAGGGCTCGAAGGTTTTGGATACGCAATTGGATCATGGATTTGAATCGCCGAGCGGTTTCCGCGAGGCCTTCGCCAAGCTGTTCGGCGCGGCGCCTTCGAAGGCAAGCAGCGTGCATTGCCTGTTTGCGCGTTGGATCGATTCGCCCTTGGGCGCAATTCTCGCATTGGCCGATGACAGCGGGCTCTACGTGTTCGACTGGGTGAACCGGCGCGGCCTCGAGCGGGAAATCCTGCGCCTGCGGGAGAAGACCAAGTTTGCGATTGTGCCCGGCGAGCATCCCGTTCTCGATCAAGCCGACGGTGAGATCGGGGAATATTTTGCAGGTGCACGAGTGAGCTTCACGCTGCCGATGGCCTCGCGCGGCACCGATTTTCAGCGGCGTGTCTGGGCGGCGCTACTCAAGATTCCGGCCGGAGAAACCCGCTCCTACAAGGACATCGCCAAAGCGATCGGCGCACCCACCGCCGTGCGGGCCGTGGCCCGGGCGAATGGCGACAATTATCGCGGCATCATCATTCCTTGCCATCGGGTGATCGGCAGCAATGGGGCCCTCACGGGCTATGGCGGCGGGCTCGCGCGCAAGCAATGGCTGCTGGACCATGAGCGCAAGGTCGCAGATCGCCAATAGGGCCAGCAGGGGTCGCCTAAGCTAGCGCCAAAATTTCTTCGGTGGAGAGATGCCCAGGAACGACGGTGATCGGCGTTGGAAAGACGCCGGCCAAGCGGCCCCCGGCTAAGCTCGAAACCAGCGGGCCAGGCCCCGAAGGGTCCTTGGAGGCGCCGAGCACGAGCACGCCAATGTCCTCGTCCTCTTCGATCGCTTTGGTGATTTCCTCGGCCTTGGCGCCCTCGCGCACAAGCTCCTCCGGCACGAGTTTGTCAAAGCCCAAGGCCTTGAGTTTCCGGCCAAATAGGCGGAACACGGCCCTCGCCTTGTTCAGCCCCTCCTCGCGCGCCACTTCCTCGACGCCAAGCCAATGCATGCCTTCGCCTTCTGCCTCAATGACGTAGAGCAGAGCCAATTGGCCCTTGGTGCGATTGGCCCGGCTTGCGGCAAAGGCAAGCGCGCTTTCACATTCCGGCGTCTCGTCGACCACCACGAGAAACTTCCGCTTATGGCCTTCCTGGAAGCTTTGCCGCTTCTTGCGCGGCTTAGGGGCCACGGCGGGCGCGGTTTTGGTTTTCGTGGCCGGCTTCTTTTTCGCCGCCGTCGGTTTTGCCTTGGTCATGGCGGCCATGCTGCCATTTCCAGGCATCACCAACAAGAAGGGTCGAAGAGGTGAAAGCGCTACCGGATCGGGTTCCGGTCAGGCATCGACATGCCGATTCTGCCGCCCCCGAGCAGGGTCTGAAGCTGTGCTTGGCTGAGCAGGGGTATTGGCTGGCCGGCCTCTTTGCTGGCGGCGGCCAAGAGGGCGGCCTCCGGCAGCTCGACGTCGAGCGCTAGGGGTTCGTGTCCACCCGAGGTCAGAACAGTTTTGCAGTCCGCCGGCAGATCCCTGAACCGGACGTTCTTCTTCTTCCCTGGCTTCTTGGTTTCGGGCTTGATCTGCTGTTGCGCCGTCCAGATCGCGGATTTCCTCAGCATGGAGTCCCAGTTGTCGAGCTCCCCGCCACTACAGCCGCTGTCACCCGTCACGGGATTCTGGTTCTTGCAGCCATCCATGCCGGACGGGCAGGCTAGGCGAACGTGGAAATGATAGTGGTGATTCCACCACGGTCGGACCTTGCCGAGCCAAGCGCGGTCCTTGCCGACGGACGCGGCGCGCTTGCATAAAGATCGCTTGATGGCCGGGTGTACAAAGATGCGCGCCACCTGCGGGTAGGACGCCGCGCGCCGGATGAGCTTCACATGCGCGTCGGTGAATATCGTCGTGTCGACCGTCAACGGGTCCTTCAGCATCGTAACAGCGATCATTTCTTCCCACTCTTCCGGCGTCAGTGTGCGGTCCGGCATCGCGGTCAGCCAGATGTCGGCATCGAGTCCAACTTGATGGCTGGTGTGGCCGGTGAGCATCGGCCCGCCGCACGGCTGTGACAGGTCGCCGACGAGAAGCCCCGGCCAGCCGTCCTGAGCCCGGGCATCGCTGGAAAGCCGTTCGAGAAAATCGATGAGTTGCGGACTGCCCCAATTGCGGTTGCGGGAAAGCCGCATCACTTGCCAGTCGGGACCATTGACGGGCAGCGACACGCCACCGGCCAGACAGCCTTTGGAATAGCTGCCGATGGCGCGCGCCTCGAGCGGAGACGGCGTGTCGACGGAGCCGAACATTTCCCTGGCGGGAGGCTGTTTGGGCGCGGGCTTCTTTTTCTTCTTTTTGACCGGCTTCTTCGGTGCGGGCTTGGGGGTGGATTTGGCGGTCACTGGCCGGGAGCCCCCACCAGGCACGCCGAATTGTTCGGCAGCAACGCCGGTGCAAAACACCACTAGTGTCAGGCTCAAAATTAGCCTTCGCATCGGCACTCGACCCGTGTTTCTGCCAGGCCCGTTTCCCCAAAGACTAGCACAATTGATGGGCCAATCGGAGCCATTGCCCCCAATGTTCGTTATCCGGCTAGCCTCATCTCCGCGTTCAGACGATGTTCAGTTGCGGAAGGCTAAGCTGACCTATGTTTTGATCAGACCGTGGGGCGGAACCTGCCAAAAGGAGAGCCATTCATGAAACGTTTTGTATTCGTCGCCGCGCTATTGAGCCTGGCGCTGGCTTTACCGGGCGCGGCCTTTGCTGGCGTTGTCGCTAAGATCAACATCTCCACCCAGCGCATGCAGGTCTACGTGAATGGCAAGCCAGCCTATAATTGGAAGGTCTCTACGGCGCGTCGGGGCTATCGCACGCCGACCGGCACCTACAAGCCGACCAATTTGGTCCGCTATCACCGCTCGACGATCTACAATGGCTCGCCGATGCCCCACTCGATCTTCTTCTATAAGGGCTATGCGATCCACGGCTCTCACGAGATCAAACATCTCGGCCGCCCGGCGTCCCATGGCTGCGTCCGTCTGCACCCGTCAAACGCCGCCAAGCTCTATGCGCTGGTGAAGCGCTACGGCGCGGGCAACACGACCATAAAGATCACGCGCTAATTTAGGCGCTAGCGTCCGCAGCTATTGGGTGGCGGCGCCCCACGGAAACGATTGTCCATCCATTTGAGCGCCGCGGCGACGCTCTCCTTGGCGGCGAAGGTGTGAGTCACGCCCGGCATCTCGACGAGCATCACCTTGGCGCCTTGCTTGCAGAGCGCCTTGCCGAACTGCTTGGTGATATAGGGCCGCACGACGGTGTCGGCGGTGCCTTGCGCCAAGAACACGGGCGCGCCAGCGGGCTTCTTGCCCGGGGTATTCTTCAGCATGATGGAGCGCCAAGGCTCGGTCTTGGCGGGGTTGGCCTTCAGAAACTTCATATTTTCGAGCGGCTTCTCGACCTTGTCGAGGGCTACGAACTGCGGGACTGACTCAATGCAGTCATGCGCCATCGCTTTGTAGATACCCATGGCTTTGGGCTCGATCAGGCTCGATGCGGGATCCTTGTAAAGGTTCGACCACGAGTAGATCGCCATGGCCGTAAGTTCCTTGCCGGTAGATGTCGTCTTGTCGGCGTCGAACAATTCGACGAGATAGGTGGCGGGCGCCGCCGCGGCCACGCCGACGAGTTTCAGCTCCGGCGCGTAGGATTTGGACATTTCGCCGGCATAGAGCACCGCTTGTCCGCCCTGGCTGTGTCCCCACAAAACATATCGGTTCGAGGCACCGGATTTCGGCAAGACGATCGCGGCGCGGACGGAATCGAGCACCGCGCGTCCTTCACTCACGCCGATTAGGTATGGGTGGATGCCGGGCGTGCCGAGGCCCGGATAGTCAGTGGCGACGACGATGTAGCCTTTCGCCAGCATCGACTTCAGGCCCCAAATCAGGCCGGCATTGTCGGGCATTAGCGAGGGCGCGCATTTCTCGACCACGCCGCTGGTGGGATGCCCGTAAGCGATAACGCGACGGCCTCCGGCCGGCGGCTTGCCCGCCGGGATGTAGATCGCGCCCGACACCGCGATCGGTTCGCCTTTCAAGCCCGTCGACTGGTAGAGAATGCGAAAGGCTTCGCCGCCGTCCGGGCTACCGCCGACAAGCGGCCAAACTCTGAGGATCGACCCAGGTTTTTTGGCGCTCGCATCGCGTGCGAGACCGAGGCAGAGCCCAAGCGTCAGGAGGGCCGTTGCGGTGAGCCACAGGCAGCGCTTCAGACCGTGCATTCCGAACTCCCGTATGCGTTGTCGGCGTGGCGGATGATAGCCCTAGGAGCTGCTGGTTTCACAACAACAATGCTTAGAAATTCACACACCGACATGGGCATTTCATTCCGCCCGTGTCCGGGGCACTATCGGTGGCGAACGTTAAGAACAACGGCTCAAGGGACGAAACCCGTGGGCGCAAAGTCTAAGCCGGAGAACCAGCCAAATGTCATCAGCCACAGCCGCGCTCGATGCCTTCATCAACCGTGTCGGCGGGATTTCCACGCCCTTCTCGATTGAAATGCCCGATGGCGCGAAGCGGAACGTGGGTCAGGGCGATCCCGTATTTAGCGTCACGCTCCACAACGACCGGGCAGTTAAGGCGGTGCGCATGCTGGATGAGGCTGACATCGCCGAAGCCTATTTGCAGGGTGACATGGACCTCGGTGGCGACATGTTGAAGCCGTTCACATTGCGCTCCGAGCTTGATGACAGCCATCCGCTGGTGGCGGCGTGGCGCTTCATTCAGCCGCTGATGTTCGGGCAGGTCTATACCAACAAGCAGGCGATTGCGTCGCACTATAATCTCGACCCGGACCTGTTCTTGAGTTTCCTCGATCCCATGTTCCCGGCTTACAGCCAAGGCATCTATGAGAGCGACGATGAA
>DAOVDX010000072.1 GCA_030669345.1 Methyloceanibacter sp. | reverse complement strand
AAATTCCTGAAGCGCACGATGAAGCGTTACGGCCGGCCGCGATCAATTGTAACCAACCGACTTCGCTCGTACCGATCGGCAATGACGGTAATTGCCAATGCTGCCGATCAGGAGTGTGGTCGTTGGCGCAACAATCGGGCTGAGAATTCCCACCAGCCGTTCCGACGACGAGAGCGAGGAATGCAGAGGTTCAGGGCCGTAAGAACCCTACAGAAATTTGCCGCCGCTCACGCATCAATCCACAACCACTTCAACCACGACCGCCACCTCAACCCTCGCGACATCTTCAAACAGAACCGTTCTGCCGCCCTGGCCGAGTGGCGTCAACTCGCGGCGTGAGAGTCTTGACAGCCTCCGACTAACCAGCTCATGATTAGTCAGTCTGACAACGCCGCCCTGAGGGTACGCTGGCGCTCAGGATGGGGGCAAGCTGCTTGGCTTCGTTCACCAGCGCATTGATCTGCGGTGTCAGTGGGTTGCGGTGGGGCACCACGAGCCCGATGGAATGGGTCACCTCGGGCTCTTTGATGGGGATCGCCTGCACTTTTTCCGTTAGGCCAAGCACTTCAGCAAGTTTAGAGGGCATGACGCTCGCCCAACGCCCAGTCCGCACATGGGCGAACAGCACGATGATGGAGTCGGATTCCAGGGTCGGCGCCATGTCGGCCCCCTCGTGGCGGAGCAGGGTCTCGATGATCCGCCGGTTCTGCATGTCGGGCGTCAGCAGGCAGAGCGGCAGCTTGCCGACTTCCGCCCAGGTGACCTCGTCGCGGTCGCCGAGTGGGCTGTCGGACGACGCCAGCAGGCGATATTGCTCGCTATAGAGCGGCACGGTCTGCACCCGGCCCAAGGGCTCGTTGTCGAGATAGGTCAGACCCGCATCGATCTCCAGGTTTTCGAGCATGCTCAAAACCTCGATCGAGTTCCGCGACAGAATGGTGAAGCTCACATCGGGGTGCTGTGCCCGATAGGGCGTGGTGATCATCGCCACCATTGGCAGCGCGGTCGGGATCGCGGCGATGCGGACATGGCCGGTCAGGCCATGCTTCAGCGCGTTGATCTCCTGACGCATCGAGCGCGTGTCGCCGACGATGCGCCGCGCCCAGTCGAGCACCCGCTCACCCTCCGGCGTGAAGCCACGGAAGCGGGAACCGCGCTCCACCAAGAGCACGCCGAGCGTATCCTCGAGCTGCTTAATGCCGGCCGAGAAGGTCGGTTGGCTCACGCGGCACGCCTCGGCCGCGTGGCCGAAATGCCGCTCGCGGGAGAGCGCTATGATGAATTCGAGTTTATCGAGCATGAAGTGCCGGGGGCCGGATGATACGAGAACGGAATATAGGGATAGTGAGGCCGCTGCGGGGCTTCAGCAACCAAAGAAGATATTTAAGCCTTACCGGTGCCCGTTGGCCAACCGCGGCTTCGTCTTGATACGCGCAAAGCCTTCCCGGGCGGCTTCAAGCTTTGGATAGGCCTCAAGTGCGGCGCGATAGTCGTCTAGGGCCTGGCTAGCTTTGCCCATTGCTTCATAGGCCTGGCCCCGCCGGCCCAAGGCAACTGCCGCCGCCGGTCTGTCGCCGGTCACCTGCGAAAAATCGGTGATGGCCTTCTCGTATTCACCGAGTGCGAGATACAGCGTGCCGCGATTGAGATAGCAGAAGCTCGGTCCGACACTGTGCTTGACGCCCGCCGAGTAATCTTGGAGCGGACGGTCGTAATCGCCAATCTGGAAATAGGCGAAGCCGCGATTGCATAGTGAGAATGAGGAGGTGGGTTTCAGCCGGATCGCTTCGGTGAAATCGTTGACCGCCTTATCAAATCGACGCAGATGCGCGTATGTCGTGCCGCGGTTGTACCAAGTCTCGGCGAGTTCGGGCTTCAGGCGGATGGCGGTCGTATAATCGCCGATGGCCTGCGCCACTTCACCCGCCGCGGCGTAGGCATTGCCGCGATTGAGGTAAGCGATGGGATCGGTTGGCTTATGGCCGATGAGTTGCGTCATCAAGGCGATGGCGCGGAGCGGCATTCCCTCTCGCACACAGATAGCCGCGCGCGTGGGCATCATTTTCAGCCGCACTTCCAAGCTTGCGACAGGCAGTCTTGTCTCGACGCAGGTGAGCTTCTTGGCGCGCGCGGTGTGCACCGTAAGCCCCGCCATCGTGACGGCTGCCAGACTGAGCCAAAGGCTCGTCCGATATAGTGATCTCAGCTTAATGGCGCCGTCCCCCCTTTTTCTTCTTTTTGCGGAAGTCCTGATGGCAGGACTTGCAAGCGTTGGTGACCCGTTTGAATTCTGCCTTCCAGTCGTCACGCGTGGCGTCGTTGAGTGATGAGGCAAGCGCACCCGCAACATCGGCCAAGTCGTCCGCGTCACCGGAAAAGCGGTCCCACTGCCCCCAGATTGCAGGAAGGGCTTCGCTGTGTCCGCCGTCGGTGCCTTCAGGAAATAGCCTGTGGATCTTCTTGGCGGTCGTCTCGATTTCGCGAGCGGCTTCGCTCGCCTTGGCGGCATCGAACGGCGTCTTGCCCTTGGCCATCTCGCCGATCGTTTTCATGGCGTCCCGCTGGCCCTTCATCAGGTCCATGCGCTCTTTGACCACGCCAGTGGCGCCTTCGTGCGCCAACGCGATAGTGGCGAAGGTCAGACAGCCGAGCGCGACAATGCGGACGAATGTCAAAATCATCGAACAACTCCTCTAGCGACGAGGGGTGTGATCATGCGCATTGCCGATGAGAGCAACGCGGCGGTCCGCTAATTGCGGCGGCGCAATCTCAGAAATGAGATGACATGACCCATCCTTCGTCTGTCGTTGAAAAGGCCCGCGCGCAGGACGGAAGTCCGCCCGCGGAAGCTCAGACGACGAGAAGCGAATTCGGTGGTCGATCCGGCAGTTCGGGGATACGGCTGAAGAGCTGGGGCTCTCTCGCCAGAAAATGCGGCGGGGCAGCGATCTCGCGATTGGCTAGCTCACCGTCGTCGGCCAAAAATGCGCTTGAGCAGAAGGCGTCGCAGCAATCTATCCCGTGGCCTACCGGCCCGGGGGCGTCGTCGCCATGATGCTGGGATACTGGGAGTGCGAGGTCACGAGCCTCCGCGCCGTCATGGTGGTCGCCCGTGCCATGGTGGTCGACCGCATCGGCCTGGAAGAAACACTCGGCCAAGTTCGCGTCGGGCCCGAAGGCCAGCGTCGCAGATGGCAGCAAGACAAAACAAAGCGCTGCGAAGGCGCTAAGTGCCACCGCGATCCTGAAACGAAACCCTGCGCTGAGCCCAGTCAACATGAAGGTTTTTTGCCCTCTATTCTGGCTTTACCCTAGAACCGGGTGGGGTCTCCCGCAAGGCTCGCGAGTGACCAGATAATGTGCAACCCTCTACCAGGACTAGATTTTTTGGGACCGCTGTCCCCGGCCCCACGCTATAGGTGTAAATTGACATGACTGAAACGAGCAAGATTCCGTCCCGCGTTCTCGTCGCTGATATTGGCGGCACAAACGCACGTTTTGCCTTGGCGGATATCGCCACGCTGGAAGTCGTTTCGGTGCGGACCCTTGCGGGCGCCGACTATCCGAACCTCGCCGATGCGATGAAGGCCTATCTCAAAGACATAACAGAGCCGGTCAGCCATGCGGGCATCGCCGTGGCCGCGCCGCTCGACGCCGACGAGATCAAGTTCACCAACTCCTCTTGGTCTTTCGTGCAGCGCAAATTGGCGGCGGAAGTTGGTCTCGAGGCTGTCCATGTGTTCAACGATTTCGAAGCGCTGTCCCTGTCATTGCCGCATCTGAAACCGGACGAGCTCCATCAGATCGGCGGCGGCGCGCCCGTGGCGCATGCCCCCAAGGCCGTGCTCGGCCCCGGCACCGGACTAGGTGTGGCCGGGCTGGTGTGGTCCGGCGCTGGTTGGGTGGCGTTGCCGGGGGAAGGGGGGCACATGACCCTCGGTGCCGAGGACGAGCGCGAGCTGGCGCTGATCGAGCGCTTGCGCAAAGGCCGCACGCGGCTCTCCGCCGAACGCGCCTTGTCAGGCCCGGGCTTGAGTGACCTTCATCTGGCCGTGGCGGCGTCTCACGGCCATAACCTCGACGCCCTGGCCCCGGCGGATGTGGAGAAGCGGGCGCTGAGCGGGCAGGACGAAATCGCGGCGGAAGCGCTCGATGTTTTTGTCACCTGGCTTGGACGCTTTGCCGGCGATGTCGCGCTCGTGCTTGGCGCCCATGGCGGCGTCTATATCGGTGGTGGCATCGCGCCGAAGATGTTGGGCCGGCTCACCCAAGGTGATCTCCGCGAGGCCTTCGAGAATAAGGGCCGCATGAGCGCTTTCGTCGAGCCGATCCCGATCTATGTGATTGTCGCCGAGTTTCCAGCACTGACTGGGGCGGCCGCGGGGTTGCGGTCGGCGCTAGGGGCGCATGTTTCCGAAGAGGGTCCGTCGGGCTGAAGCCATGCAAGTCGAGTCGATAGTGACCTGCCCCCGTTGTGGGCATCAGGCGAAGGAGACCATGCCGGTCAATGCCTGCGTGGTCGTCTACGACTGTAAGGGGTGCGGCGCGACCCTGAAGCCGCGAGCCGGCGATTGCTGCGTCTTCTGCTCATACGGCACGGTTGCGTGTCCACCCATCCAAGAAGGTGGTTCTTGCTGCGGGCCGTCCGAGGATACGCAGGCGAAGCCTATTTGAATTCGACCCTGACGATCTCGTAGGACTTGCCGCCGCCGGGCGTCGACACCTCGACGACATCCTTCTTGCCCTTGCCGAGAAGAGCCCGGGCGATGGGCGAGGTGATGGAGATCTTGCCCTGCTTCACGTCGGCCTCGACCTCGCCGACGAGGCGGTATTTGACCTTCTCGTCAGTGTCCTCGTCCACGAGCGTGACGGTGGCGCCGAACATCACCTTGCCACCTTTGAGCTTGGACACGTCGATGATATCGGCGCGCGACAGCTTATCCTCGAGGTCGGCGAGCCGCGCCTCGGTCAGGCCTTGCAGGTCCTTGGCGGCGTGGTACTCGGCGTTCTCAGAGAGGTCCCCGTGCGCACGCGCTTCAGCGATGAGCTTGATGATCCGTGGCCGTTCTACGGTCTTGAGATGTTTGATTTCGACCTCAAGCGTAGAAAAGCCGTCGGCGGTCATCGGCACCTTTTCCATGTCAGTCAAACTCCTAAGGAGGTCCCCTTAAACAGTGTCAAGGAAGTGACCCATCCAAGTCAAGAATCTGTTGATTTAGACCAATTTCCCTAAGCTGTCTCGGGCGGCGAACGCCGACCCTTACCGACATAGCTTTGAAGGGGAGCAACGGTCAGGCTGCCTTCCCGAAGCGCCTTGATGGCTTCGGTGACGGCCAAGGCACCTGCCAGCGTTGTATAATATGGGATGTGGTTGAGCAAGGCCGACCGGCGTATCGACATGGAATCGGCTAGCGCCTTGGCCCCTTCCGTGGTGTTGAACACGATATCGATCTCGCCATTGGTGATGGCGTCAACGATATGGGGGCGTCCCTCCAGTACCTTATTGACCCGCTCGCAAGGGATGTCGTGAGCATCGAGATGACGCTGGGTGCCCCGCGTGGCGATGATGCGGAAGCCCATCTCGGTGAGCTTCCGAATTGGCGCCACCACGCGATCCTTGTCGGAGGTCTTCACCGACACAAACACGGTGCCTGACAAAGGAAGCTTGGAGCCGCCGCCGAGCTGGCTCTTGGCGAAGGCGACCGCATAATCGCGGTCGATGCCCATGACCTCGCCAGTGGAGCGCATCTCTGGCCCGAGAATGGGATCGACCCCGTGGAAGCGGGCGAAGGGGAACACAGCCTCCTTCACCGCGATATGGTCAAGCTTCGGCCGCTCAAGGCCTAAGGCGGCGAGCGGCTTGCCGGCCATAACCTCCGAGGCGATGCCCGCGATGGGAAGCCCAATCACCTTGGCCACGAAGGGTACCGTGCGCGACGCCCGCGGATTGACTTCGAGAATGTAGATATTGTCCTGCTGGATGGCGAATTGAACGTTCATCAGGCCGACAACGTTTAGCGCGCGCGCCAATTCGATTGTCTGCCGTTCCATATCGGCGACGATCTCTGGCTTTAGCGAATGGGGCGGCAGCGAACAGGCGCTATCGCCGGAATGCACACCAGCCTCTTCGATATGCTCCATCACACCGCAAATGAACACGTCAGTGCCGTCGGCGATGGCGTCCACGTCCACTTCGATGGCATCGCGCAGATAGCTGTCGAGCAGCACCGGGCTATTGCCCGAGACGTTCACGGCTTCGGCGATGTAGCGGGCGAGCTGGGGCACGTCATGGACGATCTCCATGGCGCGGCCGCCGAGCACATAAGAGGGCCGGATCACCAGCGGGAAGCCGATCTCGGCTGCGATCTTGTGGGCTTCCTCGGCGGAGCGGGCAATGCCGCTATTCGGTTGCCGGATGCCGAGCCGGTCCACCAACGCCTTGAACCGGTCGCGGTCTTCCGCCAGGTCGATGGCGTCGGGGGAGGTGCCAAGGATGGGCACACCGGCCTTCTCCAAAGCGGCTGCGAGTTTGAGCGGCGTCTGGCCGCCGAATTGCACGATGACGCCTTTGACCTTGCCGTTGGCCTCTTCCGTGCGGACGATTTCCAAAACATCCTCTTCGGTGAGCGGCTCGAAATAGAGTCGGTCGGAGGTGTCATAATCGGTGGAGACGGTCTCGGGATTGCAGTTGACCATGATGGTCTCAAAACCCGTGGCCGACAGCGCGAACGCCGCATGGCAACAGCAATAGTCGAACTCAATGCCCTGGCCGATGCGGTTCGGGCCGCCACCCAAGATGATGACCTTGTCGGCGTCTGAGGGCTGCGCCTCGCAAGACGCTTCGCCCTCAAACCCTGTCTCGTAGGTCGAATACATATACGCGGTGGGCGAGGCGAACTCCGCCGCGCAGGTGTCGATGCGCTTGTAAACTGGGTGTACGTCGAGCGCCCGGCGTGCCTTGGACACTTCGGCCACGTCGAGCCCGGCCAATGTTGCCAAGCGGTCATCGGAAAAGCCCATGGCCTTCAACGCGCGGAACTGGCCGGCGCTCTTTGGCAGTTTGTGCACGCGCACGCGCTCTTCGGCGTCGACGATCTCCTGTATCTGGCGGATGAACCACGGGTCTATCTTGCAGCTGTCGTAAATCTGGTCGTGGCTGACGCCGAGCCGCAACGCCTGCGCCACTCGGAGCAGACGGTCGGGGGCAGGCGTGCCAAGCGCTTCGCGGACCACGTTTTTGTCGTCGCCCTGGCCGAGACCTTCGAACGTGAAATCGTCGAGGCCGGTGAGGCCAGTCTCCAAGGACCGAAGCGCCTTCTGCAGCGATTCAGCGAAAGTCCGGCCAATGGCCATGGCCTCGCCGACAGATTTCATCGATGTGGTGAGCGTCGGCGTCGAGCCTGGGAATTTCTCAAACGCGAAGCGCGGGATCTTCGTCACCACATAATCGATGGTCGGCTCGAAGCTCGCCGGTGTCGCCCCGCCGGTAATGTCGTTGGCAAGCTCATCCAGCGTGTAGCCAACCGCCAGCTTGGCGGCCATCTTGGCGATGGGAAAGCCAGTGGCTTTCGAGGCCAGCGCGGATGAGCGCGACACGCGCGGGTTCATCTCGATGATGATCAGGCGGCCGTCTTCGGGGTTCACCGCGAACTGCACATTAGAGCCGCCGGTCTCCACACCGATCTCGCGCAGCACCGCGATCGAGGCGTTGCGCATGACTTGATATTCTTTGTCGGTGAGCGTCAGGGCTGGCGCCACGGTGATGCTGTCGCCGGTATGAATGCCCATCGGGTCGATATTCTCGATGGAGCAGATGATGATGCAGTTGTCGTCCTTGTCGCGGACGACCTCCATCTCATACTCCTTCCAGCCAAGCACCGATTCCTCGATCAGCACTTCGCAGGTGGGAGACGCATCGAGCCCGCGCTCAATGATTTCCATGAACTCTTCGCGATTATAGGCGATGCCGCCGCCAGTGCCGCCGAGCGTGAAGGACGGGCGAATGATGGCGGGCAGCCCAATGTCTTGCAGCGCCTCGAGCGCTTCGATCAGACCCTTCTCCACATAGCGCCGCCGCCGCTCGCTCTCGTGCCGCGCCCAGTCGGCCTCAAACTCGAGCAGCATTTTCGCGCGCGTTTCAGGATCAGTCGCTTCCGCCTCGATGCGAGCGATCTCGGTCTTGTAAGTCTTCCGGTCGGCGCGCTTGAGAGAGGCCGCGTCGGCGAGACGCGAGGCGGGCGTCTCCAGGCCGATCTTGTTCATGGCCTCGCGGAACAGCTCGCGGTCCTCGGCCTTGTCGATGGCTTGCGCGTCGGCGCCGATCATTTCGACGCCGAATTTCTCCAGAACGCCGGCGCTGTGGAGGCTGAGCGCGGTGTTGAGCGCGGTCTGCCCGCCCATGGTCGGCAGCAGCGCGTCGGGGCGCTCTTTCTCGATGATCATGGCGACCACTTCCGGCGTGATCGGCTCGATATAGGTGGCATCGGCCAGATCCGGGTCGGTCATGATCGTGGCCGGGTTCGAATTCACCAGCACGATGCGGTAGCCCTCTTCCTTGAGGGCCTTGCAGGCTTGCGTGCCCGAATAATCGAACTCGCAAGCTTGGCCGATGACGATGGGCCCGGCGCCGATGATCAGGATGGTCTTTATGTCTGTGCGTTTGGGCATCAGCTGGCGGACTTCCCAGCCTTTACCTGCGCCATCAGTTCGACGAAGCGGGTGAAGAGGTAATGACTGTCTTGCGGTCCCGGGGAGGCTTCTGGGTGATGCTGCACCGAGAACACCGGCTCGCCCTTCACCTTCAGCCCGCAATTCGACCCGTCGAACAGCGACACATGGGTTTCCTCTACGCCCGCTGGCAGGCTTTCGCGATTCAAGGCGAAGCCGTGGTTCATGGAGGTGATCTCGACCTTGTGGGTCTCGAAATCCTTCACCGGATGGTTCGCGCCGTGATGGCCCTGATGCATTTTCTCGGTTTTGCCGCCGAGCGCGAGGCCGAGCATTTGATGACCGAGGCAAATGCCGAAAACGGGCACACCTGACTTCACCAGCTTGGCGATCTCCGGTACAGCGTAGGCGCCTATCGCGGCAGGGTCGCCCGGACCATTCGACACGAACACGCCGTCGGGTTTGCGTTCGAGAATTTCTTCCGCCCTCGTGGTGGCCGGCACCACGGTCAACCAGCATCCAACCGTAGCCAACTCGCGCAGGATGTTGCGCTTCAGTCCAAAGTCGATGGCGATCACGTGAAAGCGGGGCTCGTCCTGTTGCCCGTAGCCTTCGCCCCATCGCCACTCCGTCTCGTCCCAGGAATAACTTTGGCCGCATGTCACCTCTT
>DAOVDX010000159.1 GCA_030669345.1 Methyloceanibacter sp. | reverse complement strand
TTATTGGCGCAAATTTGAGTCGTGCGTTCCCGCGTCTTGGCGCGACGTCACCAATTAAGCCCGGCTAGCCGAAGGAGATCGTTTCATGGCCGAAACCACAGCACCTGAAAAAGCCCGCGAGGCACTTAGCGAAATTCTGGCCGATAGTTGGTGGACAGTCGGCCTGCGTGGCCTGATCGGCATCGCCTTCGGCCTCATCTGTCTCCTGGTGCCGGCTGCCGCGATCCTGGTGCTGATCCTCCTCTTCTCCGCTTATATGCTGGTCGATGGCGTTCTGGCCATTGCGTCTGGCATCAAGGCCGCCCGAAACGGCGAACGCTGGGGCCTGTTTATTCTTGAAGGCGTTGTCGATATCGCCGCCGGCGCGGTCGCCTTCCTTTGGCCGGCAATCACCACCGTGGTCTTCGTTATTCTCATCGCGGTGTGGGCGATCATTTCCGGCGGGCTGATGCTCGGCGCGGCCTTTAGGCTAAAACTCGATCATGGGCGCGGATGGCTCGCGCTTGGTGGCGTCGCCTCGGCGATCTTCGGCATCGTGCTGCTGATCGCACCGGTGGTTGGCGCGGTGGTGCTGACCTGGTGGATCGGCGCCTATGCCATCGTGTTCGGCGTCCTCCTACTCGTCCTTTCGTTCAAGCTCCATGAGAAGAAGGAAGAGCGCGCGGCCAAGTCCGCGACGAGGAAAACCGCGAAGCGCAAGCCCGCCAGAAGGACGGCCGCGAAGAAGGCTTAAGTCGAAGGCCGTAAGTCTCTCGGCCTTGTGATCCGAACTGTGGTTGGCTTGCCGGGCGCCGCACGGCAAACTAGCTGACAGTCATTCCGTTAGCTTCAGCGGCCCTCATGGACGAGTTTTTCGATAAAGGCGACGACCTGCTTCGCTTCGGTGTCTTCGCCGTTGTTTTCATAGTCATGGCGGTCGTCGAGTTCGCTTGGCCAAAGCGCAAGCTCATCGCCTCGAAGGGGCGGCGCTGGTTCACCAATATCGGTATCAGCGTAACCGCCGGGCTCCTCATCCGCTTGATGGCGACAGCCGCGGTGCCAATCGCGGCAGTCACTGCCGCGTTCTACGCCGAGGATCACGAGATTGGGCTCCTGAACCACGCGCAATGGCCCGCATGGGTCAAAGTGGTCGTGTCGCTCGTGCTGCTCGACCTTGCCATCTGGGTGCAACATTTGGCGTCCCACAAAATCCCGGTCCTATGGCGCCTGCACCAAGTCCATCATGCCGACCGCGACATCGACGTGACCACGGCAGTGCGGTTTCACCCAATCGAGATCGGGCTGTCGATGCTGTGGAAGATCGTCGTGGTCCTGCTGCTTGGCGCCCCGCCGCTCGCGGTGTTCCTGTTCGAGGTGATCCTCAATGCCTGCGCCATGTTCAACCATGCCAATGTCGCGCTGCCCCGTTGGGCCGACGCAATATTGCGCCTCGTGGTCGTCACGCCGGATATGCACCGGGTGCATCACTCCGTGCTCCAGCGCGAACATGATTCCAATTACGGCTTCAATCTGTCGCTATGGGACCGGCTGTTCCGCTCCTACACCGCCCAGCCGGAAGGCGGACATCAGGGCATGACCATCGGGCTCGACCCTTATCAGACCGAGGAGCCCTCGAAGCTCGGCTGGAGCCTGATCTTGCCCTTCCGCCGCCGGGCCTCGCCTCGCCAGAACTCGTAGTGCGGCTTCGCGCTTGACCTGAAAGCCGGAAACACCTCTTACAACGCTTGGAGCCTCGGCCATGCGTGCGCTTTGCGCAGCCCATATGGGCCGGTTAGTTTGATCGAGCAGGGCTCGACGGCGAAGGAGTGCGAATGTTTCCCCTCTCGAATATGCTGAAATCCTTCGTGCGGGTTGGCACGTTGAAGGTGGTCGATGCCAAGGGGCAGGTGCACGTGTTTGCCGGCGCGCCGGGCCCTGAAGTCACCATGGTGCTCAGCGACCCATCGCTCTATCGCAAGCTCTTCTTCAATCCAGAGCTGCATGCGGGCGAAGCCTATATGGACGGACGGCTCCGCTTCGAGGACTCGAGCTTGCGCGACTTCCTAACGCTGTTCTCCATGAACAGGCTCTCGCTCGGCTCCTACCCCTTACAGAAAGCGTTGAAGCGCGTGTCGCGTGGGCTGAAGCGGTTCCAGCAGCTCAATCCCGTCGGTAAGGCGCAGCAGAACATCGCCCACCACTACGATCTCGGCAACGATTTCTACCGTCTGTTTCTCGACGAAGGCATGCAGTATTCCTGCGCCTATTTCCTCGACGACGAGGAGAGCCTCGAGCAGGCGCAACAGAACAAGCTCCGACTCCTCGCCGCCAAGCTCGACCTGAAGCCGGGTTTGCGCATTCTCGATATCGGCAGCGGCTGGGGCGACCTGGCGCTCTATCTCGGCTCCATGGCCGACGTGGATGTGACCGGCGTCACCCTGTCGAAAGAGCAACACGCCCTTGCCAACGAGAAAGCGCGCGCCATGGGCTTGAGCGACCGGGTCCGCTTCGAGCTGCTGGACTATCGCAAGGTTGAGGACCGCTTCGACCGGATCGTGTCAGTGGGCATGTTCGAGCATGTCGGCGTGCACCATTACGATGAGTTCTTCGTCAAGGTGAATGCGCTGCTTGAGGACGACGGCCTTATGGTGCTGCACTCCATCGGCCATATGAGCCCGCCCGGCACGGCCAGCCCCTGGCTCAGGAAATACATTTTTCCCGGCGCCTATTCGCCGGCGCTGTCGGAAGTCTTCACGTCGGTCGAGCAAGCGAGCCTCTGGGTCACGGATGTGGAGGTCTTGCGCCTGCACTATGCCAAGACCCTGAACCATTGGTGGCGGCGCTTCGAGGCCAACCGCGACAAGGTCGCAGCGATGTATGACGAGCGCTTCTGCCGGATGTGGGAGTTCTATCTGGTCAGTGCTGAAATGATGTTCCTCACTGGCAACCAGATGGTCTTTCACATGCAGCTCGCTCACCAGCGCGACGCGGCGCCGATCGTGCGCGACTACATCACCGACTTGCAGCGCGAATACAAAAAAGCCGAAGCGACTGGGAAGTAGACGACGCTCTTCTAGAAAAAGCTCATGGGGAAGTAGCGGAGGAACAGCTCCTCATAGCGGCCATTCGCATGCACTTGCTCTAAACCGTAGGTGAGGATCTCGGCGAGCTTGCGGTTGCCCTTCTTCACGGCGATGCCGACACCCTCGCCAAAGAACTTCGCGTCCACATAAGGCCCGCCGCGGAACTCGCAGCACGCCTCACTGATCACACCATTGATCCAGAATGTCTGGCTGATCCCATCGCCAAAGATGAGATCGATAGCGCCATCTTTCAATGCCGTCTGCGCAATCTCGGGCGTGTCGAAGGCCGCGATGGCGGCATCGGGGAAAAACTCCGCGATATAGGCCTCGTGGCCCGTCCCCTTGGCCACACCGATCTTTAAGCCCTCGACCGTCTCTGGGCGAATGTCCTTGAGCTCGCTCTCCTTGCGCGCCACGAAGCGCGCGGGCGTGGCGTAGTAGCGCGACGTAAAATCGGCAGCCTCCAGCGCCTCTTTGGTGATGCGGATGGAGGCGATCGCCGCGTCAGCTTCGCCGTTATCGAGACTCGGGATCAGATCGCTCCAATTCGTCGCCTTGATCTCGCACGCGACTTCAAGGGTCTCGCAAATGGCTTTGGCGAGATCAATGTTGAAGCCGGTGAGCGCGCCCACCTCGTCGTAGTAATGGAACGGCGGGTAGCCGGTATCGGTGACGAAGCGGAGCACCCGCAACCCGTTCATGTCCGGCCGTGGACGAAGCGCGTCGCCTTGCCAATTGTCCGGGACGATGGCGCTCTTGGCTTGAGCATAAGCCGTTGAGGGCACCAGCCACACCAACGCGAGCGCTAAGACGGCAAGCCAGTAAGGCGCCGCGCCACGTTTCTTCGCTTGATGAATCACAGGGCCGCTTTTCTTCACGCGCCTCTCTTAGCGCGGCTTTGTGTCAGCCGCCAGAGCGACATAGCTCGTTTAGGTTGTATATAGAAGACAATCAACCATTACTAGCAACCTCAGCAGCATACCCGCGCCCTGTGGCGGGAGCTTGGGCCCCGGGCTTCCTGGCGTTTCAGGTGATGGTGGGCGGCACGGTGCTCTCAGCGCTCGTGCATCCCTGGTTCTACGTGTTGGTCGGCTATGATCGGCGCAAGAGCCAGGCAAGGCGACCGGCTACCGGAAGATGGGGATGAAGGAGATGGAGCCGACT
>DAOVDX010000121.1 GCA_030669345.1 Methyloceanibacter sp. | reverse complement strand
GGGCTCTTGGCTCGCCAGGGCGAGAGATGCGGGGAATGACCTTTTGAGTCCACGCAGATTCATAGCGCTCATCCTGGCCGTGCTGTGCTTCGGGCTGATTGCCCTTTGGTACGTGCAGAGTAAGCGTGAATACACGCTGCTGGTCGCGGTCGGCCAACGCTCGAGCCAAGCCTTCCAGTTGGCCGAAGCGTTCCGGCAGGTCGTCGCCCGGCATTATCCTGAAATCCAGCTTGAGGTCTTCGAGACCCGCGGATCCCTCCACAACGCAAAATTGCTCGACCAGGGCGCGGTGCAGCTCGCCACCGTGCAGGCCGATCAGGCCGCCGGCAACGCCGCGCGGATGGTGGCCGACCTCTATCCAGACACGTTTCAAATCGTGGTCAGAGGCGATAGCGGCATCAACTCGATATCCGATCTCATTGGCAAGCGCATCGCGTTGCCACCAGAGCAGAGCGGCGAGTATGAGGCGTTCTGGTTTCTCGCGAACTACTATGCGCTCACGACCGACAATCTGAAGGCGTTCATGGGGACAGAGCGCACGACCGATTGGCTGCTTATCAATGGCGATGTCGAGGCGCTGTTTCGGATACGCGCACCGGGCGATGCGTCGATCTTGAAGTTGATCAGACAGGTCAACGGCAAGGTCATACCCATCCCGCAAGCTGCCGCGTTGCAGCTGAGGCACCCCGCGCTTGAGGCCAGCACCATTCCGCAAGGGTCCTATAACGGCAGGCCCGCCATTCCTGGACGCGACGAGCCGACGGTTTCGGTGAAGCAGATATTGCTGGCGCGTGAGGACGTTCCCGACGACGTTGTTGCCAAAATTTCTTCCGTGCTCTTCGAGCATCGGAGCGAACTCATGGAGCTTGTGCCGATTGCCGGCTTGATCACGGCGCCGGATTCAAGCGGCCAGACATTGGTGCCAATCCACGCCGGCGTGCGCGCCTTCTGGGATCGGGACAAGCCAAATTTTCTTCAGGAGAACGCCGAGCCCATTGCGCTCATGCTCACCATCGCCGTGGTCGTTATGTCGGGTTACCTGCAGCTCGCCACGCGTCGCCGCAAGAAGGTGATGGACGGTTACAATCGCGAGCTGATTGCGCTTGCCCGCGAAGCACGTGACGCTTCGGGTTTCACCGCCCTTGATGAATGCAATGAAAAGCTCGCCGAATTCGTAACGCGGATCGTGCGGGCCACGGAGCGGGGCCGTATTAACACCGCGGAGTTCACGCTCTTCAACTTTGCCTACGATGCCGTTGAGGACGCGATCAAGGATCGTGAAATTCAGCTGGAGCGCGCCGAGCGCCAGCACGAGGGTGGCGCATTTTCTCGAATGGCTGGTTCCGGCAAGGCGAAGGAGTAGCGCGTCGTGGCGAAGCGGCTCATCGCGACAGTTCTGCTTCTGGCTCTTGGCGCTTCCGTCGCAATTGGCGTCGGCATCTGGGTTGAGCGCTACGAGCGGTCCAGCACTTTGGAGGTTGCCTTCAGTCGTCTGCACCTGTTCCACGACCTGAGACAGACGGCGCTTGAGGACTATCTCAACTCCATGGCATCCGATGTCCGCGCCGCGAGCGAGAATCCCCATGTCGTCGAGGCCATGGAGAAGATCAACTTCGCCTGGCGGACTTACGGCCCGGACGCGCGCAAGTTCCTGTCGCGCCTTTACAGCGAGGAAAACCCGGCGCCGCCTGGCCAGAAGCACAGGCTCACCGATGCCGGCGACGGCTCTTATTACAGCCGCTATCACCGGGATTTTCACGTCTGGGCTCGTCGCTTTCTCAAGCATTTTGGCTATTACGACGCGTTTCTCATCAATCCACGTGGGGACATCGTTTACAGCGTCACCAAGGAAAGCGACTTCACGACCAGCCTCAAGACTGGCCCTTACCGCAAGAGCCCGCTGGGTGAGGTGTTCCGCCGGGCCATGGCTGATCCCTCGGCCCCCATCGACTTCTCCGACTTCGCCAGCTACGCGCCGAGCGGCGGCGACTCCGCGGCCTTCGCTGGCCATGCCATTCTCAAAGACAGCAATGTCATCGGCGTATTCGCCGTACAGATCGCGGCCGAGCCATTGAATGATCTCATGCATTTTACGGCAGGGATGGGCGCCACGGGCGAGACCTATCTGGTCGGTGCCGATGGGCTCATGCGGAGCCAGTCGCGCTTTATCCCGACCCCGACGCTGCTTAAGACAAAGGTCGACAATGCTTCGGTGCGTGACGGGATTGCCGGGAATAGCGGCGCCCATGTTGTCGACGACTATCGCGGCGTTCCGGTGCTCTCGGTCTACGCGCCGATCAATTTCGGCGGCCAGTCCTGGATCCTACTCGCCGAGATCGATCAAGCGGAAGTGCTAGAACGACACAGCCCATGGACCGCAATTCTAGCGGGGGGCATTGCCGGTCTGTTGGCGATGGGTTTTGCGTTGTTCTTATGGTACCTCACGCGCCGCCAAGCTGAGTCGCTCGAGGATTAACCGCAGGCGGTATCCGCGAACGAATGGAGAGAGAAAAACCATGCCCCATGTCGGACCTGTGCTCGATGGGCCAACGCCGCTATCGGATTTGCTGAAGGCTGGGCTGGAAAGTCGGCCCAACGATCCGGCCCTGGTCTCGATGGAAGGCGTTTGGTCGTGGTCCGATCTCGATGACGCCGCCAATAGGCTTGCCGCCAACTATCTCGCACTCGGCCTCGTGCCTGGCGACCGGGTGGCTTCGCTGATGCCGAACCGCATGGCGCTCTTCGTCCATTACATCGCCTGCTACAAGGCGGGCCTCGTGCTCACGCCTCTCAACTATCGCTATACCGCGCCGGAGATAAACCACGCTCTGGACGTGAGCGACGCCAAGATCATTCTCGCCCATGTGGAGCGAGCCGGCGATGTCGCTGGGAGCAAAGCGGCGGATCTGCCGCTCGGCGTCATCTGGTATGGCGGTGACGGCAGCCAAACACCAAGTCTCGAAGAGTTGATGAAGGCGGAGCCGCAATCCGGCGCTTTGCCCGCGATCGACCCCGAGGCGCCCGCGGCCATCTTCTTCACCTCAGGCTCGACCGGCCCGGCCAAGGGTGTGACCCACACCCGCGCGTCGCTCAGCCATATCTTCGAGAGCGCGGCCCAAAGTTTTGAGCTGACTCCGAATGACGTCGTGTTGCCGGGTTCGTCCTGCACCCATATTGGCGGTTTCAGTTTCTCCATGGCGGCCCTGTTGGCGGGCGCGCGCGTTGTTGTTGCCAGGGCCTTCGATCACGAAGAGATTGGGCCGCTTTTGCGCACGACGCGGCCAACAATGCTGTCGATGTTGCCCACCGCACTGCTCCACCTCATTCGTGAGCACGATATGACGACCGCCGACTTCAGCTCGCTGAGGCTCGTCCGCTCTGCCGGGGACAAGGTGTCCGCCGAGCTTGAGAAAGAGTTCATGGCGCTGGCTAAGAAAATCGTGAGCGAGGGCTACGGCATGACCGAGTTTGGGCTCGCTTCGCTGAACCCTCCCAAGGGTATCGACAAGCTCGGCTCGATCGGCGTGCCGAGTCCCGGCTTTGAGTTTTCCATTCGCAATGACGATTGGAATGAATTGCCTGCCGATGAGCAGGGGCGTCTCTGGGTCAGGACTCCGACCCAATCCGCCGGCTATTGGAATGACGAGAAGGCGAGCGCCGAGGTCATTCGAGATGGCTGGTTCGATACCGGCGACGAGATGAAGGTCGACGGCGACGGCTATAATTGGTTCTGCGGCCGCCGGAAGCAGATCATCGTGCATGATGGCTCGAACATCTCCCCGCAAGAAGTCGAGGAGGCGCTGCTTGAGCATGCGGCGGTCGAACTTGCGGGCGTTGTCGGCGTCATCGATGAGGCGCATGGCGAGAGCGTGCGCGCCTATGTGGAGATCAAGGCGGACGCAGAGTCACCGAAGATGGGTGAGCTGATCCAGTTCACCAAAGCGCGTGTCGGCTATAAGGCGCCGGAGGAGATCGTGATCATCGAGAAGATGCCGCTCAATCCGACCGGCAAAGTCGACCGCACGCGCCTCAAGAAACTCGCGGCGGACGACCACGCCCATCACGTTTAGCCGGGCGTCCTTACTCGAACGCTTTGGCCCAGGCTGGAACGACGTCGGCGTGATGGCCGATCATCCGCCATTGACCGTCCTCTTTGCGAAACACGCTGGTCTCGCGGAGGTAGGTATGCGCTATCTCCCCGTTCGGCTGCTTCACTGAGCCTTTGGTGATATAGGCGGCGGTTGCCATGTCGCCGCTTACGGCGAGTTGAATTTTGGCACCTTCGACCGCGCCACCCGTGCTCTTCTCGGCCTGCGCCTGCCAATCGGCGTAAGCTGCCTCGAAGCCGACGCGGTAGGTCCCCTCGGCACCCATATAGGTGACGTCATCTTTGTGGGAATAAAGCGCCGCAAAGGGTTCCGGATCGCCGTTCAGCATGGCATTGAGCACGGCGAACCATTGATCGACCGCCCCGCGAACTTGGATTTCATTATCGGTTGGCATGAGTCTCCTCGCGGTTGAAGCTAGCGCAGGCGCTATTGTCGCGCCGTCAATTGCCAGTGGGCCAACCAACAGTCGGGATAGTCAATGGAGAAGGGCCGCAAGAAGTGAGCCAGTCCACGTCACGTAAGGCTAAGCCAGCCAAGCCGTCCAAGTCTGCCAGTTCTGCGAGGCCTACCAAACCTGTCGCGAGCGGCGGGATTATGGAGCGCGTGCGTGCCGAGCTTGGGCTCGCCGCCGGCATCGTCAGCACGGTAATTTTCCTTACCGTTGGCCAAGAATGGCTGGCTAATCTCGGCGGCCTGCCCAAGCTCATTGTGCTATTCGCCTGGCTGTTTGGCGTGATGGCTTGGTGCGCCTTCGGCGTCGTGCGTCATGCGGATGCGCTGGCCGAGATCTTGGGCGAGCCCTACGGCACGCTGATCTTGACCACGGCTGTCATCAGCATCGAGGTGACGATCCTCGCCACCGTCATGCTGAGTGGAGACCCGAATCCCACATTGCCGCGCGAGACCATGTTCGCGATCCTCATGATCGTTTTGAATGGCATGATCGGAACCGTGCTGGCCATTGGCGGTCTCCGCTATGTAGAGCAGGAGTATAATTTGCAAGGCGCCATGGCCTATCTCGCCGTGATCACGCCCCTTGCGGTCATCGCGCTCGTGGTCCCAACGTTCACGCTCGCGACGGTGGACCCGACCTTCACCACGAGACAGGCCATTGGTTTCGGGTCGCTCACCGCGCTCCTCTATGTAGCCTTTCTCGTCATCCAGACGACGCGGCATCGCAATTTTTTCATCCAACCGAAGAAGAGTTCGTCGAGGCGTGCTCTGCGTGCGGAGCCCGCAAGCGCTGAGCTCCATCAACACGGCAAGGTCTATTCCACGCGCTACCACGCGGTTCTGCTGCTTGCGACGTTGATGCCCATCGTTCTGTTGTCGAAGCCGCTGTCGAAGCTGCTCGACTATGGGGTTGAGCAGGTCGGTCTGCCCGTCGCGCTGAGCGGCGTTGTGATTGCGATCCTCATCCTGTCGCCGGAATGGGCGGCTGCCTGCCAGGCCGCGGCGCGCAACCATCTCCAGCGGGCGGTCAATCTCAGCCTCGGTTCCGCGTTGTCCACCATCGGCCTCACCGTGCCGGTGGTTCTTGCGATCAGTATATTCACGGGCACGCCGCTCGAGCTTGGTCTCTCCAATGTGGAGATCGTGCTTCTCGCGGTCACCTTGTTCGTCTGCCAAATGACGTTCTCAGGCGCGCCTACAAACGTGCTGCTCGGGTTTGTCCACCTGGTGCTGTTCTTCGCCTATCTCATGCTGGTGTTTACCCAGTAGCGCA
>DAOVDX010000015.1 GCA_030669345.1 Methyloceanibacter sp. | reverse complement strand
CCGCAGGCCCGGGCCATCCTCCTGCCATGAGGTCACGCTCCGATAAGAGCTCGGATCGAAGGGCAGGATCAGGCTCTCAAAGCCACCCCAGGAATAGCCCATGCCAAACAACTCCATGCCGTCGAGCATGGCGGCCAGCGCATCGTGGCTCTGCGACTTCAAGACAATCCCGAAGAGACCCGAAGCGCCAGTGAAGTCGCGTTGCCACAACGCGTGACCGGGGTCGCTCGGCAATGCAGGGTGCAGCACCCGCGCCACCTCAGGCCGCGCGGCGAGCCATTCGGCAAGTTCGAGGCCTGACCTCTGATGGCGTTCGAGGCGGACGCTCAGGCTCCGTAAACCCCGCAAGGCCAGAAAGACGTCCTCAGGCCCGGGACACAGTCCGAGCTCGTCATGGACCCTCGCGACCGCCGACGTCATCTCCTTGGTGGTCGTGATGGCGCCCAACATCGCATCGGCATGGCCGACGATATATTTGGTGGCGGCCTGGATCGACACATCGACGCCATGAGCGAACGGCTTGAAGTAGAGGGGTGTCGCCCAGGTATTGTCCATAAGGACCACGGCGCCACGCGCATGGGCCGCTTCGGCGATGGCCGGAATGTCCTGCACTTCGAAGGTCTGAGAACCCGGCGACTCCGTAAACACCACCCGTGTCTTGTCGGTGATGAGCTTGGCGATGTCACCACCGATGAGAGGATCGTAGTACGTGGTGGTGACCCCAAGCCGCTTCAGCACGTTGTCGCAAAACCGCCGCGTCGGGCGATACACGGAATCTGAAACTAAGATGTGATCGCCGCTCGTGACGAAGGCAACCAGCGCCGCCGACACAGCCGAAAGGCCGGACGGCGTCAACAGGGTGGCATGTCCACCCTCAAGCTCCGCCAGCGTGGTCTGAAGCGCCTCTACAGTCGGCGTGCCGAGGCGGCCATAGCTGTAGTCTTGGTCATTCGCCTCGAGAGACGCCAACGTGGGATAGAGCACCGTCGAACCACGATAGATCGGCGTGTTGACGAAGCCATGATGGCACGACGGATCACGCCCCCCATGGGCGAGCCGCGTGTCCTGCTTATGGGTCTTGTTATGCGTCTTGGTGGGTTTGCTCATAAGAGCCTCTGGTCGAGGCGGGGCCTCTAGACGTTAATTGCCCGTCTCGATGGAGAGACTGTCATCGGCGCCCCATTCCGCCCAGGACCCGTCATAGACCGATGTACGGAGATGACCTGTTTCAGAGAGTGCCAGCGCCAGCACACAGGCCGTGATGCCCGAGCCGCAGCTTGCCACGACGGGCTTATGGGGATCGACACCAGCCGCCTCGAACAGCGTGTTGAGTTCGGCCTTAGATTTTAGCGTGCCGTCCGCATCGAGGACTTGCCCAAAGGGAATGTTATGCGCGCCTGAAATGTGACCTGCGCGCAATCCCTCGCGCGGCTCCGGCGCGCTGCCGGCAAATCTTTCGGGTGACCGTGCATCGACGATGATTGCCGACTTGTCGTTGACCAGCGCCTTCATGTCATCCACGTCACGTACGAGATCGTGATTGCGGCGCGCCGTGAAGTGACGCGTGGTGCGCTGCGCCGGCTCCGCGGTCATCAGCGGGCGTCCCTCCGACTTCCACTTCGGCAAACCGCCATTCAAGACGCTGACATCCTCGACGCCCATGACGCGGAACATCCACCACACCCGTGGCGCACTGAACATGCCCGCACGGTCGTAAACCACGACACGCTGTCCATCGCCGATGCCCATGGTCCGCATGCGCGAGGAGAATTTCTCCGGCGAGGGAAGCATATGGGGCACGGCATTGGCACTGTCGGCGATTTCATTGATGTCGAAGAAGATCGCCCCGGGAATGTGCTCGGCGAGATAGTCCGCGCGCGCGTCCTTGTCTTCGCCCGGCATGTACCAAGTCGCATCGATGATCACAAAATCAGGTGCATCGAGTTCACGCTCGAGCTCGTCGGCCTCAATCAGCCATGTCTTCGGGGTCGACAACTTCACGTCTCCAATTCTTAGCTAGACGAATACGGCCGGTGCGGCGGCCTGAGTCTGGTCGAGCCATTCGGGCACGGGCAAATCTTTTTCGCGCAGAAATTCAGGGTTAAACAGCCTGCTTTGATAGCGCGTGCCGTAATCGCAGAGCACCGTGACGATGGTGTGGCCAGGACCCATCTCGCGAGCGAGCTTCACGGCGCCCGCAACATTGATGCCGCTTGATCCGCCGAGGCAGAGACCCTCTTCACTCAAGAGATCGAACACGACAGGCAGAGCCTCGGTGTCGGGCACCTGAAAGGCTGTATCGATCTTGGCACCTTCGAGATTGGCAGTGATGCGTCCTTGGCCAATGCCTTCGGTGATGGAGCTGCCTTCGGATTTCAGCTCACCGTGCTTGTAGAAATTGTAGAGCGCAGCGCCCATCGGGTCGGCGAGGCCGATCACCACGTCGGGATTGTGCTCCTTCAACCCCATGGACACGCCGGCCAGCGTCCCGCCAGTGCCCACAGCGCAGATAAAGCCATCGACATTGCCATCGAGATCGCGCCAAATTTCCTGCGCGGTGGTCTCGATGTGCCCCTGGCGATTGGCCACGTTGTCGAATTGGTTGGCCCAGATGGCGCCGTTCGCTTCGGTGCTGGCAAGTTCCTCGGCGAGGCGGCCCGAATATCTCACGTAGTTGTTGTCGTTCCGATACGGAACCGCGGGCACTTCGATCAGCTCGGCGCCGGTCAGACGCAGCATCTGCTTTTTCTCGTCCGACTGGGTATCCGGGATCACGATGATGGTCTTGAGACCGAGCGCATTACCCACGAGCGCCAGGCCGATGCCGGTATTTCCGGCCGTACCCTCGACCACGACGCCCCCCGGGTTGAGCTTGCCGGAGTTCAGGGCATCGCGAATGATGAACAGCGCCGCCCGGTCCTTAACCGACTGGCCAGGGTTCATAAACTCGGCCTTACCGAGGATGGTGCAGCCGGTTTCTTCCGACGCGCGCTTAAGCTTAATCAGCGGCGTGTTGCCGATCGCTTCGATGATGCCATTGCGGTAGGACACGGGGGAGCTTTCGAAATCTCAGATTCGTGGGCACCCTACTGAGCGTCATCAAGCGCCGCAAGTCGCAGAAATTGCAGGAAACACGGCGCTGGAGGCATCCCGTTCCACGGCATTAGGCAATGCGAGCATGAATTAGGGGTTGCCACCTCGCCAGCCCATCGGCCACCCATTGCTGCTTCACCATGTCTCCTCAGGCCTAGCAGCCAGAGAATCCCCAGTGTATATGGTCCGGCAGAGCAGGGTGCCTGCCGGTCTATCGCGGGCGCTCCTTAAAGACGCGGGCGTGGTGGAATTGGTAGACACGCCAGATTTAGGTTCTGGTGGCTTCGGCCGTGGGGGTTCAAGTCCCTCCGCCCGCACCAACCAACCGGTTGGGAGCCAACTAGTTGGGAACCAACTTCGTTGGATGGTTCGATTTCGACAGACGCGCCTTGAACGGCGCCGAACGATGATGGATTGACACGGTATGAATGTCACTGAAACGAATGCAGATGGTCTGGCCCGCGTACTGACGGTGGTCGTTGGCGCCGATGAGCTCGAAAAGCGGCTATCGACGCGCCTCGACGAGCTCAAGGACAAAGCGCAGATAAAGGGCTTTAGGCCCGGCCATGTGCCCAAAGCACATTTGCGGAAGATCTACGGCCGCTCGGTCATGTCCGACGTGCTCCAACAGGCCGTCGCCGACACCAGCCGCGATGCGCTGTCCGAACGCGAAGAGCGTCCCGCTTTTCAGCCGAAGGTCACGCTGCCCGAGGATGAGGCCGAAGTCGAAAAGATCTTCGACGGCAAGGCCGATCTTTCTTACACGCTCACATTCGAGGTGTTGCCGAAGGTCGAGGCCATGGATCTCAGCACGCTCACCTTGGAGCGCCCGGTTACCGCCATCACCGAGAAGGACATCGACGAGGCTGTCGATCGGATCCTCGCCACCAATCAGAACTACAAGCCGAAGAAGGGCGCCGCGAAGAAGGGCGACCGGGTCGTCATCGACTTCGTTGGCAAGATCGACGGCAAGGCGTTTGAAGGCGGCACCGCCGACGACGCGCCAATCGTTCTTGGGGCCGGCGGCTTCATTCCAGGCTTCGAAGAGGGCCTGACGGGCGCCAAGGAAGGCGACGAGCGCGACATCGAAGGGATTTTCCCTGAGGAATACGGAGAGGCGAGGCTCGCTGGCAAAACAGCTTTATTCGCGGTGAAGGTCAAAGAGGTCGCTGGGCCGGAGACGCCCACGCTCGATGAAGAATTCGCCAAGAGCCTGGGCGTCGAGTCGGTTGCGCAGATGCGGGAGACCATCAAGACCCGCCTTGAGGAAGACCGCGCCATGGCCTCGCGTCAGAAGGTGAAGCGGTCTCTGCTCGATGCTCTCAACGAGGGCCATTCCTTCGAGCTGCCGCCGACGCTCGTGGACAACGAGTTCCAGGCCATCTGGGATCAGGTGACCAAAGACCTTGAGCAAAACAAGAAGACCTTCGAGGACGAGGACACCACCGAAGAGAAGGCCCGCGAAGAATATCGTGACATTGCCGCGCGGCGCGTGAGGCTTGGTCTGCTTCTCTCGGAGATCGGTTCACGCAACGCCATCACCGCGACCGATGAGGAAGTGAACAAGGCGCTGCTCGAGCGCATCAGGCAGTTCCCGGGACAAGAGCGGCAGGTCTACGATTTCTACCGTAACAACCCCGAGATGCTGGGCGAGCTGAGAGCCCCGATCCTCGAAGACAAGGTGGTGGACTACATTCTTGAGCTGGCGAAAGTGACCGAAAAAGAGGTCAAGCTTGAAGAGCTCTATGCCGACGCGGAAGATGGTCATGACCATGCCCATCACAATCATGGCCACGATCACGACCACGATCATAAGCACGATCACAAACACGACTGATTGAGCGGGAGCGGGCCTTAGGAACTGGCAATACAGCCTCTTCCGTTTCGGCGTTCGCAACCATATGTGGTACGAGGAACGCTAAGATTCGCTAACCCCGCCCGCCGAATTCACGGAAGCTTAGGACACTCATGACCGATTTGGCCGAGACATACATGAACACGCTCGTGCCTGCTCAAGGAGCGGATCATCTTCGTCACGGGCCCGATCGAGGACCACGTGGCCTCGCTGATCACCGCGCAACTTCTGTTCTTGGAGGCCGATAACCCCAAGAAAGAGATCTCCATGTACATCAACTCGCCTGATGGCGTGGTGACCTCGGGCATGGCGATCTACGACACCATGCAGTTTGTGCGGCCTCCCATCGCCACACTGTGCCTCGGCCAGGCCGCATCCATGGCGTCACTTCTGTTATGCGCTGGCGAGAAGGGCATGCGCTACGCGCTGCCGAACGCGCGGGTCCTGCTGCATCAGCCCTCTGGCGGCTTTCAGGGGCAGGCCAGCGACATCGAGCGGCATGCCGAGGACATCATCAAGATGAAGCGGCGTCTCAACGAGGTCTATGTCCGTCATACCGGGCAGGACTACGAGACCATCGAGCGGACGCTGGATCGCGACTATTTCCTGACGGCCGAAGAGGCAAAGAAATTTGGCCTGGTGGACGAGGTGACCTCCAAGAGGCGCTCCGTGAAAGAAAAATCAGAGTCGGATTCGTCCACATCTTGAGGCCTCTGAGTATCAATGATGGGAACCTTTGGGCTGCCCGTAAATTGTGCACTTGGAGCTTGTCGTATTTGCCTCAGAATACGCCTAGCACCTCTCAGGGGCCGTGTTTTCGCCTTAAAATGGCGGGTTTAATCAATCCTTGATCAGTAGCGCCATAGCATGCTGAGATTGCTCGACAGGGGCTTTCCAAACGGGGAAGCTGTCTTATGAGTCGGGGAAAAGGACCATTTCTGCGCGGGCGGGCGGCCATCAGCGTGACCTGAAGCTTTAAGAAAAACTGGAAGTGAGAATGAGCAAGGTGAGCGGAACAGATTCGAAGAATACCCTCTATTGCTCGTTCTGCGGCAAGAGTCAGCATGAGGTCCGCAAGCTTATTGCTGGGCCCACAGTGTTCATCTGTGATGAATGCGTCGAACTCTGCATGGACATCATCCGCGAGGAGAACAAAAGCTCCCTCATTAAGTCGCAGGACGGCGTCCCGACGCCCATGGAGATCTGCGGCGTCCTTGACGACTATGTGATCGGCCAAGATTACGCCAAGCGCGTGCTCTCGGTGGCGGTCCACAACCATTACAAGCGGCTCCACCACGCCAGCAAGAACTCCGACGTCGAGCTCGCCAAGTCCAACATTCTTCTGATCGGGCCCACGGGTTGCGGCAAGACGCTGCTCGCCCAGACGCTTGCACGCATTCTCGACGTGCCCTTCACCATGGCCGATGCCACCACGCTCACCGAGGCTGGCTATGTCGGTGAAGATGTCGAGAACATCATTCTCAAGCTGCTGCAGGCCGCCGACTACAATGTCGAGCGAGCTCAGCGCGGCATCGTCTATATCGACGAGGTCGACAAGATCAGCCGCAAGTCCGACAACCCGTCGATAACGCGGGATGTGTCGGGCGAGGGCGTGCAGCAGGCTCTGCTGAAGATCATGGAAGGAACCGTTGCCTCGGTGCCCCCGCAAGGCGGTCGTAAGCACCCGCAGCAGGAATTCCTCCAAGTCGATACCACCAATATCCTCTTCGTGTGCGGCGGCGCGTTCGCAGGCCTTGAGAAAATCATCTCGGCCCGTGGCCGGTCGACCTCGATCGGCTTTGGCGCCAACGTGGAATCCGCCGACGAGCGCCGCACCGGCGACGTCCTCAGAAGCATTGAGCCCGAGGATCTGCTCAAATTTGGCCTCATCCCGGAATTCATCGGCCGTGTGCCGGTGATTGCGACCCTCGACGATCTCGACGAACAATCCCTGATGCGCATCCTGAGCGAGCCTAAGAACGCTTTGGTCAAGCAGTATCAGCGTCTATTCGAGATGGAGGACGTGGAGCTTTCATTTGCTGATGAGGCACTTCACACCATCTCCAAGAAGGCGATCGAACGCAAAACGGGTGCTCGGGGCTTGAGGTCCATCATGGAAGGGCTTCTGCTCGATACCATGTTTGAGCTACCCAGCATGCAAGGCGTCGAAGAGGTCGTCATCAGCTCAGAAGTGGTGGAAGGCAAGGCCCGTCCCTTACGCATCTACTCTGAGCGCCAAGAGGAGGTCGGTTCGAGCGCCTAGCCAATAACCGCCATTCCCTGCTTGAAGGGAGATCCGAATCCCACTCAAATTGGTGGGAATTCAGCTTGACGGCGGCATCGCCGATTGCCACTTACCCTACCTGGCTGGCCATCATGCCGCAGTGCCTGGCCCCGATTTTGCCGGGACATTGTTGCAGGCTAGTGGTTGACTTTGGGGGAGGGCCAGTTAGGCGATTTGCGGACATTGGTGCCGCCCAAAAGAAAGCGACGGACTTATTATGACGACTGCGACGAACCCGTCCGAGACCACAGCAGGCGCGCCCGAGCTTTATCCGGTGCTGCCGCTCCGTGACATTGTTGTCTTCCCGTACATGATCGTGCCGCTCTTTGTCGGCCGCGAAAAATCTATCGCGGCGCTCGAAGAGGTGATGCGCACGGATAAACAGATTCTGCTTGTCGCCCAGAAGAATGCCAGCGACGACGATCCGACCCCCGAGAGCATTTACGAAATGGGCACGCTCGCCTCCGTGCTGCAGCTGCTGAAGCTCCCCGACGGCACCGTAAAGGTGCTGGTTGAGGGGACGCGCCGCGCCACCATCGCGCGCTACACCGACAACGAGAATTATTTCGAGGCCGAGACAGAGGCCGTCGAGGAAGCGGTCGGCTCAGAGGAAGAGATCGAGGCGCTCGCCCGCTCGGTCGTGTCCCAGTTCGAGAGCTATGTGAAACTGAACAAGAAGATCTCGCCGGAGGTGCTCGGTACCGCGTGCCAGATCGAGGACTACTCCAAACTCGCCGATACGATCGCCTCCCATCTCGCCATCAAGATCGGCGAGAAGCAGCAGATCCTTGAGATCACCACGGTTTCCGAGCGGCTGGAGAGTGTCTTCACCCTCATGGAGAGTGAGATCTCGGTCCTTCAGGTCGAACGCAAGATCAGGAGCCGCGTTAAGCATCAGATGGAGAAGACGCAGCGCGAGTACTACCTGAACGAGCAGATGAAGGCGATCCAGAAGGAACTCGGTGACAGCGAGGAAGGCCGGGACGATCTGGCCGAGCTTGAGCACAAGATCGAGAAGACCAAGCTATCCCGTGAGGCCCGCGAAAAGGCCGTTGGCGAGATGAAGAAGCTGCGCCAGATGAGCCCGATGTCGGCCGAGGCCACCGTCGTTCGCAACTATCTCGATTGGCTCGTGCAGATCCCGTGGGGCGTCAAAGGCAGGATCAAGCGCAATCTCGAAGAGGCGCAGAAGATTCTCGACAAAGACCACTACGGGCTTGAGAAGGTCAAGGATCGCATCGTCGAATATCTCGCCGTGCAGAACCGGACCAATCAGTTAAAGGGGCCGATCCTTTGTTTGGTTGGCCCTCCTGGCGTCGGCAAAACCTCGCTCGGCAAGTCCATCGCCCGCGCAACGGGCCGTGAGTTCGTGCGCATGAGCCTTGGCGGCGTGCGCGATGAGGCCGAGATCCGTGGCCATCGCCGCACCTATATTGGCTCGATGCCGGGCAAGGTGATTCAGTCGATGAAGAAGGCGAAGAAGGTCAATCCACTCTTCCTGCTGGATGAGATCGACAAGATGGGCGCTGACTTCCGTGGCGATCCGGCCTCAGCCCTGCTCGAAGTGCTCGACCCGGAACAGAACCACACATTCCAGGACCATTATTTGGAGGTGGACTACGACCTCTCCAACGTGATGTTCGTGACGACCGCAAACACGCTCAACATCCCGCCGGCCTTGATGGACCGGATGGAGATCATTCGTCTTGCCGGTTACACCGAGGACGAGAAGGTCGAGATCGCCCGGGGCCATCTGTTGGACGAGCAGGTCAAGAATCACGGGCTTGAGCCTGAAGAATTCGCGATCGACCCTGACGCGCTGAAAGAGATGATCCGCCGCTACACCCGCGAGGCCGGAGTCCGAAGTCTTGAGCGTGAACTCGCCAAGCTCGCCCGGAAGACGGTGAAGGAGCTGCTGACCACGAAGAAGAAGTCGGTCCGCATCACGCTCAAGAATCTCGAGGACTATCTCGGCGTTCCGAAATACCGCTACGGCGAAGCTGAGCTTGAAGATCAGGTCGGCGTGGTCACCGGCCTTTCCTGGATCGAAGTCGGCGGCGAGTTGCTCACCGTTGAAGGCGTGATGATGCCGGGCAAGGGCAAGATGACCGTCACCGGCAATTTGCGCGATGTCATGAAAGAATCGATTCAGGCCGCAAATGCCTATGTGCGCTCAAGAGCGGTCGATTTCGGCATCGAGCCACCATTATTCGAAAAGCGCGATATCCACGTTCACGTACCCGAAGGCGCCACACCCAAGGACGGACCGTCGGCCGGCGTCGCCATGGCGACGGCAATCATCTCACTGATGACTGGAATTCCCGTGAAGCGCGACGTCGCCATGACTGGCGAAATTACCCTTCGTGGTCGGATTCTCCCCATCGGTGGCCTCAAGGAAAAGCTGCTTGCAGCCCTCCGCGCCGGCATAAAGACCGTTATGATCCCTGACGAAAATACCAAGGATCTCACGGAGATACCAAACTCTCTTAAGAATGCGCTTGAGATCATTCCCGTGGCACGTATGGACGATGTGCTGAAAATCGCCTTCACGCGTCTGCCCCAGCCGATCGTCTGGGAGGAAGAGGGTGGTGGAGCAGCTCAGGTCGTTGCCGCTAAAGACGAGGCATCGACGGGCCTGACCGCCCACTGATTGCTGCTTCGGCAAATCGTGCCGTTGATTTGCCTTAATTGCGTGGACCGACCTTGTGCACTGAGTCGGCCAGATTTGTTGATTTTCCACGTTTTTTGCTCCAGTCATAATGCAGTATTTTCGAATCAGAGCGTACCCAAAGCGGCCTCGAGGGTTGAACTGATCCCGACGATGGGGGCCAAGCGAAAGGATGGAAACCCGTGAACAAAGCTGAGATCGTTGCCCAAGTGGCGAAAGATGCCGAACTGTCGAAAGATGCGGCCGAGAAGGCCGTGGATGCATTGTTCAAGAATATCGAAAAAGCCCTGAGTGAAGAGGACACCGTGCGAGTTGTCGGCTTTGGTAATTTCCAGGTCGCGCACCGCAAGGCGTCTATCGGTCGCAATCCGCGCACCGGCGAAGCGGTCAATATTCCGGCTTCGAAAGTGCCGAAGTTCCGCGCCGGTAAGGCTCTCAAAGAGGCCTGCAACCGCTAAAGCGGAATACGAATTCAATCTTCAAGGCGGAGTCTCATCAATCGTGAGGCTCCGCCTTTCTTATTTATAAGCGGCGCCTCTAGGCACCGGCGGCCTCTTGCTCTAACGCTTGCCCGGAAGGGGCGGTTAGCTCAGTTGGTAGAGCGCCACGTTTACACCGTGGATGTCGGCAGTTCGAGCCTGTCACCGCCCACCATCCCACCGAAATTTGGACAACATGTCCGTCCGATGGGTCATTCCTTGACTTGGGGAATCCCAGGCCGTACATGCTGAACATCGCCTCCGGCCGTGGACTACGGCCCGGTAGGGGGTGTAGCTCAGTTGGTTAGAGCGCCGGCCTGTCACGCCGGAGGCCGCGGGTTCGAGTCCCGTCACTCCCGCCATTTTTGGCCCCGTATTGCAGAAGAAGGCTTCGAAAAGCCATGGGGCATTTGCTGCAAGAATATCTGCCCCTCATCATTTTCATTGGCATCGCCTTCGTCATCAGCACGGTCTTGCTGCTGGTGCCCTTCGTGGTCGCGGTGCGCAATCCGGACCCGGAAAAGGTCTCCGCTTACGAATGCGGATTCGACCCCTTCGGCGATGCGCGCATGAAGTTCGATGTGCGCTTCTACCTCGTGTCACTTTTGTTCATTATCTTTGATCTAGAGGTCGCGTTTCTATTCCCCTGGGCCGTCGCCTTCGAGAAAGTTGGCGCGCTCGGGTTCTGGTCGATGATTGTGTTCCTAGGGGTGCTCACCATCGGCTTCATCTATGAGTGGCGGAAAGGCGCGCTCGAATGGGATTGACGCCCAAATCGGCTATCGGCCAAGAAGGAAACACTGGCGGCCTGGTTGCCGGCGCCACGAGTTTCGATGTCTTCCCCGATGAATTGGCCGACAAAGGCTTCCTGCTCACCTCCGCCGACGATCTGATCAACTGGGCGCGCACCGGCTCGCTAATGTGGATGACCTTCGGGCTCGCCTGCTGCGCCGTTGAGATGATGCAAGCTTCCATGCCGCGTTACGATCTGGAGCGCTTCGGCTTTGCGCCGCGTGGCAGCCTGCGTCAATCCGACGTGATGATCGTCGCGGGCACGCTGTGCAACAAAATGGCGCCGGCTTTGCGCAAGGTCTACGATCAGATGCCAGAGCCCCGCTACGTCATCTCCATGGGGTCGTGCGCCAATGGCGGTGGCTACTATCACTATTCCTACTCGGTGGTTCGCGGCTGTGACCGCATCGTACCGGTGGATATCTACGTTCCGGGCTGCCCGCCGACGGCCGAAGCACTAGTCTATGGCGTGCTGCTCCTGCAGAAGAAGATCCGACGGACGGGCACGATTGAACGATAGACCTGCCGCTCTGATCCTGGAGCCTTGATGGACCAAGCTCTTAACAAGCTGGGCGCCTATCTCGCCAAAAAACTCGGACCGAAGCAGACGAGCTTTCAGGTCTCCCTCGGCGAACTCACCATTGAGGTGAAGCGTGACAGCATTCCGGACGTCATCGCGTTTTTGCGCGACGACGTCCGCTGTCGATTCGGCTGCCTGATTGACATTTGCGGGGTGGACTATCCAGAGCGCGACGAACGGTTCGACGTGGTCTATCACCTGCTCAGCCCCTGGCTGAATCACCGCATCCGCGTCCGCACCACAGCCCGGGCCGAAACGCCGGTGCCGAGCATTGTCGAGCTATTTCCCGCCGCCAATTGGTTTGAGCGCGAGGCCTACGATCTTTACGGCATTCTGTTTGAAGGCCATCCCGATCTGCGGCGCTTGCTGACAGATTACGGCTTCCAGGGCCATCCTTTGCGTAAAGACTTCCCGCTCACCGGCTTTGTCGAACTCCGATACGACGACGAGCAGAAACGCGTGGTCTACGAGCCCGTGAAGCTGATGCAGGAATTTAGAAGCTTCGACTTCCTGAGCCCCTGGGAAGGTATGAACACCGCCATCCCTGGCGACGAGAAGGCCGGCGAAGCGCCGGACCGGAAGGGGGATTCATGAAGCCGTCCCTCCAAGCGGGCTTGAAGCACAGCTTCGCCTACACCGTGCCGGTGAATAAGACGGTGCCGCATCTCTATCCAGAATCGCCAGAGCTTGCCGCCATGCCAGAAGTCTTCGCCACCGGTTTCATGGTCGGGCTCATGGAGTGGACGTGCGTCCAGCTCTTGGCGCCGCATCTGGATGAGGGTGAGGGTAGTCTCGGCGTCAATATCAACGTGTCGCATAAGGGCGCGACGCCACCTGGCTTCACCGTGACTGTCGAGGCGGAATGCACGGAACTGCGCGGACCGCGCGCCAAGTTCAAGATCACCGCACATGACGGCATCGAGGAAATAGGCGCCGGCACGCATGAGCGTTTCATCATTGGTTGGGACAGGTTCGATCGGGGGCTCAAAGCCAAGCTGGACAGGGCTGACAGCACGGTGGACGCCTGATGTCCGAGACCAAAACCAAAGCGTCCGAATTGGACAGCGGCAAACGCGAGGGCGACGACCGTACGTTCACGATCAATTTTGGACCCCAGCATCCCGCCGCCCATGGTGTGCTGCGTCTCGTTCTTGAGCTCGACGGCGAAGTTGTCGAGCGCGTCGATCCGCATATCGGCCTGCTTCACCGTGGCACCGAGAAGCTCATCGAACACAAGACCTATCTCCAGGCTCTGCCCTATTTCGATAGGCTCGATTACGTCGCGCCCATGAACCAGGAGCACGCGTATTCGCTCACGGTCGAGAAGCTCTTGGGCATCACCGTGCCGAGGCGGGCGCAACTCATCCGCATCCTCTATTCCGAGATTGGCCGGCTGCTCTCCCATCTCCTCAACGTCACCACGCAAGCCATGGATGTTGGCGCGCTCACCCCGCCGCTCTGGGGCTTCGAGGAGCGCGAAAAGCTCATGGTGTTTTATGAACGCGCCAGCGGCAGCCGTATGCATGCGGCCTTTGTCCGTCCTGGCGGTGTGCACCAGGATCTTCCGCCTAAACTCATCGACGACATCTATGCCTTCTGCGACCCGTTTCTGAAGGTCTGCGACGACATCGAAACCCTGCTCACGAACAGCCGCATCTTCAAGCAGCGCAATGTCGACATTGGCGTCATCAGCCAAGAGGACGCGTGGGCCTATGGCTTCACCGGCGTCATGGTGCGCGGCTCGGGCGCGGCTTGGGATTTGCGCAAGTCGCAACCTTACGAGTGCTACGACGAGCTTGAGTTCGACATTCCCGTCGGCAAGAACGGCGATTGTTACGACCGCTATCTTTGCCGCATGGAAGAGATGCGCCAATCGGTTGACCTGATTAAGCAGTGCTGCGACTTGCTTGCCACCACACCGGGTCCGGTCACCGTCGACAACCATAAGATGGTGCCGCCACGCCGCGCCAAGATGAAAGGCTCCATGGAGAGCCTGATCCATCATTTCAAACTCTATACCGAGGGCTATCACGTGCCGAAGGGCGAGGCCTATGTGCCCGTCGAGGCGCCAAAGGGCGAGTTCGGCGTCTATATCGTCTCCCACGGCACCAACAAGCCTTATCGCTGCAAGATCAGGGCGCCGAGCTTTCCCCATCTAGCGGCGCTCGATTTTCTTTGCCGTGGCCACATGCTCGCAGATGTGTCCGCCGTGATCGGTTCTATCGACATTGTGTTTGGAGAGATTGACCGGTGACGCAAGGGCATGTTGCGAAGACGTGCGTCGTCATGAAGACTCGTGGAAGACTCTATGGAAGCCACTTAGGAACACTCGCGTCAGTCTGGGCCATGCCTAACGCGAGACCACAAGAAGACAGAAAATGAGCGTCCGCCTTGCCGTCGAGCAGCCTGAAGGCTTTGCCTTCACGCCTGCCAATCTTGAATGGGCCAAAACCCAGATCAAGAAATATCCCGAGGGCCGACAAGCCTCCGCGGTGCTCTCGCTGCTATGGCGCGCTCAGGAGCAGATCGGCGGCTGGCTGCCGGAGCCGGCGCTGCGCTATATCGCCGACATGTTGGATATGGCCTATATCCGCGTTTACGAGCTCGTCACCTTCTACACGATGTTCAATTTGGTGCCGGTGGGCCGCTATTACGTGCAGGTCTGCGGCACGACGCCGTGCATGTTGGGGGGCGCCGAAGACATCAAAGATGCCTGCCGCAAACATATCGGCGAGAAAGATCACGTCAGCGACGACGGGATGTTCTCCTGGACCGAGGTCGAGTGCCTTGGCGCTTGCGTCAACGCCCCCATGGCCCAGATCAACAAATATTATTACGAAGACCTGACGCCAAAGAATTTCGAGAGCATTCTGAAACGCCTCCGTGCAGGCGAGGACGTGGAGCCTGGCCCACAAGATGGCCGTCAGACTTCGGCGCCAGCAGGCGGTCCCAACACGCTGACCGATCCGGCGCTCTACGCCAACGACCCGTCAGGCCCTGAACCGGGCTCCGCCGGCACCACCGTGATGGCTTCCGAGGCGAAGCGGCCTGCCTCCAAGCACGAAAAGGGGCCGCGCTGATGCTTCAGGATAAGGATCGCATCTACAAGAATCTCTACGGCCAGCACAGTTGGAAGCTGAAGGCGGCGCGTGCGCGTGGCGCATGGGATGGCACCAAGGAGATGATTGCGCGTGGCCACGACGCTATCAACGACGAGGTGAAGGCATCGGGCTTACGGGGACGGGGCGGGGCAGGCTTCCCCACTGGCCTCAAATGGTCGTTCATGCCGAAACAGTCCGACGGCCGCCCGAGCTATCTCGCCGTCAATGCTGACGAGTCCGAGCCCGGCACGTGCAAGGACCGGGACATCATGCGGCACGATCCGCATCTGCTGATCGAGGGTGCATTGCTTGCCGCCTTCGCCATGCGGGCGCATACCTCCTACATCTACATTCGCGGTGAGTTCATCGCCGAGCGCGAGATCCTTCAAGCCGCCATTGACGAGGCCTATGACGCCAAGCTGATTGGCAAGAACAATATCAATGGCTGGGACTTTGAGCTCTACGTCCATCATGGGGCCGGCGCTTATATCTGCGGCGAAGAGACGGCGCTGCTTGAAAGCCTCGAAGGCAAGAAGGGCCAGCCGCGCCTGAAGCCGCCATTCCCCGCCAATTGTGGGCTCTATGGCGCGCCGACAACCGTCAACAATGTGGAAACCATCTCATCGGTCCCCGATATCTTGCGGCGCGGCGCCACTTGGTACGCCTCGCTCGGCCGTCCCAACAACACAGGCATCAAGCTCTATTGCATCTCCGGACACGTAAATACGCCGTGCGTCGTCGAGGAGGAGATGGGCGTGCCGCTCCGCGAGCTGATCGACCACTATGGCGGCGGCGTGCGTGGCGGTTGGGACAATCTGCTCGCCGTCATTCCCGGCGGCTCGTCGGTGCCCTGCATCCCCGCCAGCGAAGCCAATGATCTGCCCATGGATTTCGACAGCCTAAAAGCGGTGAACACCGCACTCGGCACTGGTGGTGTCATTGTCATGGACAAGTCCACCGACATGATCGCCGCCATCGCCCGGCTGTCTTATTTCTACAAGCATGAGTCCTGCGGCCAGTGCACACCATGCCGCGAAGGCACGGGCTGGATGTGGCGCGTGCTGGAACGCATGGTCAAAGGCGAGGCCGAGAAGTCCGAGATCGACATGCTGCTCGACGTGACGCATCAGGTCGAAGGCCACACCATCTGCGCGCTAGGTGATGCGGCCGCGTGGCCCGTTCAAGGGCTCATCCGGCATTTCCGTCACGTCATCGAAGAACGCATCGACGCACAAGCCACGAAACCGATACCGGCGTCCGTGCCGGTCGCGGCGGAGTAGGGACCACTTATGCCGAAACTGATCATCAATGATGTCGAGCATGACGTGCCGGATGGCATCACGCTGATCCAGGCTTGCGAGCTTGTCGGCGTCGAGATCGCGCGCTTCTGTTTCCACGAGCGCCTCTCCATCGCCGGCAATTGCCGCATGTGCCTGGTGGAGATCGCCGGCATGCCGAAGCTCGTGGCGTCCTGCGCCATGTCGGTCAACGATCTGCGTCTCGGCCGGGACGGAACGCCGCCCACAATCATGACCGAGTCCCCGACGGCCAAGAAGGCGCGCGAGGGCACGCTTGAATTCCTTCTGATCAACCATCCGCTGGACTGCCCGATCTGCGACCAGGGTGGCGAGTGCGATCTGCAAGATCAGACGATGGCCTATGGCTATGACGCCGGGCGCTTCCAAGACAATAAGCGCGCCGTGACGGACAAATATCTCGGGCCGCTCATCAAGACATCCATGACACGCTGCATCCATTGCACGCATTGTGTGCGCTTCATGACCGAGGTTGCCGGCGTCGATGAACTCGGCTCCATTGGTCGCGGCGAAGACACGGAGATCACCACCTATCTCGAGCACGGCATGCGCTCGAACCTTTCAGGCAATGTGGTCGATCTTTGTCCAGTCGGCGCGCTGACCTCCAAGCCCTATGCCTATATCGCGCGGCCCTGGGAACTGGCCAAGACACCGTCCATCGATGTCATGGACGCCATCGGCAGCGCCATCAGGGTCGATGCCCGTGGCCGCGAAGTCTTGCGCATCCTGCCGCGCATCAACGACGCCATCAACGAAGAGTGGATTTCCGACAAGGCGCGGCATGTGTGGGACGGCCTGCGGACCCAACGCCTCGACCAGCCTTACGTGCGGCGGAGCGGCAAGCTTGAGCCCGCGACTTGGGACGAAACCTTCGGCGTCATCGCCAAGAAGCTGAAGGGTCTCGATGGCGCGCGCTTTGCCGCCATCGCCGGAGACTTATCCGCGGCTGAAGAAATATTCGCGCTGAAACAGCTCGCGGAACAGATCGGCTCGCCCAATATCGATTGCCGCCAAGACGGCGCTAAACTCGATCCTGCGTTGGGCCGCGCGACCTATCTCTTCAACACCACAATCGCCGGTATCGACGATGCCGATGCCTTCCTGTTGATCGGCACCGATCCGCGCGTGGAAGCCCCAGTGCTGAACGCCCGCATCCACACACGCTGGCGGAAAGCCGAACAGCGTCTGCCCATCGGCCTGATCGGCACGGAAGCGGACCTCACTTACGGCTATGACTATCTCGGCGCTGGTCCTGAGGCTTTGGCCAAGATCGCCGATGGCTCCCATGCTTTCGTGAAGGCATTGAAAGACGCCAAGCATCCGATGGTCATTGTCGGCCAAGCGGCGCTCGCACGGCCCGATGGCGCCGCGGTCCTGACGCTAGCAGCCAAAGCCGCCAAGACGATTGGCGCGCTGGACGGCGACTGGAACGGCTTCAACGTGTTGCACGACGCGGCCGCAAGGGCTGCCGGTCTCGATCTCGGTTTCGTGCCCGGCAAGAAGGATCTCGATGTCGAAGCCATTCTCGACGCGGCGGGCAAGGGCAATATGGATGTCGTCTATCTGCTCGGCGCCGACGAGATTGATATGGACCGGCTCGGCAAAGCGTTTGTCATCTATCAAGGCAGCCACGGCGATCAGGGCGCCCATCGCGCCGACGTGATTTTGCCAGGCGCGGCCTACACGGAAAAAGACGGCACCTATGTGAACACCGAAGGCCGGGCGCAAATGACGGCGCGAGCCATCTTCCCGCCCGGCGATGCGCGTGAAGACTGGACGATCCTGCGCGCGCTGTCGGCAGTCCTGGGGCAGGCGCTGCCCTTCGACAGCCTGCAAGACCTTCGCGCCAAGATGTATGAGGTCCACCCGAACCTGGCGCTGCTCGATCTCATCGAGCCGTCCGACGTGGCGGCCATTATCAAGCTTGCGTCCAAAGCCGCTAAGCCGGGCAGGGAGCGCTTCGGCCTCAAAATCGAAGACTACTATCTTTCAAATCCGGTCGCGCGCGCCTCATCCATCATGGCGAGCTTAAGCGCGATGCACGCGGATGGCTCCGAGAAGGCGACCGGCACCGATGGCTGAGTTCTGGACCCATTTCGGTCTGCCGACCTTCCTCATCGTGGCGCAGAGCGTCGTGATGATCGTGGTGCTTTTGATCGTCATCGCCTTCACGCTTTTGGCCGACCGCAAGATCTGGGCCGCGGTCCAGATGCGGCGCGGACCGAACGTCGTCGGTCCATTCGGACTGTGGCAGTCCTTCGCCGACCTCATCAAATTCATGCTCAAAGAGGCGATCATTCCGGCGGGCGCCAACAAAGGCCTCTTCCTGCTCGCACCAATCCTCACCGCAGGCCTGGCGATTTCCGCCTGGGCCGTGATGCCGGTCACCAAGGGATGGGCCGTCGCCAATATCAATGTGGGCGTCCTCTACATCTTCGCCATCTCCAGCCTGCAGGTCTATGGCGTGATCATCGCCGGCTGGGCGTCGAACTCGAAATACGCCTTTCTCGCCGCGCTGCGTTCCGCCGCCCAGATGGTCTCCTATGAAGTCTCCATCGGCTTCGTCATCATCACCGCGCTGCTTTGCGCCGGCTCGCTGAACCTGACGGACATCGTCGAGGCTCAGAATCGTGGGCTCGGAATGTTCGGCTGGTATTGGCTGCCGCTGTTTCCGATGTTCGTCATCTACTTCATCTCGATGCTGGCCGAGACCAACCGGCCGCCCTTCGATCTGCTTGAGGCTGAGTCGGAGCTCGTCGCCGGTTACATGGTCGAATATTCCTCCGCCCCCTACATGCTTTTCATGCTGGGCGAGTATGTCTCCATCCTCCTGCTTTGCGGGCTGGGAACGGTGCTGTTCCTCGGCGGATGGCTGCCGCCGTTCGAGGTGGCGCCCTTCACCTGGATACCCGGCATGCTATGGTTCGTCCTGAAAGTAGGCTTCCTGTTCTTCCTTGTCTCCATGGTCAAGGCCATGGTGCCGCGTTATCGCTACGACCAGCTGATGCGGCTTGGCTGGAAGGTCTTTCTGCCCTTATCGCTCGCCGCTGTCGTCGTCGTGGCCGCTGTCCTGCGGCTATGGCAATACGGCTTTTGAGAGGAGTTCAGCGCGTGTCACGCGTTGCCCAAGCTGCGAAGTCGCTTCTGCTGATAGAATTTCTGTCAGCCTTTTGGCTTGCCATGAAATATTTCTTCCGGCCCAAGGCGACGGTCAATTATCCCTTCGAGAAAGGACCGCTCAGCCCCCGTTTTCGTGGCGAACATGCTCTGCGGCGCTATCCGAATGGCGAAGAGCGTTGCATCGCTTGCAAGCTCTGCGAGGCCGTCTGCCCGGCGCAGGCCATCACCATCGAGGCGGGGCCCCGGCGCAATGACGGCACGCGCCGCACCACCCGCTATGACATCGACATGGTGAAGTGCATCTATTGCGGCTTCTGCCAGGAAGCTTGTCCGGTCGAAGCCATTGTGGAGGGACCGAATTTCGAGTTCGCCACAGAGACCCGCGAAGAGCTTTACTACGACAAAGAGCGGCTGCTTTCGAATGGCGACCGCTGGGAGCGAGAGCTCGCCAAGAACATCGCACTCGACGCGCCATATCGATGAGGGCGCACGGCGTGTTTGGAGGCGTTCACCTATTCGACGGCCCGGCCATTGTGCCGGGTGCATTTTTTGACGATCTAGCCAGCACGAAGAAGGCTGTCTGATGCTGCCCGCGTTGTTCTTCTATCTCTTCGCCATCATGTGCGTCGGCGCCGCCTTCATGGTGATCGCCACCAAGAACCCCGTGCACGCGGTCCTATTCTTGATTCTCGCATTCTTCAACGCGGCGGGCCTGTTCGTGCTGCTCGGCGCTGAGTTCCTCGCGATGATTTTAATCGTCGTCTATGTGGGCGCCGTGATGGTGTTGTTCCTATTCGTGGTGATGATGCTCGACGTTGACTTCGCCGAGCTGCGCGCGGGCTTCCTTAAATATCTGCCCGTCGGCGCCATTGTCGGCCTTCTGCTGCTCGTAGAGCTCGTCTTCGTGGTTGGGGCCTGGGTCACGGCGCCGTTGCTGTTCAGCGACGCACCAACGCCAAACATGTCGACAGTCAGCAATACACAAGCGCTCGGCGAGATTCTCTATACCCGCTACGTCTATCTGTTCGAGTCCGCCGCTCTCATCCTGCTCGTGGCCATGATCGGCACCATCGTTCTGACACTTCACCACAAGCGCGACGTGCGCCGGCAATCCATCGCCGCGCAGGTTGGCCGCACGCGCGAAGAGGGCGTCGAAGTGGTCAAGGTCGAAACGGGGAAGGGGCTCAAATGACCATTGGCCTGTCCCATTACCTAACCGTTGCCGCGATCCTGTTCACGCTTGGGATTTTCGGCATCTTCCTTAATCGCAAGAATGTCATCGTCATTCTGATGTCGATCGAACTGATGCTGTTGGCAGTCAATATCAACCTCGTCGCTTTCTCGTCATTCCACGGCGATCTCGTTGGCCAGATATTTGCCCTGATCGTCCTCACCGTGGCGGCGGCAGAAGCCGCGATCGGCTTGGCCATCGTCGTCGTCTATTTCCGCAAC
>DAOVDX010000099.1 GCA_030669345.1 Methyloceanibacter sp. | reverse complement strand
TCGGTAAAGCCCGGCGGTACGGTGCCAAGGTCCTCGCCGATGATGATGGTCTGGGAAATCCACGATTCCTCGATCACACCTTCTAGCATCTCGCGGAAGGGATAGGCGACATAGGCGCCGTCCGCGGCGGTGTTGCCTTCTGGAATCCAATAAAGCCGTTGCAGGCCCATGGCGTGGTCGATCCGCAATGCGCCGGAGTGATGCATGTTTGACCGGAGCACCGAGCGGTAGGGCTCGAAGCGCTCTTCCGAAAGTCCTACGGGTGAGAAGGGCACGAGGCCCCAATCCTGGCCAGCGGTGGCGAACGGGTCGGGCGGGCAACCAATCCGCGCGTGACGGGCGATGGCCGGGCCACCGATCCAGCACCGCGAGCCATCCGGGGAGAGACCAACTGCGAGATCGAGATAAAGCCCGATGCGCATGCCCGCCGCCTTGGCGCGCTCACGAGCATTGGTGACCTGTATGTCGGCGATCCATTGCAGCCAAGCGTGGAAGTCGATGCGTGGCTTGGCGCCACGGACAAAGTCGCGCACGGCGATATTATCCGGGTCTTGGTATTCCTCGGGCCAGGTCATCCACGCCACGTAGCCGCCTTCGGCCACGAAGCGCTCCGACAGCGCCTCGTAGAGCGCATGGCCCTCAAGAGCGTCGCCCTGCGCGTGCCGGAACTGCTCGAAAGCCGTCTTGGCGCTTTCGTTCGCATTCTTCTCGAAATGGGAAAACAAAGCTTCGAACGCGCGGAGCTTCACCCGATGAACCACCGGGTAGTCCACGAGCTCGGTGTTCCGCAAGTCCTCCAGCTCCGCCTCGAGTTCGGCGCGCTCAGGCAGGTCCACAAAGCCCGGCACGCGATCAGGTGCGATCAGAAGCGGGTTGAGGAAGTCGCGCGTCGAGGGGCTGTAGGGGCTGATGCGCGAAGGATCGGCCATGAACAACGCATGCAAAGGGCTGACGCCAACGAAGTCAGCGCCGAGGCTCGCGGCGAATTCGGCAAAACGGGCAAGGTCCTCGAAATCGCCAATGCCCCAGTTACGGTCCGAACGCAGAGCATAGGTCTGCACCGCGAGCCCCCACGCGCGCTGATCGACCAGAAACCGTGGCCAGTAGGCGCTGCCTGAGAGCCCCGCCACATCGTCGGCCGGGGGTGTTTTCGGCATGGGGTGATCGGCGTCGGTCTTGCCGACCGGGACGCCTATGGCTTCCAGCACCTTCGTCTTGGTCTCGGAAGCCGTGGCAACCCAATCGCCCTTCTCGCTGAAATAGCCTTCGGCGATACCGAACCGTTTTGCCAATTTGTCGAGCCGATCGGGCATGGGTTACTCCTGACCGGAAATTGAGGCCACCAACGACCAAGGCGGGAAATTGCCTTGCGCGAGCTTTGCGCTCGCGTCGTCGGGATAGGCGAAGAATGGAACGCCCGTTTCCTTTAGGGAAAGCTCGGCGCTTGTGTCGGCGAGATTGGAAATGAGCACCAGTCTAGCACCATCGGCGAGCTTCCAGCTCACGGCAAAGGCGTTGTCTTCGAGGGCTTCTACCGTGCCCGCACCGCCGCCAATGTGTGCAAGCTGCGGCACGATGTGCTCGAAGCGCGCTGCGATGAGGCGCTTCACGAATCTCGCCCGTGCGGATGTTTTGGGTGCAAGCTGCGATGTGGCGAAGGTTTCCGGCGCATTCGGATCGGGAACGAGGTCTTCCGCACTCGCTTCGGCAAACGCATTGTTGTTGCGGAACTCGTTGTTTCGTCCTTTACGCACCGCTTCTGCAAGGTCGCCGGTGAAGTCGGTGAAGAAATAGAACGGATTTTCCTCACCATATTCCTCGCCCATGAAGAGAAGCGGGATATGCGGGGAGAGCATCAGCAGCGTCAGTGCCGCTTCCACGGCTTGTGCCGGCGCGAGATGGGTGAGGCGGTCGCCGCGCACGCGGTTTCCCACCTGATCGTGGTTTTGGAGAAAATCGACGAAAGCGATTGGCGGCAGATGCGCCGAAGACTCGCCGCGTATCCGGCCGCCATGATAGGGCGACGGTTCTCCCCGATAGCCAAAGCCGAGCGCCATGGTCTCGGCGATGCGCTTGGCTGGTGCGTCGGCGTAGTCCTGATAGTAGCCGGCGCTCTCGCCCGTCAGCAGCGCATGCATGGCGTGATGCCAGTCGTCGTTCCATGCAGCGGTGAACAGGCGCGGGCGGTTGTCACCGTCGTACTTTAGGAGCCGCGTCGAGTTGTCCTCGTCCTCGATGGTGAGATGGATGTGCCGATCGGGAAAGCGGGTTCGGACCTCGCGCGCCATCTCGATGAGGACCGGCTCGTCGCTCGAGTCTCTGATGTGGTCGATGGCGTCGAACCTCAAACCGTCGAAGCGAAACTCCTCGAGCCAGTAGAGCATGTTGTGCAGGAAGAACTCGCGCACCGGTTTGCGCTCGAAGGCGATGGCGCTTCCCCAAGGCGTGCGGCGTTTTGGATCGAAGAAGTCCGGCGCATAGAGGTGGAGATAATTCCCCTCCGGGCCGAAATGATTATAGACGACGTCCAACACGATCATGAGGCCGCGCTCGTGGGCCGCGTCAACGAGGCGCTTCAGCCCTTCCGGGCCGCCATAGGCAATGTGCGGCGCGTAGAACAGCACGCCGTCATATCCCCAGCCACGATTTCCAGCGAACTGCGCCACCGGCATGATCTCGATGGCCGTGACGCCGATATCAACGAGGCGGTCCAGATCGCGAGCGACGCCGTCGAATGAGCCTTCGGCTGAGAAGGTTCCGGTGTGCAGCTCGTAGATGACGGCTTCTTCCCAGGGGCGTCCCTTCCAGTCCGGAGTCCGCCAGTCATAGCTCAGCGGGTCGACGAGCCGGCTCATGCCATGCACGTCATTCATCTGCGCGCGCGCTGCGGGATCAGCTACGCGCATGCCGTCGGCCAGGACAAAATGATACCCGTCTCCGGGAGATACGGCGTCAGTCGTGACCTCGAACCAGCCATCGGTTGTTTTGGTCATTGGAATCTGGGTGCCGCTTTCGGCGAGGACAGAGAGCTCGTCCTGCGCCGGTGCCCACAGCCTAAAGCGCGCCCCGCCATCAACGAGTTCAGTTCCCCACGGCAAAGTGTGCGCGAAGCGCGCCGTCACGTGCCGATCTCCTCGGTGGGGCCGTCCGCGGGCGCGACCAGTTCAAGCGCGGCGCGCAAGGGGATGGACAGCAACATGGGACGGTTCGTCCCTTCATAGATGATTTCATGGAACAGCTTGTCAGCCAGGAACATCGGCAGCAGCTCGCCGCCGGCAAGATGCGATCCGCTCAAGGAGTCGTCCCGCGCCATGCCGTAGGCTCGGAGGAATCTGCGCTCGGCGTGGGAGCGCCATTCAAGCGCGAGGGTCTCGATCTCGTCGAGCTGGCTTGCGCCGCGTTGCTTCTGACGGCCGATGGCCATGCGCGCTGCATAGTCTAAGGACCGCAGCATGGTGGCGATGTCGCGCGAGGGCGGACCCTTCTGGCGGCGCTCCTCAACCGGACGGTCTGGCTCGCCTTCGAAGTCGACAATGTAGACATCGTTCTCGGCGACCAGGACTTTCGACAAGTGATAGTCGTTGTGCAGGCGGAGCTTGTTGCCCCGAGCAATCTTGGGAACGAGCGTGTCGACGCGCCGAAGCATGGCCTCGCGGAGGCCGAGCAGCGTGGCGCCCAGCTCGCGCGCTTCCTCGTCGGCCTCGTCGGGCAGGTTCTTTAAATAAGTGAAGGCTTCCTCGGCGTGGGCCATCGTTTTGGCGCGCCATGCCTCAAGATCGCTGCTGGTGACCGGCTCGGGTGCGAAGTCCGGATTGCTATCCCCGGCGGAGGCGAAAGCGCGATGGAGTTCGCCGGTGCGCCGTCCGATGGTCTCGATCAAGGACAGCGAATAGGGAATGCCCTTCTTGCCGTCCTCGCTGCTGAGGCCGGCGAGGCTTGCCTCTTCCAACTCGCGGTCGAGCGCGTTGACCACGACCGTCCAGCCGTCGCCCTGATTGCGGATGTGGGCGAAGGCCGTCGCCAGTGCGGTCGGCGTGCCGTCTTTGTCGATATGCTCGATGGAGCCGAGATAAGTGGGGCTGTTGGCGAAGCCGGCCTTGGTGAGGAAGCGCCCCATCTCGATGCCTGGGTCCATGCCGGGGCGGAGTCGCCGCGCAATCTTGAGGCTCACACGGTCACCGAGGGTTCGCGATGTGTGGGCGTGATCGCCGATGCCGATGCGATGCACGGCCAGGTCTTTCGAAAGGTCGAGCGCCCGGAGCGCGTCGGAGGCTTCAAAGCGCAGCTCGCCGTCGGTGCCCGGCAGCGTGTCCTGCTCCACCATCGCTTTCAGCATCATTCTGGGGAAGGTCTCACCGGCCGCTGCGTCGAAGACGATGCCTGACCGGGACCCACGTCTGATTTTGGCCAGCAAATATGGGAGCAGGGGACTGTCGTGCCGGAGTTCTTCCTCCCCCCAGGCGAGCGCGAGCGGCAAGAAATAGCGCTGGGTTGAGCCATCCAGCAGCACGAGACTGGCGGTGAGAAGCAGGAAGCTTTCTTCGTCCGGTAACGGAAGCTCGCCAATGCGCCGGGGCGTGGCCGACTTGATGATCGCGTCCTTGGGTCCGAACCAACGCTGATGGGCAATATAGGTAGGCAACGTCTCGTGGACGAAGCGGTCAATGCGCTCGGGCTCGCCGCGCTGGCTTTCCACGACGTTCCACCCTTCACCGAGCACGAGCGTCTCAAGCTCCGGCAGCGACTCCGGTTCAATATCGGGCGAGGTGGGCAGGCGCGAGGCGTCGGCAAGCGTGAACCAATAAAATCCGTAGGCCGGGAGCGTCAGCAGATAGGGCAGCGTACCGATTGGTGGGAAGGCGGAGGCGCCGCTCATTTCGACCGGGACCTTCCCCTTCTGCGCCGAAAGATCGAGCTCAACGGCTTGCGCCGAGCGCGCCAGGTTGAACACGCACAGCAGCACGTCGCCATTATGCTCGCGAAGATAAGCCAGCACTTTGCGGTTGCTGGGGCGCAAGAACTTCATATTGCCGTGGCCAAACGCCTTGTGCGACTGGCGCACGGCGATTGTCCGCTTGGTCCAATTGAACAGCGAGCTTGCGTGGCTCTGTTGCGCTTCCACATTGACGGTCTCGTAGCCGTAGATTGGGTCCATGATCGGCGGCAAATAGAGACGCTGAGGATCGGCGCGCGAGAAGCCGCCATTGCGGTCGGCCGACCATTGCATCGGCGTACGCACACCGTCGCGGTCGCCGAGATAGAAATTGTCGCCCATGCCGACTTCATCGCCGTAATAAAGGATCGGTGTTCCAGGTATGGACAGCAGCAGACCAGTCAGAAGCTCAATCTTGCGGCGGTCGTTGTCGAGGAGTGGCGCGAGGCGGCGCCTGATGCCGAGATTGAGCCGCGCCCGCTGATCCGTGGCGTAGGTCTCCCACAGATAGTCGCGCTCGGTGTCGGTCACCATCTCGAGTGTCAGCTCGTCATGGTTCCGTAGGAAAATCGCCCATTGGCAGTCTTCGGGAATGGACGGCGTCTGGCTGATGATATCGGTGATGGGATAGCGGTCTTCGCGCGCTAGACTCATAAAGATGCGCGGCATCAGCGGAAAGTGGAACGCCATGTGGCATTCGTCACCGTCCCCGAAATACGGACGCGTGTCCTCCGGCCATTGATTGGCCTCGGCCAGCAGCATGCGGTCGGGGTAGCGCTCGTCGAGTTCGGCGCGGAAGCGTTTCAGGATCTCATGGGTTTCGGGCAGGTTCTCGTTGTTGGTGCCTTCACGTTCCAGAAGATAAGGAACCGCGTCGAGCCTTAAGCCATCCACGCCCATGTCGAGCCAGAAGCGCAACACGCGCAGGATGTCGGCGAGGACGCGGGGGTTGTCGTAGTTGAGGTCGGGCTGGTGCGAATAGAAGCGGTGCCAGAAATAGGCCTTGGCGACGGGATCCCAGGTCCAGTTCGACGTCTCGGTGTCGAGAAAGATGATCCGGGTGTCGGGATATTTCTGGTCGGTGTTGCTCCACACATAGTAATCGCGCCAGACCGAGCCCGGCTTGGCGGCGCGCGCCCGTTGGAACCACGGGTGCTGGTCGGAGGTGTGGTTGACCACCAGCTCGGTGATGACCCGGATGTCACGCGCATGTGCCGCCGCCACGAACTGGCGGAAGTCGCGCATGGTACCGTAGCTGGGATGGATAGAGATGTAGTCGGCGATGTCGTAGCCGTCATCGCGGAACGACGACGGATAGAACGGCAGCAGCCAGATTGCCGTGACGCCCAGCTCCTGAAGATAGTCGAGTTTCTGCATCAGGCCGGCGAAGTCGCCGATGCCGTCATTGTCAGAATCGAAGAACGCCTTGATGTGCAGTTCGTAGATGACGGCGTTCTTGTACCAGTGCCGGTCGTTGCGATCGATCATGGCAGCTCGAATGGCTGGGGCCGTCTGTGACCACGTTACTAGGGGCGCCCTAAATAGGCGTAACTCAGGAGAAAAGTAAGGGGCTTGATGGTTTCAGGCCAGGATTCATCGCAGGCCACGGGCGGACGCCTTGCTGGGCGCCTAGGGGAGGTGGCGCTGAGCGAGCGGCTAGGCAGTGCCTTGTTTTTTGGGGGTGAGATTGACCGGCTCGGCATCAGAATTGGCGACGGACTGGATGAAGTTGTCGCGCCAGTCGGCGAGATCATAGGTATCGATGCACTGCCAGAGCCGGCTATGGCGGGCCCAGCGCTCCTGGCGGGGCATGGTCAGCGCACGATCCAGGGCACGGGCCATTTCGTTGATGTCGTGTGGATTGACGAGGAGCGCCTCGCGGAGCTGCTCGGCGGCGCCGGCAAAGCGCGACAGAACCAGAACGCCAGGGTCTTGGGGCGCCTGCGCCGCGATGTATTCCTTGGCCACAAGATTCATGCCGTCGCGCAGCGGCGTGACGAGCCCGACAGCGCTCTGCCGGTAGAGGCGGGTCAGAAGGTCCTGGGGAAAACCACGATGGAGATACCTGATCGGCGTCCAGCGCATGTCGCCAAACCGGCCATTGATGCGGCCAACCAGATGCTCCACCTCTTCGCGGATTGTCTGATAGACGGGCAGCGACTCGCGCGTGGCCGGCGCGATCTGCACGAGCCGTACCTTGCCGCGATGCTCGGGAAACTCCTCCAGCAGCATCTCGAAAGCGCGTAACCGATCAGGCAGCCCCTTCGTGTAGTCGAGACGGTCGACGCCGATGATCGTCTTCATCTCGTCTCCGAGATCAGGGAGTACGGGGCCTTTCTCGCTCTCGCTCTCGGCAAGTTTGCGGAATGCCGCCGCGTCGATGCCGATGGGGAAGGCTGAAGCCAGGATCGTCTCACCTTACGCCGCGAGGCGATCGCCCTCGAGCTGCTCACCGTCAAGCGAGG
>DAOVDX010000112.1 GCA_030669345.1 Methyloceanibacter sp. | reverse complement strand
TCTACAGGATCGTCGCTCCAGCCATCTCTGTCACGGATGGCACGGACCGGTAGATGCGTGGCAGGGCGGGACGTTCGATCGGCCCGATAGAGAACGCCGCGAACGGGAAAACGCCCCAGCGGCGTGCCCCCGTCACCCTCGTGTTTCAGGGCACGAATGCTTCCCCGGCCAATCGCTGCGCGTCGCACGCCATGGGCGAGCAGGACCCGCGCTTCACACGGGCGCCCCGGCGCGCGCCGCACCACAATTGGCTTCCTCCGGTTGACCTGCATAGCTGATAAGCCTTTTTTGGCCCTTATGGTCGTCTCGTCACGCTTGTGGCCGGGCCAAGCCCCCCTTACAACCCTTGAAGAGGGATCACGCCCAAAGACCGGCCAACCGAGTGGCCAACAAGGAACCGCCTATGAGCAATGCGCGCAAGATTCTCATCATCGACGATGACGATGAGCTTCGCGAGTCCCTGAGCGAGCAGCTGTCTCTGCACGAGGAGTTCGAGACCATGCTCGCCTCGACGGCCCAGGAAGGGTTGAAGCAAGCGCGTGGCGGTCATGTGGACCTCGTTCTGCTTGATGTGGGCCTGCCCGATCTCGATGGCCGCGAGGCTTGCAAGCTTCTGCGGCGCGGCGGCTTCAAGGGCCCGGTCATCATGCTCACGGCGCAGACCTCCGACGCCGATACCATTCTTGGGCTCGAGTCCGGCGCCAACGATTACATGACCAAGCCGTTCCGCCTTGGCGTGCTGCTGGCCCGCATTCGCGCGCAGCTCCGGCAGCACGAGCAAAGTGAGGATGCCGTCTTCACCATCGGGCCCTACACATTCCGCCCGGCGTCGAAGCTGCTCCTGGATGAGGCTGGCGGCAAGATTAGGCTCACCGAGAAAGAGACCTCGATCCTCAAATATCTCTATCGCGCCGGGGAGCGTGTCGTGACCCGCGACGTTCTTCTGCATGAGGTGTGGGGCTATAACGCTGGCGTCACCACGCATACGCTGGAGACTCATATCTATCGCTTGCGCCAGAAGATCGAGAAGGATCCTTCGCAAGCCGAACTGCTGATCACCGAGACCGGCGGCTACAAGCTCGTCCCGTAAAGCTCAACTTAAATTTCGAAATCGGCGATCACTGGCACGTGGTCGGAGGTGCGGGTCCAGTCGCGCGTCTCCTCGATCACCGACATTGAGACGGCAGCCTCGCCAAGCGCCTGCGTCGCCCAGATATGGTCGAGACGGCGTCCGCGGTTCGATACCCGCCAATCGCGATTGCGATAGCTCCACCAGGTGAACAGCTTCTCTTCAGCCGGCACATGCCGCCGCATCACGTCGATCCACTCATGGGAGGCCATCACCTGCTCGAAACGTTCGGTCTCGGGCGGCGTATGGCTGACCACTTTTAAGAGCTGCTTGTGAGACCAGACATCGGTCGGCAGCGGCGCCACGTTGAGGTCGCCCACCAGGATCATGCGGTTCTTGGTCTTGGTCCGGTGCCCGCTAAACCACGCGGTCATGGCGTCGAGATAGTCCAGCTTGTGCTGGAATTTGTCGTTGATCACGGGATCGGGGATATCGCCCCCCGCTGGGACATAGAGGTTATGGACGACAATGGGTTTTTGGCCTGCCTCCGCGCCGTCGAGCTTGATCGAGAGATGGCGGGCATGGCCCCGGCCACAGAGATCCCGGCGCTCGCCGAGCTTGAAGGGCAGGCGGGAGAGCGTGGCGACGCCGTGATAGCCCTTCTGGCCGGCGACCGCGATATGCGGAAAACCGAGCGCCTGCAGGGCCTCAAAGGGAAATTGGCTCTCCTGGCATTTGATCTCTTGCAGGCAGAGGATGTCGGGCTCATGGGCGCGCACGAAGCGCTCGATCAGGTCGAGCCTGATCCGCACCGAGTTAATATTCCAGGTGGCGAGCCGAAAACGCATGCCTAGGGCCTATGGCGCAAAGCTCGTGACAGCAAGGGTTCGCGTTGCGGATTCAGAGGGTTATGCCGGTATTCAACAGGCCCACATAAGAAGACGCCCAGCCGCTGCGCGTGGCTGGGCGTCAAGAAGCGCGTTTTTCGCGCGTACCGGGAGGGAAGCCGGCACGAACAGACCACATCTTCGGCTAGACGGGGGGCACTACCGATGAAAGCGATGTGGTCCGCTTCTGAACAACAGATATGTAGATGGCCGGGCGATTTCAACGCCCATCGTTTGGAAAATTTAACGAGACGTAAACATCCCCGGCCTGTGAATCTAACGCCCTGATCTATAATAGATTTTTGAAGGGTCCGCGGGCCTTGGAAATGTGGCCAGGCGCGCCTATTGGAAGGGCGAGAACTTGTCTTTCGACTGGAAGAAGTCGATGGCCACTTTCCGCCCAGCGACCACGTTGTTGACGATCACCCGTGTCGACAGCCCTTGAGCGTCCGTGATCATCCATTCCTTCAGCTTGAGGCCGTCATCTGAATGGAAGGAAAGCTTGATGCGGCCGCCAGCGCCACCGTCCCGCTCTTCGAGCGAGATCGCAAGCTCACCGTCCTGACGCTCAACGCCAACGATGCGTGCGTCCCGGCCGAGATCGACGGTGTCGCCAAGCAATAGGCGGAACGGCGTCGATTTGATGGGATATTTCTCCACCGTCTTCAGGTCCGAGTCTTCGATCGCCAGCGAATTGCCATCGGCGACAATGCGCAACGCGCTCGGCGGCGCATAGTCGAAGCGGATTTTGCCAGGGCGCTGCACATAGAAACGGCCGGTGGTGCGCTTATTGCTGGGATCGAACTGCTCGAAGCGGCCCTGCAGATTGGTCATCCCATTGAAATAGGCATTGATGCGGGCAACGGCCTCGTCCTGCTCGGCGGCAATGAGTGGTGTGGGCGCCTTGGCGGCCTCCACAGCCGCTTCCCAGCTCGCGCCCTCATCCAGGGACGACGGCACGATCTCACCAACAGGTGCGCCGCTGCCGGGGGGAAGGACATCCTTCCCGATGGAGGGGCGGAGCGCGCTTTCCGGGGCGGTATCGGATCCAGCCGTGCCGGTGGTCAGAGGGGTTTTTTGCACGGAGGTCGCGCCGTCTTGGGCGAGCGCGAGCCCCATGGTGAAACCTAAGGCGATGGGCAGACCAAAGAGCAGCCTGGCGGCACTGGCACTGCGGCTTGTCATAAACCCCCCTTCGAGGCGTCCGGCTTGGTTTGGGACGGCCTGGGCTAGGACTAAGAGACATTGGCTAGATGATTCCGCCAAATCTGGTCAACTTCTTGGCAGTGGCACCCTAAAGCACCCTAGTAGGGCGCTTCTGCGTCCTCGCCCACCAGAATCTCACGCTTCCCGGCATGATTGGCAGAGCCGATCAGCCCCTCGCTCTCCATGCGCTCGATCAAGGTCGCGGCACGGTTATAGCCAATGCCCAGCCGGCGCTGAATGTAGCTTGTCGACACTTTGCGGTCGCGCAGCACGACGGCAACGGACTGGTCGTAGAGCTCGTTGCCCGACCCGCCCGTTTCCGCGGCGCCCGGGCCGTCTTCGGCCTCAGCCTCGGGATCGTCGGTGACCGCATCGAGATAAGCCGGCACGCCCTGCTTCTTGAGGTGGCGCACGATCTTCTCGACCTCTTCGTCGGCGACGAAGGGTCCATGCACGCGGATGATGCGGCCGCCACCTGCCATGTAGAGCATGTCGTCCTGACCGAGCAATTGCTCGGCGCCTTGCTCACCGAGAATGGTGCGGCTGTCGATCTTCGACGTGACTTGGAAGCTAATCCGCGTCGGGAAGTTCGCCTTGATCGTGCCGGTGATGACGTCGACGCTCGGCCGCTGTGTCGCCGTGATGAGATGGATGCCGGCGGCACGTGCCATCTGAGCCAGCCGCTGCACCGTGGCCTCGATGTCCTTACCTGCCACCATCATGAGGTCCGCCATCTCGTCGACAATTACGACGATGTAAGGCATGGCCTCGTAGTCCATCTCTTCTTGCTCGTAGATGGCGCGGCCAGTCTCGCGATCGAAGCCCGTCTGCACCGTGCGGGAGAGCATTTCGCCCTTCTCTTCCGCCTGCCGGATGCGAGCGTTGTAGCCCTTGATGTCGCGCACACCGAGTTTCGACATGCGTTTGTAACGCTCCTCCATTTCGCGCACGGTCCATTTGAGTGCGACCACCGCCTTCTTGGGGTCGGTGACCACGGGCGCGAGGAGATGCGGAATGCCGTCATAGACGGACAGCTCCAGCATCTTCGGGTCGATCATGATGAACTTGCACTGCTCCGGCGACAGCTGGTAAAGCAACGACAAGATCATGGTGTTGATGCCGACGGACTTGCCCGAGCCGGTGGTGCCGGCGATCAAGAGATGCGGCATGCGGGACAGGTCGGCGATCATCGGCTCGCCACCGATGGTTTTGCCGAGCGCTAAGGGCAGTCGCGCATCGGTCTCCTGAAAATCGGAGAACTCGAACATCTCGCGCAGCATCACCATCTCGCGCCGGTCGTTCGGCAACTCGATGCCGATGGCGTTGCGGCCAGGCACCACGGCGACACGCGCGGCGATGGCGCTCATGGACCGGGCGATGTCGTCGGACAGCCCAATGACGCGTGAAGATTTAGTGCCGGGCGCGGGCTCTAGCTCATACAGTGTGACCACGGGGCCGGGGCGTACATTGGTGATTTCGCCTTTAACACCAAAGTCTTGCAACACACCTTCAAGTTCGCGCGCGTTCTCCTGAAGGACCTCGTCACTGATGGCTTGGTCGCGGGCGATGCGCGGCTGCCGCTGCAGCAGCTTGAGCGAGGGCAGAGCGAAGGGTCCGTCCGGCGCGCGATCGCGCGAGATGGTCGTCCGCCTCCGTCTCTTCTTCTTCGCAGTCCGGTCAAGGCGGGTGATGTGGAAATCGCCCTCAACCTCGCCTGCGTCGCCGGACTCGTCTTCGTTCTCGTCGTCGTAGTTCGCATCTTCGTAGCGCGCGTCCTCGTCGACGATTGGCGCCAAACCGAATGACGGCTCGATGCGGCCATTGGCACCCAGGTGCGGTCGCGCGTCTTCCCATTTGTCGCCAGCGTTTTCGTTCGCGTAGTCCCCATCGCTGTCTTGTGCGCGAGGCTTACGGCGAAGCACGCGGCGAAGAAGCGCGGTGGAGTGCATGACAAAATGCATGCCGGCGCCGAGCGAGGCATTGGCCCACTCACCGGCGGCGCTGGAGCGCGGCGCCCAGAGTGCGATCAATTTCGAAGTGCTTGTGCCGCAGGCAAAGAGCAGAAGCGCAACGCCGATGATGAAGAAGGCGAGCCCAGCCACGAAGGACACGGCCGACACGGGCAGGAACGTTCCGATGATGTGAGCGCCGGCCATGAAAAAGTCGCCGAAGATGCCGCCGAGGCCATTGGGCAACGGCCAGCTTTTTGGCTTGGGCAGTGCGGCGAGCGTTGCCGCCAGCAGAATGATGGAGGTAGGCCACGCGATCAGTCGCAACTTCATGCGACCCAGCGGCGTGTGGGTCATGAGGTGCCAGCCCCAAGCGGCAAGCGGCAAGAAGATGATGATGGCGGCGAGACCGAGAGACTGGATGGCGAGGTCGGCGGTCACCGCGCCCCAGCCACCAAGCAGGTTGTGCGGCATGGCGCGGGTTGCGTTGTTCAGACTTGGGTCGTGTACGGACCAACTGGCCAGGCTCACCCACACGGCGCTCGCCACGATGATGAGACCAAATCCATATGTGCCAAACACCAGACGGCGCAGGCCAGATTCTACCGAGCTCGGCAGCAGTCGCCGCCGGCCCCTCGTTGTTGCTGTTGTAGACATGCCCTAACCCAATGTTGCGACGATGCGCGCCATGGCCTCACGCGTTGTCTCCGCGTCGCGCACGAGCGCCACCCTGATGAAATCCCTACCCGGATTTGTCCCATCGGGTAGCGGCTGCGTGAGATAGGCCCCCGGTAGAACTTTGACACCACACCCTTTCCAAAGGGTTGTCGTCGCGGCTTCTCCACCTCCAAAATCAGCCATATTCAGCCAAAGGAAGAAGCTTCCGGCAGGGCGTTGGTAGCCATAGCAGTCTTTGAGCATCGAATCGGCCACGTCGAAATTGGCGCGATAGAGCGCTCTCCCCGCCTCCACATGGGCCTCATCGGCCCAGGCGGCGGCCGAAACATGCTGGATGGGTAGCGGGATCTGCGGGGCGGCGACATTGCGGAAACGGCCAAGCGCGGCCATAAAATCCGGGTCCCCAGCCATAAAGCCCGAGCGCAAACCCGGCAGACCGGATCGCTTCGACAAAGATTGGAACGCCACCACATTGGCAAGGCTCCCGGTCCGGCTTTGGGCGACTTCCAGCGCGCCGGGCGGCGGCTTATCGCCATAGATCTCCGAGTAGCACTCGTCGGCGAAGAGCAGAAAATCGAAGCGGCGCGCTAATTCGATGGCACGAGCCAGATAGTCAGCGCTCGCCAC
>DAOVDX010000032.1 GCA_030669345.1 Methyloceanibacter sp. | reverse complement strand
ACTTCTCCGCTGGTGAGTGATACTGCAGCGTCTTTCTTGGTCGCTCGTTAAGCTCGCGCGCTACGGCGTTCAGCTTGGCCTGGCTGTGCGCGGACAGGTCGGTGCCCTTCGGGAAGTACTGGCGCAGAAGACGGTTGGTGTTCTCGTTGGTGCCGCGCTGCCAGGGACTGTGGGGGTCGCAGAAGTACACCTCAAGGTCGGTGGCCAGCGTCAGGCGCTGGTGGTCGGCGAGCTCCTTGCCGCGGTCCCAGGTGAGCGACCGGCGGAGTTCCCGTGGCAGGTGCTGCACTTGGCCGACGAGCGCGGTCACCACGCTTTCAGTGTCCTTGTTCGCAACCTTGATCAGCAGCACGTAGCGAGAGTGACGCTCGACCAGGGTGGCGATGTAGCTGTTCCTCGAGCCGGCGATAAGGTCGCCTTCCCAGTGTCCGGGGATGGCACGGTCCTCCACAGCAGCGGGCCGTTCCCGGATGGAGATCGCGTCCTTGATCTGGCCGAGCCTGTCGCACTTCAAGCTGGCGTGCCGGGAGCGGCGGATCGCGCGGGTCGCCCGCAGATGAGCCAGCAGTTCTTTCTTCAGCACGCCGCGCGTCTGGATGAACAGGCTTTGATAGATCGTCTCATGGGACACGCAGGCGTGCTCGTCGTCGGGATGTTTGCGCTTCAGCCAGCCCGCGATCTACTGCGGCGACCACTTGCGCTCAAGCTTAACCGATACTGTCCGGCAGAGCGCCGGGCGGCAAGCGAGCTTGCAGGACTTCGGGCGGAGAGCCCGTCCCCAGGCCGCCTGGTCCGATCGCGCAGTTCGGTAGCTGATGCAGCCTCCATTGCGCCGCACCTCGCGGCTGATCGTCGACGGCGCACGCCGTAATTGACGAGCAATCGTTCGGAGAGATAGCTGCGCCCTCAGCCCTCGGGAGATTTCCTCGCGTTCGCCAACCGTCAGCGCCAGACGAGATCTTCGGCGCTCCGACGGACGGATGCCACCCGTCCTGGCCAACAAAGGATAAATCGAAGAGGAGTTGCGATCGAACCTCCGGCCGATCGAGCTCATCGACTCCCCGCGCTGCCAGCGATCCCAAATCTCCGCCTTCTGCTTCTCCGTGAAATAGATCCGTCCGCGATAGCCCCTCCTCAACACTCCATCCTTCCTCAAAGATTGAAGTGTTGCGGCCACCCTTTGAACCCGCCGTCATTAGCGGACATAATTATTCTTCCTCCACGTAAACCTCGCTGCCCATCTCGCGAAACTTCTCGCTCATCTTCGCCATGCCCTGTTTCCTTACCTGCACTACCGCTTCGCTACTTGAGAGCATCTCTTTATCGTTGAGCTTGGCGGCGTAGTCGCGCACTTCCCGCGTGATCTCCATGGAGCAGAATTTTGGTCCGCACATGGAGCAGAAATGCGCCAGCTTGTGCGCTTCCTTCGGCAGCGTTTCGTCGTGATAGGAGCGCGCCGTCTCTGGATCGAGCGACAGGTTGAACTGATCGTCCCAGCGGAAGTCGAAACGTGCCTCCGATAACGCGTTGTCGCGCGCCATAGCCGCCGGATGGCCCTTGGCGAGGTCGGAGGCATGGGCCGCGATCTTGTAGGTGATGACTCCCGTCTTCACGTCGTCGCGGTCGGGTAACCCCAGATGCTCTTTCGGCGTCACGTAGCAAAGCATCGCCGTGCCGAACCAGCCGATCATCGCCGCACCGATGGCAGACGTGATGTGGTCGTAGGCTGGCGCGATGTCGGTGACGAGCGGGCCAAGTGTATAGAACGGCGCCTCGCCGCATTCCTTCAGCTGCTTCTCCACATTGACCTTGATCTTGTGCAGCGGCACATGGCCCGGCCCTTCGATCATCACCTGACAGCCGCGATCCCACGCGATCTTGGTCAGCTCGCCCAGCGTCTCCAGCTCGGCAAACTGCGCGCGGTCATTGGCGTCGGCAATACAGCCTGGCCGCAAGCCGTCACCCAATGAAAACGACACGTCGTAGCGGCGCATGATCTCGCAGATGTCCTCAAAGCGCTCGTAGAGGAAACTTTCGCGATGATGCGCCAGGCACCACTTGGCCATGATCGCGCCGCCGCGTGACACGATCCCCGTCACCCGGTCGGCGGTGAGATGGATATAGCCGAGCCGCACGCCGGCATGGATGGTGAAATAGTCGACGCCCTGCTCGCATTGCTCGATCAGCGTGTCGCGATAGCACTCCCAGTCGAGCTTGACGGGGTCGCCGTTGACCTTCTCTAGAGCCTGATAGATCGGCACGGTACCGATGGGAACGGCGGCGTTGCGGATGATCCATTCGCGCGTGGTGTGGATATTGCGACCCGTGGACAAATCCATGACCGTATCGGCGCCCCAACGGGTCGCCCACACCATCTTTTCCACCTCTTCCTCCACTGATGACGTCACGGCGGAGTTGCCGATATTGGCGTTGATTTTGGTGAGGAAGTTGCGGCCTATGATCATCGGCTCGGACTCAGGATGATTGATATTGGCCGGGATGATGGCCCGGCCCCGCACCACCTCATCGCGCACGAATTCCGGCGTGATGAAAGCCGGCATGTCGGCGCCGAAATTATCGCCGTCTGCGAGACGCCCCGCCGCTTCCTCAGCTGCACGCTGGCGCCCGATATTTTCGCGGTGCGCGATATAGACCATCTCTTTGGTCACGGCCCCGGCGCGCGCCAGCTCAAGCTGAGTGACCGGCTTGCCAGCGAGTCCGCGCAATGGCTGGCGCTCATTCACAAACGCGCGGGCCATATGCGCCTCGCCAACATTGCCGTTGTCTTCGGGCTTAACGGCGCGGCCCTCATAAGCTTCAACGCCGCCGCGCTCCGCGATCCAACCTGCGCGCACCGGCTCCAACCCGGTCATCACATCGATGTCTGCGTCGGGATCAGAGTACGGCCCCGCCGTGTCATAAACCTGGAAGGTCTTTTTCTGGCCTACCGCTTCGCTACTTGAGGGCGGTTGGCCTGCCGCGTCGCCATTTGAGGCTGGAGCATTCTCGCTCAGCACGATCTCGCGGAAGGGCACGCGCACATCGTCATGGCCGTCCGGCCACGAATAGATTTTGCGGCTGCCCGGCAGTGGGCCAGTGGTGACTTCAGGCGCGGTGATTTTCTTGTCGTGTAAATTCATGACGTCGATGCTCCCAGCGGCCATCCCAAGAGAATGGCGATGCTTTTCGGGAAATGTGGCATCGGGACAATGAGCGAGTTCCTGTCCCTTCGCCGGCATGACCCGGATCAGGTTCGAAGGGTCTCCGCTTCGGCCTTGGCACGCACCAAAATGCGCATACCAAGACAACGGACTCTCAGCCCCTGCCTGGGGCTCCCCTCGGAACAACCCTATTGTAGTCCTCGGGGCGCCCTTCCGAAAGGGGCCCCCAAGATCTTTAGCGACGCAAAGTCTTTAGCGGCGTTTGCGCACTGTTCTACGTGGCTTGCGTGCGGGCCTCGCCCGCTTAGCCGGCTTGCGTGAAGCCGTCCGTTTGGCGGTACTCCGCGACGCTGCCGCCCGCGCGCGCGACTTGGCTGCTGCCTTACGGGGCTTCGGCTTTGCCGCTGTCCTACGGGCCTTCGGCTTTGCAGCAGCCCTGGCGGTCTTGGCAGACTTGGGCTTTGCAGCGGCGCTAGCGGCCTTTGGTTTGGACTTCGGTTTGCGGGCCGGCTTATCCTCGCCCGCAAGCTCGTAGCCCGTCCAACAGAGGATCACGCCAACCACGAGGATGACAGCACCGCTGATAATCATGGCGTGGGGATGGGTAAGCATGCTCGCGCCGAGCGCCTGGACCTTCTCCGGAAGCAAGAGCCGGATCACGCCGCCGATCACTGACAGCCAGCCCAAGATGGTGATGATGACGCGCCAATTCGCCTCCCAGACATTATGGACGTTGACGATGGCAAGGCCACCGACCAGCGTCAGCATACCGGCGAGATAGATCAACGAGACATTGCTCAGGAATTCCTGTGATAGAGCGCGCACCAAGTCGCCCTCGATCAGCGTGCCGAGCCCCATGACTAGGAACAGCGGCCCGATCAACCGTGCGATAAATCTGGATGTGTTCATTTTGCCCGTCCTCTCAAGGTCTTCAGCCAGCTTCCCGCTCCGCTGACGCATAAGCGGCCTTAAAAGCAGGAGGCACGGCCTTCCGACCGAAACCCGTTATCCGCGAGGTTCGACGCTCTTACATTCGACTTTTTACTAATGTCGAGGCGCGCCAACTCGCGCGATTGCCCGACGTCTTCTCCCCGGGCACCCTCAATGGACGCAATTTGAAGCCGATCAAACAGGAACGCAAGTCATACGAGGTCGAAGACAAGAATGAAATCAGGCCCGGAAAGTGATTAGACTAGCCCTCAAGGACTAAGTGCGCCTCGGCGTGGACTTGCCGACTATGGGAGAACTGGCCCTCGCCCCACAAAACGAAGGAATTCTTGCGGGTGGTCCTTAAGCAGTTTAAGCCTCGTCATCATTCTGCCGTGCTTCACCTTGAATTGCTGTTCTTGAAACTTCTCCCGCCTAAATCCAATTGCCGGAACCGAGGTAAATAAAGTCGTGACTCAGAATGCTACGAAGGCCGCTAAAACGTCCTCGAAGAGCTCGAAGAGCACATCTACTCGAAACCGCTGGATCGCGCTTTTCGTCCTCCTGGCCATAACGATAGCGGGCGTGCTGGCCTATTGGCGCTACGCCGAACTCTACCCCTCGACCAACAACGCCTATACGGGCACCAATGTCGTGCGCGTGGCCTCCCAGATTTCCGGTGTCGTAACGAATGTCTATGTGCGGGACGACAGCAAGGTTGCCATGGGCGATCCCTTGTTCGACCTCGATCCCACGCCTTATGAAGCAGCCTTGCGCGCCGCGCGGGCGCAGTTCGACGCTGCGGCCAACGCCGCGGGCACCGCCGCCGACAGCCTGAAGAACGCCGCGGACACGCTGGAAACAAAACGCGCCGCACTCGGCGACGCGATGGCGGCTTATCGCAAAGCCAAGGACGCCCAGAAGCAGGGCATGGCTCCCACGCAAGACCTCGCCGATGCCTTGAAAGGCTGGCATGACGCCGTGACCGCGTTTGACACAGCCCATGCCGATTTTGCCAAGGCCCAAGACGAAGCGTTGATCGTGACGACGCCGACCGTGAAACTTCGCGCGGCAGCGGCGCAGCTCGATAAAGCGACCGACGACCAGGCAAACACCCACATCACCGCGCCGGCAACCGGCTGGGCCTCCCATGTGCGGCTGCGGCCTGGGACGGTCATTGCGGCCGGCACACCCGCCTTCGCTATCATCGAGGGCGGCCGCTGGTGGGTCGATGCGAATTTCAAAGAGACCGATCTCGGCCGCATTAAAGTGGGTCAGACCGCCACGATCAGCCTCGACATGTATTCGGGGCTAAAGCTTGAGGGCGTCGTGGAAAGCATCAGTACCGGCTCGGGCTCCTTGTTCTCCGTGCTGCCACCGGAAAACGCGACCGGCAACTGGGTCAAGATCACTCAGCGCTTTCCCGTTCGCATCAAAATCACCAGCGACCCGCAAGCCGATAAGCCGTTGCGCGTTGGGGCAAGCGCCAAAGTGAGCATCGACACGACCGAAAGCGGCCAATGATCCGTCGGCTGGCCGCGGAGGGTCAAGGCAAAGGCGGAAAGCCTCCCCCTAAGCGGCGCAAGCCGAAACCGCCGCCGCCACCGCCAATTCCTGAGTTACAACGCCCGCCAGTCCTGCTCGTCATCGCCGTGGTTTTGACTGCGGTCCTCGAAGTCCTGGACATGACGATTGTCAATGTGGCGATCCCCCACATGCTCGGCGCCTTCGGGGCGACCCCGGACCAGATCACCTGGGTCCTAACGTCCTATATCGTCGCCGCCGCCGTGATCATGCCGCTCACCGGTTATCTCTCCAACTGGCTCGGACGTCGGCGGCTCCTACTTCTGTCCATCTCCGGATTTGTCCTGACGTCGGTGCTGTGCGGCATGGCTTGGGATCTGGAGAGCATGGTCTTCTTCCGCCTGGCCCAAGGCGTCTTTGGCGCGCCGCTCGTGCCGTTGAGCCAGGCCATCCTGCTCGACGCCTTCCCACGCGAGAAGCATGGCCAGGCGCTCGCCATTTTCGGCATGGGCATCATGGTGGCACCAGTGATCGGCCCGGCGCTGGGCGGCTATCTGACCGAGGCCTATTCCTGGCGAATGGTGTTCTACATCAACATTCCCCTCGGCATGTTCGCGCTGCTGATCTCGGCGGGCTATTTGCCGAAGCGCGCCATCAAGGACATCCGAACCGACTGGCTCGGTATGGCGCTCCTCGTGATCGCCGTAGGCGCCCTGCAATTCGTGCTCGATCAGGGCCAGATGCGCGACTGGTTCAATTCCAAGGCGGTCATCGTCGGCGCCATCATCGCGGTATTCACCACCGCCTCCTTCTTCCTCAGAGGCTGGAACAAGCCGGACAACATCATCGATCTTTCGCTTCTAAAAGATCGCAACTTCGTCGCTGGAACAATCGCCATCACGCTCTACGGCATCAGTCTACTCGGCTGGATGGCACTCATGCCGTTGTTCGCCCAGCGCCTACTCGGCTATCCGGCGGACGTTGCGGGAACGCTATTCATTCCGCGCGGCATCGTCAGCGCGATTACGCTTGCCGTCACCGGCGGCCTGCTCATACGCATCTTCGATGCGCGCTGGCTCGTGGGCGGGGGCATTGTGCTCACCGCTGTCGGCACGCTCATGATGGCGCACTACAATCTCAACGTGGACTTTTGGAGCATTGCCAACCCTAGCATGGTTTCCGGCGTCGGCACGGGCCTGTTCTTCGTGCCCCTCACCGCCGTCGCCTTCGCTAGCATTGCATCCTCCAAATATGACGAGGCCTCAGGCGTATATAACCTGATGCGAGGCATTGGCGGCTCCGCCGGCATCGCCGTGGTGAGTTGGTTGTTCGTGCGGCAAACGCATATTCACTTCGCCGAGCTAACCGCCCACGTGACGCCCTTCAACAAGGAACTCTTGCCCTATCTGGCCGAGCGGGGACTGGACCCCTATTCGCCGCAGGCCGCCCCGGCCATCGCGTACGAGATCGGCCGCCAGGCCCAGATGCTTGCCTTCAACGACCTGTTCTGGTTCATCGGCATCGCCACCCTGCTCATCACGCCAGTGCTGTTCTTCATGACGCGCCCGAAGAATGTCAATCTGGTACCGGCGCACTAATCCAGCAAGACGCCACGCACACGGAACCGCGCCTGGAAGCGCGCACCTCCAGAGCGGAACTCGTCTTCGGGTCTAAATAAAGCTTAGGGCTACCAACAGACCTTGGCGCCAGCGGTGCACACCGACGGCGAAACCACGCCTGACCAGCAGATCGTGTGAGACCTAGACGTCACGATATCTGGCTTCTGGTAGAGGTTAGAACTGACCGTGCCCCGCCAATAAGGCTGAGGCTTGGCGCGCATAGCCCGGACGCTGACCGAGCGAATGCGCTTCTGCGTCTTGAAGTCGACGATGGCGCCTGCGAGGGCGTTCTGCGCCCGGCTGACCGCCGTCTGCCGGTCGAACCCATCAGCGGTTCCAGCTAATCCAACACAGCCAGCCTGCGCTGTCGCGCCTTGAGCCATACACAGTCCCGCCGCAGTCAATGCCAGCGCTAGCCCGCGCAAATACGACCTCATTGAAACGCCTCCTTGAGCCTAACCAGATTGGTAACATTATCGCGAGGACGTGAGCTTTTTCCAGCCTATTGCAGGCACGACCGATGGGTTCTGCCCATCCTGTTACCTTTGTGCAACAGTCTGACGGCGTTTTGACCGGTGCTGCTGAGAAAATTGGGGGTTCATGATGTCCAAACTCGTCCTAGTGACGGGAGCCTCGAGCGGCATCGGCGAGGCTACGGCCAAGCGCTATGGCGCAGCCGGCGCCCATGTGCTGCTGCTCGCCCGCAACACGGAGCGCCTCGACGGCGTGGCCCAAGCAATCCGCGAGAGCGGCGGCACCGCTACGGCTTTCCCTATTGATCTGTCTGACGCCCAAGCGATCAAGGACCTGGCCGCCCGGATCGAGAGCGAGATCGGCACGCCGGATATCCTCATCAACAATGCCGGCGCCGGCCGGTGGCTTCCGTTCCTGGACACCACGCCCGAAGATGCCCGCGCCATGATCGATGTCCCCTATCTGGCGGCCTTCAACCTGACCCACGCCTTCGCCCCGGCCATGATCGCGCGCAAAAGCGGCGGCATCGTCTTCATCACCTCGCCAGCCTCATTTCTTGCCTGGCCAAACGCGAGCGCCTTTATCGCCGCGCGCCGGGCCTTGGCCGGCTTCGCCGAGGGACTGCGAGGCGAGCTGAAACCAGAGGGGCTATTTGTGACCCTGGTGGTGCTCGGGGCGGTCGAAACGCCTTATTGGGAGCACAACCCTGATAGCCGCGAGAACGTACCGGAGACCGACCCGCGGCTCATGCCAACACTCACGCCCGAGCAAGCAGCGGAAGCAATCTTTGAGGGTGTCGAGAAGAAGAAGCCCACCGTGGTGAAGCCCGGCCTCTACCGCGCGCTGTTCGTGATGAATGCACTCTTCCCGAAGCTGGTGGCTAAGCAGCTCCGCCGCTCGGCTAAGAAAAAGCGCGCGGCCAAAAGCTGAGTTCCACCCCGCTTAAATCAGCGGTGTTCCTCGACGCTTGAGTCAATCAGCTCCTTGTTGAAGCAGGAGAGCGCTCGCGCCTGGCTTGCCCAACCGATGATCTTGCTCCGATCATTCGCATGCACCACCGGCAGCCGTTCCTCACCCTTGGTGTCGAAGGAACGGAGCGCGGTTTCCAAAGTCTCGTCCGACTGCAAGGCCCGCTCGCGTTCACCTTCGGGCAGAACATCGTCATCACCCTCTTCCAGCGGCCGCATGAAGTCGCGCACGCGAATATCCTTCATCAACATGCGATGAGATCCCTCGTGCAGCACGATGCCACGCGATTCGAGTTGGGCTTGGAAGAAGGAGCGGCCGAGGATCGCTTGGCTGATGCCATTTGAGATCGCCACGGTGAGAAGCAGCGCCATGCTGAGCGCGAAGCCGCCCGTCAACTCAAACACCATGACCGTGGTCGAGATCGGCGCACCGAGCACGGCAGCGGCCACCGCCCCCATGCCGAGAATGGCGTAAAGCCCTTCGCCGGAGCCCATCGCGGGAACTACGCTTGTGGCAATAAGGCCGAATGCGCCGCCGGTCATGGCGCCGAGATAAAGCGCTGGTGAGAACACGCCACCGCCGAAGCGCGAGCCAAGCGCGATGGCCGTCGCCGCTGTCTTGGCGAAGATCAGCGTTAGCATCATGAAGATCGTCAACTGACCTTTGAGCGCGGCGTCGGTGGTGTCGTAGCCAACGCCCAACACCTCCGGCAGCCAGATGGCTATGATGCCGATCAGGAGGCCGCCCACTGCCGGCCGCACTGCCAAGGGCATTTTGATATTGCGGGCGAACCAATCGGTGGCGAGCACCGTGAGCTGGAAGATAACCGCGACCGCCGCGGCGGCAACGCCGAGCAATACGAAAGCCGGAACTTCGAGATAAGAGGCGATGCTATAGCTCGGCACGATGAAAGCGGCGACGTTCCCGAACCATGCCTGGGACAGGATCGTTGCCGTCACCGAAGCCAGCACCAGCGGCACGAAGCTTCGAAGCGCAAAATGACCAAGGATCACTTCTTGCGCAAACAGCACGCCAGCAATGGGCGCATTGAACGACGCGGCGACGGCACCAGCGGCGCCCGAAGCGAGCAATGTGCGCCGTGCGGCATTTGGCAGATTGAACCTTGTGCAGGCCGCAGCCGCGAGGCTCGCCCCGAGATGGACGATGGGCCCTTCGCGGCCAGCGCTGGCGCCCGACCCAAGCGACAGTGCGCTGGCGACGGCGCTGACAAACCCTTGCTTCAGGGTCAAGCCGCGCCCGGCATTGAGGCGGGCTTCCATAACGTCCGGCACCGCGCCCGTGCGCTTGGCGACCAAAAAATAGCGCAGCATTAGACCGACAATGAGCCCGCCGATGGCCGGCGCGAGCATGACGACCCACCAGGGCTGCGCCCGGGCGGCGGCCACCATGTTCTCCGACATATTTTGCAGCCAAGGGAGCTGGAAAACGCCAATCGCTAGACGGAAGAGGATGGCCACAAGGCCCGCCGCCAGCCCGATCAGCGGCGCTAAGAGCCAGACCACGGGTTGCCGGGTCTCTTGGAAATGCTTGAGATTGGGGATTGTCCAGCGTCTAGCCGTGGCCAGAAGCCTTACACGTCTCAGCGCCATGAATAGGGTTTAAAGACGCAAGACAGTCGGCTCAAGCGTTTGCAACAACTATCTGCAACTGATGCTGTCAAAGAACATCCCGAATCGGGTGTAGTGGGCGCTTGAAGGAGGCTTTGCCGATGATGACGCTGGCATTCGCGCTACTGGCCGTAACCGCATTCTTCTTGTGGTGGGGCAAGGCACAATGGGGATGGGCGGTCGTGATGGTCGCCCTCATCATCGGCATTGTGATCTTCGTCGGCGATGTCGACTTCACGCAAAATCTGGGGATCCAGCTATGATCGGTCGCGGACTGTCGCCGGAGCTGGCCCGGACCATCAATTTTCTGGGCATGTTCGGCCTGATCGTCATGATCGTGGCTGCGAACATCTACCAGTTTCATTACCACGAGCTGCCGTGCACGCTGTGCCTGCTCCAACGCCTCGCCATGATCGGTGTTGCGACCGGTGCCGCCATGAACTTGGTGCTTGGCCCCGACCCCAGGCATTACGGGGTCTGTCTCGTATCGGCGATACTCGGCATGTGCGTTTCGTTCCGCCAGACCTTGCTGCACATCAACCCGTTTTTCGACAAGGCGACAGGGATGCCGACCCTGGATGCGACGGCAAACCCGGCCTTCGGTCAGCCCGTCCTCGACGTCGATCTCTATGTCTGGGGAATCTTGCTCTTTGTCACGATCATTTTGTTGGTCGGCATCGTGCTCCTGTTCCGAGGTCAGTTCGAACCGGCCAAGCCTGAGCCGCAATGGCTGAGCCGCCTCGCCACGATCGGTGTGGTTTCCCTCCCTCTTTGCCGTCGCAGCGTTGCAGGGCGTGTCGGTGTTCTTAGAATGCGGCCTTGGCGACTGTCCGAATAACGGCGACTGGAACTGGTGGATATTGCGCTGAGCGGGCGCTCGCGCGTTGCGTGATCTCAAATTATTGGTCTTGTGATAAGCATGATTCACGGCGTGAGTGGCAAGCTGCGCAACCGATCCTAATTCAAGGAGAAAAAAGATAATCCGCACTTCAGTTCTTGCAGCGATGGTCTTGGCTTTGACGGCGATGTCTTCTCAGACAGGCCCGGTGAAGGGCGCCGCAAAAAGCGTCAAAGAGGTCGGTCAAGGGGCCGTCCACGGCGTCGGCCAGGCTGGTAAGGGCATCGTCAAAGACACGGGCACCGTGCTGAAGAAGACCGGTAAGGGTGTCGTCTGCGTCTTCACGCTCGGCAACCGCTGTAATTAGCAAATAGCTGGACCATCAACGGTCGACCGCCTCTGTGGCGACGGATTAGGGCATGCGGTCCGGCATTTTGGGGAAATTGGGCACACTCGTATCGAGCAGGCTCCAGGACGGCGCGCGGCTGGTGTAGAGAACCATTTGCGGTTTGGCGATCTCCAGGTCATCGAGACTCGAGGCGCGCACAAACACCATCCCCGCCATAGCGGAATTCTTTGAATAGATCGCCGAGCCGCATTCAGGGCAGAAGCCGCGGCTCACAATATTGCCGCTGTTGGCGGGGTGATCGTAGAACTTGATTTCCCCGGACACGGTAAAGGCATCTTCGGGAACGACGAGGTGGGTGCCATGGTCGGAGCCGCTGGTCTTGCGGCAGTCCACACAATGGCATTGCCCTACGAACTGTGGGGCCACTGCACTCTGATAATGGACCGCGCCGCACAAGCAGTCGCCGGAAAACCCCTCGGCCATAACCGTCCTCCCCCTCGTCACACCATCACAAATTGCCCTCTCGGGAGGTCCAACGGTAACTAGTTTATTGCATCTTGCAAGTTACAAGTGACATATTGAAACTAACATGATTGTGAAGCCAACATGATTCGTGAGTCACGATCCGGCTGCCCCATCGCCACGACCCTCGATATCGTCGGCGACCGGTGGAGCCTCGTCGTCCTGCGCGACATGTTCATCGGCAAGAAACGCTTCTCTGAGTTTCTGTCTTCGCCCGAGGAAATCGCTACCAATGTATTGAGCGACCGGCTGGCCTCCATGGAACAGGCTGGGCTCGTCACCAAGGCTCCCTATCAGCTGCGGCCCAAGCGGTTCGAGTACAGCCTGACGGCGAAGGGCGAGGCATTCCTGCCCGTGCTTCAGGCGATGTGCCGATGGGGCAATGGCTTCGTGCCCGGCACCTGGACCCCACCGCCGAGCTTCATGCGGCGCAAGATCAAGATGCGAGTTTTATCCTCGCTTCTCTCTCGGCCGCGCTCTCGCCCATGATGCGCTGCTCGGGCGCTTCGCCAGCCGACGGGCCGAACTTCTTGAGCAGCCGTTTCAGATAGCGGCGGAAGCGCAAATGCTGAATCTCGAATTTATGCCAGGGCGTGTCCTGATACTTGATGCCGTGGCCGATATCGGGATTGGCGTTGGCTCTCAGCTTGCGGAACCAGTCGGCGCGCGGCTTGTCCTGCTCGCAGGCCACGATGAAAGCCGCGATCACCCGCGCCTGATAATCGGCGACCTGCCACACGCCACCTTCCGCCGGCTCGAACAGGCCGCAAACGAAGAAATCGTCATGCTCGCGGTCGAAGGTGTGGACGAAAAGCTTCGAGCGACCCTGTTCGTCGAGGACATAGGAGTCGTCCATGAACGGGAAGCTCACGCTGAACCCGGTGGCCCAGACCAGAAGGTCGATCTCCTCGGAGGTCTCGTCGGTGAAAGTGACGCGCTTCCCTTCGAGCCGCTCAATGCCGGGCCTGGTGACGATGCGCCCATGCACGACGTGATCGAGATAGGTGGTGCAGGCCGTGGGATGCGCCTCGAACAATTTGTGGTCTGGCGCCTCCAGCCCGTAATGGCGATGCGAGCCGACTAGGATCCGCATGCCAAGCTTGTAAAGCGAGTACATGAAGCGGCGCGGCAGCGGCACGTAGCTCAGACGGTCAATGACCGCGTCGGTCGGTTTGCCGAACAGCATCTTCGGGAAGAAATAATAGGAGCGGCGCATCGAGTGCACGGCCGCCTCCCCGTCATTAGCGGCATCCGACAGAATATCGACCGCTGAGTTGCCGGCACCCACCACCAGCACGCGCTTGCCCTTAAGCTGCTCCTTCGACTTCACATCATGTGAGTGCAACACCTCACCATCAAAGCTGCCGGGATAGTCCGGCTGCTTGGCCTGCCAATGGTGGCCGTTGGCGACCACGAGCCCGGCGTAGGTCCTGGGCTTATCCTCACCTTCGATAGTAATGCGCCAGCCGTCTGGCCCACGCTCGGCCAGGGTCACTCTGGTGTTGAAGGTGATGCGATCATAGAGCCCGAACTCTGTGGCATAAGCGCGCAAATACTCCTCAGCCTGCGCGCAACTCACGTAATAGGGCATCTCATCGGGGAACTTGTAGTCCGGATAGCGCGACAGCTTCTTGGATGAATTGAGGTGGGTGGAGCCATAAACGGAGTGCGGACTGTCGGGATTCCAGATACCCCCGACCTCGCCCTCAGCCTCGAAGCAATCGAACGGAATCCCGCGCTCGGCAAAGGTTTTTGCCACGACAAGACCACAAGCCCCGGCCCCAATAATACAGTAACGCTTCACCGTTCCTCACGACCTCCGGTCTCGTCCGGATCTCTGGCGCGACCCCGCGCCTATAGCGAATAGCGGCAGACCTAAACACTCCACCTCGCACCCATCAACCCATACGATCCCCCTCGCACCTCATTGATCTGCGTCAAACCCCTTTAGGCCCAGGGCCATCTCAATGGGGCCCGCAGCGCTTCTGCTTCGAGCCTGGATTCACTGGCACATTCCGCTATGGTCTTGCGCCGCGGGGAGTTGGGGAAAGTTCATGGACATCCAGCAGGACGTCACGATCAAAAGTTGGGACAGCACGTGGACCTATCACCCACGCGTGCGCGTGACGCCCGAGAGCGTTGAAGACATCATCGAAATTATCGTCGACCAAGTGCGCTTCCCGACGCCTGTGCGTCCCGCCGGCTCCATGCATTCCACCGCGCGCATGAACGGCGACGAAGGCGGCACCATGGTCGACATGAAGGCCATGAGCCGCATCCTCAGATTTTCCGAGGATACCGTCACGGTCGAGGCGGGCGTGAGCTATCTCACCGTCTCCCACGCGCTTAAAGAGCGGGGCCTGCAATTCCACGTCACCACCGAGATCGGCAACGTCACCCTCGGCGCCATAGCCACCGCCGCGACTAAGGATAGCTCCTTTGCTGACGAGTTCGGCCAGATCGGCTCCTATGTCACCGCCATGCGCTACGTCACGCCTGCCGGCGAGATTCGTAAGATTGACCTACGCGAGAACCCCCAAGAGATGCAGCTGATGCGCTCGAGCTACGGGCTGCTCGGCATCGTCTTCGAGGTGACGATCAGAGTGCGCCGGACCACGGCGCTCGCCGTGCAACACCACTCGCTGAGCCTCGACGAGTTCAAACGGAATTTCCCGGGCTACAAGGCGCGCGGCTTCGCCGTCATGTATTATATCTTTCCTTACGCGCGGTGCGTGGTGGTCGAACTTAGGAAGGACAATCCAGACGTTCAGCCCGTGTCGTGGCGGCGCTGGAGCTACCGCAACCGCTTCTGGCGCAAATACGGGCCTGCG
>DAOVDX010000124.1 GCA_030669345.1 Methyloceanibacter sp. | reverse complement strand
TGGCATCGAGCAACGCGACGGCGCCGTCGAGCACGCGCAACGAACGCTCCACCTCGATGGTGAAGTCCACGTGGCCCGGGGTGTCGATGATGTTGATCCGCTTGTCATTCCAATAGGCGGTCGTCGCCGCGGACGTGATGGTAATGCCGCGCTCCTGCTCCTGCTCCATCCAGTCCATGGTGGCAGCGCCGTCGTGCACCTCGCCCATCTTGTGGCTTTTGCCGGTGTAATAGAGGACGCGCTCGGTGGTCGTGGTTTTGCCGGCGTCGATATGCGCCATGATCCCAATATTGCGGTAGTCCTCGAGGGGCGTGGTTCGTGCCATCGCTTGCGTCCTTGAATTCCGTTACCAGCGGTAATGGGAGAAGGCGCGATTGGCCTCCGCCATCCGGTGGGTGTCCTCGCGCTTCTTCACCGCGGTCCCGCGATTATTGGCGGCATCGAGCAGCTCTCCGGAGAGCCGCTCGACCATGGTGTTCTCGTTGCGGCCGCGCGCCGCGGCGATGATCCAGCGGATGGCGAGCGCCTGGCGGCGATCAAGCCGCACCTCGACCGGAACCTGATAGGTGGCGCCACCAACGCGACGGGAACGAACTTCCAGCGCTGGCATGACGTTCTGCAGGGCCGCGTGGAACAGCTCGACCGGGTTCTGCTTGGCTTTGCTCTCCATCTGGTCGAGCGCGCCATAGACGATCCGCTCGGCAGCAGACTTCTTGCCTTCCTTCATGATGCTATTCATGAACTTGGTGAGCACGATGTCCCCGAACTTCGCGTCGGGAATAATCTCGCGCTTCTCTGCTTTGTGCCGCCTAGACATATCGTCTGATCCGTTTTCTTAAAATCGTGAAAACGACCCAACTATTTGGGCCGCTTGGCTCCGTATTTCGAACGCCGCTGCCGACGGGCGCTGACGCCTTGAGTGTCGAGCACGCCGCGGATGATGTAGTAGCGCACGCCAGGAAGGTCCTTTACGCGGCCGCCTCGGATCATCACCACCGAATGCTCTTGCAGGTTATGGCCCTCACCAGGGATGTAGCTCGTGACTTCGAGCTGATTGGTGAGACGCACGCGGGCCACTTTACGAAGCGCCGAGTTCGGCTTCTTCGGGGTCGTGGTGTAAACGCGCGTGCAAACCCCCCGCTTCTGCGGGCAGGCCTGCATGGCCGGAACTTTATTCCGCTTCACCGGCTTACGGCGCGGCTTGCGGATCAATTGCTGAATCGTCGGCATGGCGGCCCTTAACGTCCAATCATTCTTGCTGGGCAAAAGCCCACATCACTAGAGCCGAAGTGCGGAGCAGCCCCGCGTCCTTCAGCTTCTCATTGCAGAGGATCTCGGAGGGCATCACCCCCAAGATCTTGACCCCGATTTGATCCCGGTTAGTCCGGCAGCGTCTAACCCGCGCCCGAAGGCCGTCAAAGCAGTTGGGTTACCGCCTGCCACGATGTCGGCGTTTTATCAGCCTGATTTCAATATCGTCAAGGCCTGAAATGCCGGATTTCACCAATTTTTGTCACACACGCCATCTGCCTACCATACTCCCCGCCGAACTCCCCTAGCAAAATAGTCGGCGAACGTCGGATGGGACCAAAGCTTGGACGGAAGATCAATCCGGAGGGGATTCAGGCGCCCCTCAAGTGCATCGATTCCCGCACGAACCATAAGGGGCAGGCCCGCAGCAAGCTGGAGATAGGGATAGGTAGAGAAATTGTCTTGGGAACCCGGCGTGATTCTCTGCTGATAAAGGACAGCGCCCGTGTCGATTCCCGCATCGATCAAATGGGTCGTCGCCCCGCAGTTGGCTGCGTCTCCCTCCGCTAGAGCCCAGTAAGCTCCATGTACGCCACGATATTTCGGAGTGATTCCAGCATGGTAATTGATGAAAGGAGCATCTTTTGCTGCCGCGATCGTTTCCTGGCAGATCAGGCGCGTGCCCATGACAAACACTAAAGGCGGCTTCAACTCCTCCAATAACGCCTGGCAGTCGCGGCTATTCACGTCGCCAGCATCCGCCACTTCGGAGCTAATCGCCCGGTCATCAAACCGGAACTCGTCCTTGATCGCCGCAATCCTTTGCGCTGAAGCACGGCGTTGAAGCCTCTGGAACGTCATGAACGCCAATTGGCCCGTGACGTGCCCAATCCCCAACCGCTTTGCCGGGCGCTTAAGCAGGCCGAGCCGCGACACTGGCGAATCGATGACAGTGAGCAAACCTGGGAAGTGCTGTACGAGAAAGTTAGCGGCGATGCATCCAGACTCTCCTTCGCAGGTCAGAAGTATCACTCGACCCATCAAGGAGCGCCTTCAGCAACTTCCAACATGTTTAGAGACTTCATACCGTATTGGTCCCGGAAGCGTTCAAAAGCATCAAGAATACCGACGAGGAATGCAAAATTTTCCTCAGGCTGGGCACCAAAATTATGCGGATGCCACCATAAATGAAACAGCTTGTTGGCCCTCGCCGCTGCGGTCACTTCTGCAACAATGCGCGCAAGTTGGATGCGGTCATACCAGGCGCCCCGAACGGGCCTGAGAAAGCGGCTCGCCGCCACGTCGACCAACCCCTCCTCTTTCCCGGGCTCGTGCACGTGCTGCCCCGCAATCGCCATATAGGTGTCAGCGAGCCTGGCTGCACGTTTTGGTAGAGTTTGCCCCTCCTCGCGAGAGGCTCGGTAAAACCAGGTCCGCGGGTTGCCACGAAAAGCTACGAGCCCGCCCTCGCGGGCGACACGGAGGCGCTCGCGGCGCAGCTGGTTACGCGGGAAGACGATAGTTTTGGGCGTGATCCCGATTCGTGCAGCTATAGCCTTCGCAGCAACAAGGTCGGCGGCAAACGCCTCTGCCGAACCACCATCTTCCAAGCAGTAGAAATGAGAGAAGCTGTGGGTGCCAATCTCTTGGCCATCGTAGGACGCGATCTTGCGCACCAGAGACTGGCCAAAATGGTAGGGATCACTGGCCTTATCACGGCCAACAGTGTCGAGACTGTCGTAAGGCGTGAGACGCGGGTCCGCGTAGTCCGGCCGCAAGGGCGGCAGCGCAGCGATGAGTTCGTCCTTGGTGCCGCAAAACGCGAGCCCGACCGTGGCCCACGTAGCCGCAATGCGACGCGTGGCGAACAGATCAAGCAATAATGGGATGGCTTTTCGACCACCCAGGATATTGCGCCCATAATCGGAGAGGCGGCGCTTATCCCGCACTCCCCAATTAAGCTCAAAATCGAGCGAAATCACTAGCGCGCCGGAATCCACGTCACAGCTCCACCTCAAGGCGGGCGCCCCTTCTCCAGGGGAGCCAAGAGCTACACCACCTCAGCGCCCTCCTCGGCCGACTCACCGTCCTCAGCCGATCCGCTGTCCTCGGTCTCCTCCGCCTTCTCGGCTTCGGCAAGATCGAGGGCCTCTTGGGCGGCACGCTGCCGCTCCTCAAGGATCAGATCGTCACGGTGGGTGGCGATGCGGTTCAGCCTGGTGAGCAGCGCGCCCGTTCCAGCCGGGACCAGCCGGCCAACGATGACGTTCTCCTTCAACCCCTCCAGAGCATCCGATTTGCCGTTCACGGCGGCGTCGGTAAGCACTCTGGTGGTCTCTTGGAACGAAGCCGCCGAGATGAAGGACTTGGTCTGAAGGCTGGCCTTGGTGATGCCAAGCAACACCGGCTGACCTTCCGCCTTCTTCCCGCCTTTGGCTTCGACTGCAGCATTGGCGTCGTCGAAGTCGAGACGGTCCACCTGCTCGCCCTTGAGGAACTCGGTATCGCCCGGATTGTCCACTTCCGTCTTCTGCAACATCTGCCGGACAATAACCTCGATATGCTTGTCGTTAATCGTCACACCCTGGAGGCGATAGACCTCCTGGATCTCGTTGACGAGATAGTTGGCAAGCTCCTCGACGCCCTTAATGGCCAGGATGTCATGCGGCGCCGGGTGACCGTCGAGCAGATACTCGCCCTTCTCGATGGGGTCACCTTCCTGCACCGTAAGATGCCTACCCTTGGGGATCAGGAATTCCACTGGCTCCTTGGTCTCGTCATCCGGTGTGATGATGATGCGCCGCTTATTCTTGTAGTCGCGGCCAAGCGACACCGTTCCCGAAATCTCAGCGATGATGGCGTGATCCTTGGGACGCCGTGCTTCGAACAGCTCGGCAACGCGCGGCAGACCACCCGTAATATCGCGGGTCTTGGCGCTCTCCTTGGGGATACGCGCCAGAACGTCGCCACCCTTCACCTCACCGCCAGATTCGACCGACAGCACGGCATCGACCGGAAGCAGGTAACGCGCTTCGGTGCCACGAGCGAGCTTACCGATCTCGCCCTTCTTGTCCTTGATCACCATCGCTGGCCTGAGATCGGCGCCGCGCGGAGACGCGCGCCAGTCGATGATCACGCTGTTGGTGATGCCCGTGGACTCATCGCGCTGCTCGCTGACCGACATGCCCTCGACCAGATCCTCAAACTCGACGGTACCCGAAATCTCCGTGAGCACGGGGCGGGTGTAAGGATCCCACTCAGCGAGACGATCGCCGCGCTTGACCTTGTCGCCATCGTCGACCCGCAGATGCGTGCCATAAGGCAGGCGATACGCGGCGAGCTCCGCGCCCTCGTCATCGACAATCAGGATGGACGTGTTCCGGCCCATGACCATGTGCCGCCCTTGAGAGTCCTCAACGACGTTGCGCTGCTTGATCTTCACAGTGCCTTCGAAGTTCGACTCCAGCGACGACTGATCGACGACCTTGGAACTCGCCACCCCGCCCAAATGGAACGTACGCATGGTGAGCTGGGTACCGGGCTCGCCAATCGACTGAGCCGCGATGACGCCGACCGCTTCGCCCATATTGACGGGCGTACCGCGGGCGAGATCGCGCCCGTAGCATTTGCCGCAAATACCGTTGCGGGTTTCGCAAGTCAGAGCTGAGCGGACGCGAATCTCTTGAACGCCCGCGTTCTCGATCTTCTCGACATGCTCCTCTTCCATCAGCTCACCGGCCTTGACGATGACCTTGCCGGTTCCCGGATCTTTCACGGCGTCGGCAGCCGTGCGACCGAGCACGCGATGGCCAAGCGCCACAGTCTCTTCGCCAGAATCGAGGATCGCGCGGATGGCGATGCCGCCATCGGTACCGCAATCCACTGCGGTGACGATGCAATCCTGCGCCACGTCGACGAAACGCCGCGTGAGGTAACCTGAGTTCGCCGTCTTCAACGCCGTATCGGCCAGCCCCTTACGGGCGCCATGGGTGGAGTTGAAGTATTCCATCACCGTCAACCCCTCCTTGAAGTTGGAGATGATCGGCGTCTCGATGATCTCGCCCGACGGTTTGGTCATCAGACCCCGCATGCCGGCGAGCTGCTTCATCTGGGCAGGCGACCCACGCGCACCGGAGTGCGACATCATGTAGATCGAGTTGATCGGCTTCTCGCGGCCGGTCTCCTCGTCTATCTGCACCGAAGAAATGCGTTTCATCATTTCCTTGGCGACAAGCTCGGTGCACTCCGTCCACGTGTCGACCACCTTGTTGTACTTCTCGCCGCGTGTGATGAGGCCGTCATTGTACTGCTGCTCATACTCGCGCACGAGATCGGACGTCTTGTGGATGATGTCGTCTTTGGTCTCCGGCACCACCATGTCGTCCTTGCCGAACGAAATGCCGGCGCGGCAGGCGTAACGGAAGCCAAGCCCCATGATCTTGTCGCAGAAGATGACCGTCTCCTTCTGACCGCAGTGGCGATAGACCACGTCGATTA
>DAOVDX010000079.1 GCA_030669345.1 Methyloceanibacter sp. | reverse complement strand
ACGGACGATAGCGGGAGCGCCGCAAGGGGTACGAAAAACCGAATTTCGCCTACGGGATTGGGGAATTTCTAGGCAGCGTTATTGGGGCTGCCCCATCCCCATGATCCATTGCGACACCTGCGGCATGGTCCCCGTGCCGGTCGCGGATTTGCCCGTGAAGCTGCCGGAAGATGTGACCTTCGATGTTACGGGCAACCCGCTCGACCGGCATCCGACTTGGAAACATGTGACCTGTCCGAAATGCGGGAAGGACGCGACGCGCGAGACTGACACCATGGACACGTTCGTCGATTCGTCCTGGTACTTCGCGCGCTTCTGTTCGCCACGCGCCGGCATGCCAACAGACACGAAGGCTGTCGCACACTGGCTGCCGGTGGACCAATATATCGGCGGCGTCGAACATGCGATTTTGCATCTGCTGTATTCGCGCTTCTTCACGCGCGCCATGCTCAGATGCGGTCATGTGGCAGTGGATGAACCGTTCCGTGGACTGTTCACCCAAGGCATGGTCACCCATGAGACCTACAAAGACGCGGACGGCAAATGGGTGTTGCCCGAAGAGGTAACGGTGCACAACGGCAACTCGGTGCATACCGACACGGGAGAGCCCATCACCGTCGGCCCGATCGAGTCCATGTCGAAGTCGAAGAAGAACGTCGTGGACCCCGACGCCATCATCGCCGCTTACGGCGCCGACACGGCGCGCTGGTTCATGCTGTCCGACACACCGCCCGAGCGCGACTTCGAATGGACGTCGGGTGGCGTCGAGGGCGCCCATCGCTTCCTGCAACGGATCTGGCGGCTGGTCGGCGATGCTGCGGCGAAGGGATCGGAACCCGGTGGCCCGGTACCAGCAGAGATTGGCTCCGACGCCGAGGACTTGCGCCGGGCGACCCACAAGACGATCGCCAACGTCACCAATGCCCTCGAGAAGCTCCGCTTCAACAGTGCGGTGGCTCAGGTCTACGAACTGGCCAACACGCTCTCGGCAAGCTTGCAAGCTGCCGGGTCACAGCCTAAGGACGATGTGCGATTTGCGCTTCGTGAGGCCGCTGAAGTGCTAGCGCGGGTCTCGGCCCCTATGGTGCCCCACCTGGCGGAGGAGTGCTGGGCCTTGCTTGGCCATAAGACCCTTGTGGCCGAAAAGCCTTGGCCTGAAGCCGATCAAGCGCTTTTGACCCAGGATACCGTCACAATTGCTGTACAGGTAAATGGCAAAAGACGGGATGAATTGACGATTGCGCGAGACGCCTCGAAAGAAGATATTGAAGCAGCGGCGTTAAAGCTTGAAAATGTCGAGCGCGCCATCGGGGGACGCAAGATCAAGAAGGTCGTGGTCGTGCCACAGAGGATAGTCAATGTCGTGGCGTAGCCCAGCCATAGCGCTGGTGGCGCTTGCCGTTGTGGCCGGTTTCGGCCTCAGCGCTTGCGGATTCCAGCCGCTTTACGGTTCCGGCACTACAACCGCGAACGGCACCAGGCTGTCCGAAGCAATGGCGTCGGTCGACGTCAGGCCCATCCCAGGCCGGGTGGGCCAGAAGCTCCGCAACGAGCTGATTTTCTCCAATACCGGCGGCAATTATGCAGCCAACACCCGTTACAGGCTTCAAATCGCTCTCCGCGAGCGGGTTATCGACCAGCTCATGCAGATCACGGGCGATGCCAGAGGGCAGGTCTATCAGCTCGAAGCCAGCTTTAAGCTCGTCGATTCCGCCAGCGGTAAGGTGATCCATTCTGGCGTGGCCCTCTCGCGGGCCGCCTATAATCGCTATCAAGAGATCTTCGCCAATGTCCATGCGCGCCGCGACGCCGAGAACCGCGCGGCAGACACAGTGGCGGAAAGCATCAAGACCCAGGTCGCGGCCTTTCTCGCAACCTCGGCCTAATTCGCGGCCAAACCCGCTTAAGCCGAACCAACTCACAGCGTCATCGCCGCCATGGTCGCCTACAAAGCCTCGGCCGTCGCACGCTTCCTAAAGTCACCAGATCCCAGCTGCAACGCGGTGCTCGTTTATGGGCCTGACGCCGGGCTCGTCTCTGAGCGTGGCGCCGCATTGGCATCTGCCTTCGCCAAGCGGCAAATGGGCGAGGTGGAGATCGTCCGGCTGGACGACCGTGATTTCGCCGAGGAGCCTGCGCGCCTCGACCTTGAGCTTCGGACCCGGCCGATGTTCGCCGACGCCAAGGTGGTGCGGGCCACAGCCGGAAATCGCCTCGATGTGCCGTCGCTAAAGGCGCTTCTGGCCGAACCGTCCGATAACGCGCTGATCATCGAGGCTGGCAATCTCAGGCCCGATTCCGGCCTGCGCAAGCTGTTTGAGAAGCTTGCCAGCACCGCCGCGCTGCCTTGCTACAGCGACGACCGGAGCCTTGCCGCCATGATCGACGCGGAACTGAGCAAGGCCGGCTTGCGCATCGACTCCGAAACCAAGACCTATCTGATGGGCCGGCTTGGCGCCGACCAGGCTTTATCGCGGTCGGAGGTCGTGAAGCTTGCGCTCTACGCGCGCGGCGGTGACAGCGTCAGCCATGAGGATGTCGAGGCGATCGTCGGCGACGCCGGGGAGATCGCTCTGGAGAAGTTCGTCTACGCCACAAGCGGCGGCGACTCGAAGCAGGCGCTACGTGAACTTCATCGGCTTGCGGCAGCCGGCACCGGCCACGCGTCGGCGCTCTTGGCATTGGCGCGGCATTTCAAGCAGCTGCACCGGGCCGCCGCCACGCAAGCCAGTGGCGGCAGTCTCGAGGGGGCCGTGAAGTCCATGCGCCCCCGCCCGCACTTCAAGCGCGAGCCGATATTTCTGGCCCATTGCCGGCGCTGGGGGGCGGGCCGGCTCGCCCATACGCTGCCGCTGATCCAAGAAACGATCCGGCGGTCGCGCCGCTCACCCGATCTCGCAGACGCCTTCGCCGAGCGCCTCCTGATGACGCTCACGTCGAGAGTTTGACGGAATGCCTCTGCGTTCTTATGCATGTCCCGCTTAGCCAAGGTGCCCAATGACCGAGACCACTGACACGTCCGAACTCCGCAACAAGCTTTTCATGCTGCTTCGCGAGCGCGCGTTCAAACGGGGCAAGGTCATTCTCGCCTCCGGCAAGGAGAGCGACTATTACTTCGACATGAAGCCGGCCATGCTCGATCCGGACGGCGCCCGACTCATGGCAGAGCTAATTCTTCATGAAATTCAGTGTGTTAGCGCAGATGCCGTGGGTGGCTTGGAGATGGGCGCGGTGCCTTTGATCGCACCGGTTGCCATGAAGAGCCCGGACTTCGGGCGCTACCTCCCTGGCTTCTTCGTCCGCAAAGCGGTGAAGGATCACGGCACGCAGAAGCGCGTCGACGGCAACGACATCGACGGCAAGTCGGTGGTGATTCTCGAGGACGTGACCACGACCGGCGGCTCGGCCATGGATGCAGTGCAGGTGGTGAAGGCGGCGGGCGCCACGGTCGCGCTGGTGATCTCGATCCTCGACCGGAGCCAGGGCGCGGCCGAGCTTTACGCCGAAGCCGGCGTGCCGTTCAAATCGCTGTTCAAGGCTGAAGAGTTTCTCGCCAGCTGAGCGGCTAACGTCGCGACGCTAACGGCCGGGCCGCCGAATGAGTCGCTCGCGAATATCCTCGAACTGATCGAAATTCGTATAGCGGATCCGGAGTTCACCCTTTTCGCCGCCGCCCGATTTGATCTCGACCTTCAGGCCGAGCGCCTCGTGCAGCTCCATCTCCGCCGCGCGCGTGTCGGCGTCCTTCGCGGACACTTTCTGCCGCGTTGGCTTGGTGCTGCCTTCTTGGACAAGCGCCTCCACCTGCCGCACGGTTAAGCCTTCCTTAACGATACGGGCCGCAAGCGCCGTGGCATCGGGCCGGCCAATCAGCGCGCGCGCATGGCCAGCGCTAAGCACGCCTTCGCGCACCAAGTCCTGCACGCTCTTTGGCAGCTTGAGCAGACGAAGCGTGTTGGCCAGATGACTCCGGCTTTTGCCGATAACCTTGGCCAGGTCCTCTTGGGTATAGCCATGGCCCTGCATCAGAAGGTGATAGCCCTCACCTTCTTCGATGGAATTCAGGTCCTCGCGCTGGACGTTCTCGATGATGGCGATCTCGATCGCCTCTTGATCGGAGAGCGCGCGGATAACGACTGGGACCTCATGCAGATTTGCCCGTTGCGCCGCGCGCCAACGGCGTTCGCCGGCGACGATCTCGTAACGGTCACCGCTGCCACCGAGCGGCCGCACCACGAGGGGCTGCACCAAGCCGCGCTCGCTTATCGAAGCGGCGAGTTCGGCGAGTTGGGATTCGGAGAAATTTCGGCGCGGATTAAACCGGCTCGCTCGGAGCGACGACAGGGGCACACTGCGCTGGTCGGCGACACCAGGGACCGCGGCGATGTCGTCGCCAATGAGCGATGCCAAGCTTCGCCCTAACCGTTTCTTCTGTGCGCTTACCGCCATTGGGAGCCTCCAAGCTCAACTCGTTCATTGCCAAAGTTCTGCGTCATGCCGCCCGTATCCGCCGTTCCCGCTCGATCACTTCCGAGGCGAGCTGGATATAGGCTTGGCTTCCAGTACACCGGTAGTCGTAGAGCAGCACCGGCTTGCCGTGGGACGGCGACTCCGCTACGCGCACATTTCGCGGAATGACCGTGTTGTAGACCTTGTCGCCAAGCACCGCGCGGACATCGTCCACCACCTGGTCGGACAGGCTGGTGCGTTGGTCATACATGGTGAGAACAACACCATGGATCATAAGCTTCGGGTTCAGCCGCACTCGGATTTCCTCGACCGTGCTCAAGAGCTGGGCGAGTCCTTCCAACGCGAAGAACTCACATTGCAGCGGCACCAGGATGGCGTCGGCGGCCGCCAACGCGTTGAGCGTCAAGAGATTGAGCGACGGCGGGCAATCGATGAGGACGTAAGTGGTCTGCTCATCGGGGTCCTCGGCAGCGGTCATCGCGCTGAGGCAATCGCGCAAACGATAATGCTTGCCGTTGCCTCTGCCCGCTTCGTGCTCGAAGGACATGAGGTCGATGGTGGCGGGCACGACCGAGAGCCGTGGCACGTGGGTCGCGACCTTCGCCTCGACCATGGTCGCCTTCCCGGCCATGACGTCGAAGGTCGAACGTTCGCGGTCTTCGATGCCAAGACCGGTGCTGGCATTGCCTTGCGGGTCGAGATCGAGGATCAGCACACGTTCGCCGACTGCCGCCAATGCCGTACCAAGATTGATGGCGGTGGTGGTTTTGCCGACGCCACCTTTCTGATTGGCCAGCGCCAGAATGCGTGTGGGATTGCGGCGGGTCATGTCGAACTCTCTTCGCTTTCCCGGAGGTTCGTGACCTCGACCAGATTTGCGTCTTTGGCGGTCAAGCTTGGATGCAGGCGGGCGTCGAACGCCCACCCTGGCCTTGCGGCCTCGATCTCTGCTTTTGTCTCACGACCTTTCAGGAACAGCCCCCTAGTTCCTTCCCCGAAGAACGGGTTCGCCAGTTCAAAGAGACGCGGGAGCGGCGCTAAGGCGCGGGCGCTCACCACATCCGGTCTTAGGATTTGAGCCCTTTCGGCCAGCGCTTCAATACGCATGGCGTGGATGTCCACAGGGGCCTTCACGGCCCGAACGACCTCGGCGAGGAAAGCGCATTTTTTCTGATTCGATTCAACGAGATGCATGCGGAAGTCCGGTTTGCCGGATTGCAGGATGGCGACGACGAGTCCGGGGAATCCCGCCCCTGATCCGAGATCGAGCCAAGTTTGGGCGTCCGGCGCTAGATTACTCAGTTGTGCTGAGTCGGCAAAATGGCGCGACCAAACTTCCGGCAGGGTCGAGCTGGAGACGAGATTGATCGACTTCTGCCAGTGGTTGAGAAGCTCGGCGTAGCGCGTCAGCCTGTGGATTGTTTCACGTGGAACTTTAAAGGCTTCGGCGAACGCCTGTGGATTATCGGTGACCGGAAGCCCGCTAGCGCTCGTCATCTATGCGCTCTTAGCGTCCGAGCTCTTGGCGTCCGCGTTCTTCTTCAAATGCGCGAGCAGCAACATCAAAGCGGCGGGCGTCATGCCATCGAGCCGCGCGGCCTGACCGAGACTCGCAGGCTGGTGACGTTCAAGCTTCTGGCGGATCTCGTTCGACAAACCGGGCAGTCCGGCAAAGCCGAAGCCTGGCGGAATGGCGATGGCTTCGTCTTTGCGGAAGGCGACGATGTCTAACTCTTGCCGCGCGATGTAGACGGCATAGCGCGCGTCGACGTCAAGCTGTGCGGCGATGGTCGCATCCAAATCGCCCATCTCCGGCCAGATGCTGGTGAGGCGAGGGAGATCGATTTCCGGATAACTTAAGAGCTCAAACGCGCTCCGCCGGCGGCCATCGCGTTTGATGGTCAGCCCGGCCTTCGCCGCTTCGTCGGGCGTGAGGGTCAAGCTGCGCAACAGTTTCGTGCCTGCCTCAAGCTTCTTGGCCTTAGCGGCAAAGGCTTCGCGGCGCGCATCGCCAACGCAGCCAATCTCCGTTCCAAGCGGTGTCAGCCGTTGGTCGGCATTGTCGGCGCGGAGCATCAACCGGTACTCGGCGCGCGAGGTGAACATTCGGTAGGGCTCGGTGACGCCGCGCGTCACCAGATCGTCGATCATCACGCCGAGATAGCCGTCAGCCCGCGTGATGCCGAAACGCTTGGTGGTACCGCTGGCGACCAACGCCGCATTGACGCCGGCAACCAGGCCTTGTCCGGCGGCTTCCTCATAGCCCGTGGTGCCGTTGATCTGTCCGGCGAGGAACAGACGCCCGACAGCCTTGGTCTCGAGGTGAGGGTGCAGTTCGCGCGGGTCCACATAGTCGTACTCAATGGCGTAGCCAGGCCGCCGAACTTCCACTGCCTCGAGCCCTGGGATGGTCTTCAAGAAGGCGTGCTGCACATCTTCGGGCAGCGAGGTGGAGATGCCATTCGGATAGATCGTGTCGTCGTCCAGCCCTTCGGGCTCCAGAAAGATCTGATGGCTACCGCGCTCTTTAAAGCGCACTACCTTGTCTTCGATGGACGGGCAATAGCGCGGCCCAACACTATCGATGGCCCCGGAATACATCGGCGCGCGGGCCAAATTGGCTTCGATGATGGCGTGGGTCGCCGCGGTCGTATGAGTGATGTGGCAGGGCACTTGCCGCGTGGTGATCGTCTCGGTCAGAAACGAGAAGGGCACTGGCGGATCGTCACCGGGCTGCACTTCCAAACGGTCCCAATCAATGGTGCTGCCATCGAGGCGGGGCGGGGTGCCGGTCTTGAGACGTCCCATGCGAAGGCCAAGCCCGTAAAGCCGTTCCGACAGACAGAGCGCCGGAGCTTCGCCCATGCGGCCTGCTGGGATCTTGGTGTCGCCGATATGGATGAGCCCGTTCAGAAACGTGCCGGTGGTTAACACCACAGCGCCAGCAACGATCTCTCGACCGTCCGTCGTTAAGATTCCGCTAACCATGTTGCCGTCGACGATTAGGTCGTCGACCGCTGCCTCGATCACTTCGAGATTCGCCGTGGCTTTGATCGCCGCCTGCATGGCTTCGCGATAGAGCTTGCGGTCGGCTTGCGCGCGGGGGCCCTGCACGGCGGGGCCTTTGCTCTTGTTCAGCACCCGAAACTGGATGCCGGCGGCGTCGGCCACGCGGCCCATAAGACCGTCCAGAGCGTCGATCTCGCGCACGAGATGGCCCTTGCCCAGGCCACCAATGGCCGGATTGCAGGACATCTCACCAATGGTGTCGAAACGATGGGTCAGCAACGCGGTCGAAGCACCCATGCGCGCGGACGCGGCTGCCGCCTCGCAGCCTGCATGGCCGCCGCCAATGACGATCACGTCGAAGCTTTTGGTCGTCGCCTTACTCATGGCCCGTAGGTAGTGGGTCCAAGCGGGCGCGTCGAGCCTCAACTGTTTCACGTGAATCAGCCGAAATCAGCCAAGGCTCCATTGTTTCATGTGAATCAATTGGAAGCTGGCTACTTGCCGATGCAGAATTCGGAGAAGATAGCGCCAAGCACCTCCTCAACGTCGATCAAGCCAGTGAGACGCCCCAGATGGCGGGCGGCGATGCGCAATTCCTCTGCCTTTAGCTCAGGCGCCAAATCATGGTTAACAAAACGTTTCAAAGCGTCCCGCGATGACACAAGTTCGACCCGGTGACGCGTCCGGGTGAGGACGGCGCCCCCAGCGGCTGAGATTTCGGCTCTGGCGATCTCCTCTAAGCGGCTGATCAGCGCCTCCAGCCCGTCGCCAGTTTTAGCAGAAATAGGCAGAAATTCGTTTCCGTTCGAACTGCTTCGAACTTGGGGCGAAATATCCGATTTATTGAGCGCATTCACCCGAACCTGCGCGTTTAGGGGCGCAGGGGGCGTCCACACCGGATTCGTCCCGTCGATCACCCACAATACGAGATCGGCATCTTCGGCCCGGGCCAGCGCCCGTCTGACGCCCTCTCCCTCGACCGGACTAAGCCCCTCCCGTATCCCCGCCGTATCCGCCAGGATGACGGGCAGGCCGCCGAGATCCAGATGCATCTCGATGACATCGCGCGTGGTGCCGGCTTCCTCCGACACGATGGCCACGTCGCGCTTGGCCAGCGCATTCATCAGGCTGGACTTGCCGGCGTTCGGCGGCCCAGCAATGACGATGCGCAAACCATGGCGCAGGCGTTCACCGCTCCGGTCTTTGAGGTGGCGCGAAATGGACTTGAACAGAGGCACAACGATGGCTTTGGTCTTGTCGCTCACGTCAGCCGCGACATCGGCTTCGTCGGCGAAGTCTAGCCCCGCCTCGGTCAGAGCTTGCGCGGTCACCAGTTCCGACCGCCAACCTTCATAGAGCCGCCGTAGTGAGCCTTCGAATTGCGCGAGAGCCTGGCGGCGCTGGTCTTCGGTCT
>DAOVDX010000186.1 GCA_030669345.1 Methyloceanibacter sp. | reverse complement strand
GCGGACGCCGTCTCTCTCACAGAAAAAGTCGTTGCGCTCCTCTCCCTCATTGGGATCGAGGCACTGGGATTGTGTTTCTTCCGTTTGGGCGGTGCTTGAACCATGATCCAAGTCCATCCCCAATTGGAAGAGGGCGTCACTAGACATGGCGTCCTCCCCAACCAGCAGATGTTGATCGAAATAAGAGGCGCTATTTGCACCTGACGTTCCCGGTATGCAAGAGGTTTTTGGGAAATGAGGCAGAATGACCGAACGTGGCGCGGCGCAGCCCGTTTATGACAGCTCGAACAACAGAGGAGCGAACGAATGGCACTCGATGTGGGCGACAAGGCACCCTCCTTCACCCTGCCGGCGGACGGCGGCGGCACGGTCTCCCTGAAGGACTTCAAGGGCAAAACGCTGGTGCTCTATTTCTACCCGAAGGATGACACCTCAGGCTGCACGGCGGAGGCTTGCGCCTTTCGCGATGCGTTACCCGATTTCTCCAAGGTGAAAGCGGACATCATCGGCATCTCCAAGGACCCGGTGAAAAAGCACGACAAGTTCAAGGCGAAATACGACCTGAACTTCCCGCTCGCCGCCGACGAAGACATGAAGACTTGCGAGGCCTATGGCGTTTGGGTGGAGAAGAGCATGTATGGCCGGAAATATATGGGTATCGAGCGCTCGACCTTTCTCATCGACGGCAAGGGCGTGATCCGCCATGTGTGGCGCAAGGTAAAGGTACCGGGCCACGCCGAAGCCGTGCTCGAAGCCGCAGCAGAGTTGAAATAACCCGCCATGGCCTTCGGACTCTCCCGAGGGTTCTGGGTCACGCTGGTTGTGATCCTCGTGGTCACGGCCGCGATCATCCTGCTTGCTCCGCTTTATCGCGTGGCGCTTCTTGGCTCGGGCTATATGGCGCACACGCTGTGCTCCGGGATGTTTGTCTCGGGTCGCGACCTGAACGATGTCATGACCCAGGAGCTCTCAGGCGCTGGCTCTGGGGAACTGGCCTATTTTCAAGCTGCGCCAGACCACCACGCCCGGACGGTGAGCGCCTCAGCCTATGGCTTCGCGGCCCAGACAGCGATCTTTCGCGACGGTCTCGGCTGCACACTTATCGACGGCAAAAGCGAAGCGGAGTTGCGCGCGCAAGCCGCCGATTTGTTCCCAGCGCGCAGCGCCCCAAACAACGAAGCAGCATGGCCATTAGGGAAGCATGTCGCCGCCTGGGTCGTGCCGGAGACGGTGAACGGTGAAGCAGTCACGAAAACCATCGATGACATCTTCGCGGAGCGCGACCCCGTCCGCCCTCGACGCACCCGCGCGCTTGTGGTCGTGCATGGCGGGCGCATCGTGGCCGAGCGTTATGCACCAGGCTTTGACGCACATATGCCACTGATCGGCTGGTCCATGGCCAAGACTGCCGTCAATGCGCTGGTCGGCATGCGGGTGAAGGACGGCGTGATCGCGCTCAACGACGACGCGCTCATGCCGGAATGGCACGCCGAGAACGATCCCCGCCGTGCCATCACGCTCGGCGAGCTGATGCACATGACGAGTGGCCTCGAATTCGACGAAAGCCACGGCAATCTTAGCGACGCCTCCCAGATGCTGTTCGTGCAAGGTGACGCAGCCCGGTTCGCCGCTTCCAAGCCGCTCATCCATGCGCCCGGCACGCATTGGTCCTATTCGAGTGGCACCACCACGATTATCGACAGCATCTTGCGGGGGACATTCGCGCACGAGCACGACTATCTGCACTTTCCGGTAGAGCGCCTGTTCGGTCCGCTCGGCATGACAAGCGCGGTCTTAGAGCCCGACGCGTCAGGAACTTTTGTCGGCTCATCGTTTCTCTATGCGTCTGCGCGCGACTGGGCGCGGCTCGGGCTACTGTTCCTGCAGGATGGGGTTTGGAATGGGACGCGGCTTCTGCCTGAAGGCTGGGTCGACTATTCGCTTGAACCCACCATGCTCTCGCCGCACGGCCAATATGGCGCGCAAATTTGGCTGAAGCTGACCAACACCCCCAACCAAGGCGAGCCTCCCATGCCCGAAGACGCGTATTACATGCTGGGTTTCAATGGACAGGCAGTGGTGGTGGTACCGTCGCGCGATCTCGTGGTCGTGCGGCTTGGCCTGACACCAGAAGGCGGCGACTGGCACACCGGGCGGGATTTAGCGCCCCTGGTGAACGCCTTCTCAGACCGCCCGCACTAATCCGCGTCGGGCCGTGAACCGTCATAGAGATGCTCGCGCGTCGGCGGCATGGACGACTCTTCTTTCTTCTCGTGCCTCTCCGCCAGCACTTGATACAGACGCGCCCCGCCGTTTTTGAACGCGAGACTGCACCCGACGAAATATAGCAGCCACATGCGGTATTTTTCTTCGCCCACGAATTTGATGGCTTCCTCACGGCGCTCGTAGAGCCGCCGGCACCAGAGCCGGCATGTGTGCATGTAGTGGTTGCGCCAGCTTTCGACGTCGGCGATTTCAAACCCACTGGATTCCATGGACTGGACGATGTGCCCGAGGTGACTGAGCTCGCCGCCGGGAAAGATGTATTTAGCCAGCAGCCGACGTTCCGTGTTCATTTTCCGAAACTTTTTCATGTCGGCTTTGCCCGGCCTTGTAATGCCCTGCATCAGAAACAGACCGTGCTTGGCCAGCAACGAGCGCGCGGTTTTCATGTAGTCCGGCAGATTGTCGATCCCGACAGCCTCGTACATGCCGATCGAGGCGATCTTGTCGAACTCGCCGTCAAGGTTCGCGTAGTCGCAGAGCTCGACCGTGACCT
>DAOVDX010000208.1 GCA_030669345.1 Methyloceanibacter sp. | reverse complement strand
TGCCCCAGACCAAGTTCGTGGTGTCGAAGGCGCTCCGGATGGGCCTCAAGCCCATCGTCGTTATCAACAAGGTCGACCGCCCCGATGCGCGGCCGGACGAGGTGCTGAACGAAATTTTCGATCTCTTCGCCGCGCTCGATGCAAACGAGGAGCAGCTCGACTTCCCCGTTCTCTACGGCTCCGCCAAAGAAGGCTGGATGGCGGACAACGCCGAGGGGCCCAAGGACCAGGGCATGAAGCCGCTGTTCGAGATGGTGGTCAAACACGCTGCCGCCCCGAACGTCGAAGACGGTCCGTTCCGTCTGCTCGGCACCATCCTCGAAGCCAATCCTTATCTCGGCCGCATCGTGACTGGCCGCATCACGTCGGGCACAGTCAAGCCGAACGACATGGTGAAGGTGCTCGATCATGACGGGAAGCTCGTTGAGCAAGGCCGCGTGTCCAAAGTGCTGGCATTTCGCGGGCTTGAGCGTGTCTCCCTCGATGAGGCCACCGCCGGCGACATCGTCTCTATCGCCGGCCTGCCGACCGCCACCGTGGCCCACACCATTTGCGCGCCCGAAGTCGACGCGCCGCTGACGGCCCAGCCCATTGATCCGCCGACGCTGTCCATGACGTTCCGGGTGAACGACTCACCGCTTGCTGGGACCGAAGGCACCAAGGTGACCGGGCGAATGATCCGCGACCGGTTGTTGCGCGAGGCCGAAGGCAATGTCGCACTGAAAGTAACCGAGTCCGACGAGCGTGACTCCATGGAAGTCGCCGGGCGTGGTGAGCTACAGCTTGGCATCCTCATCGAGACCATGCGCCGCGAAGGCTTCGAGCTTTCCGTGTCGCGGCCGAGAGTGCTGCTGACCCGCTCCGACGATGGCCAATTGCTCGAGCCCATCGAAGAGGTGGTCATTGACCTCGACGAGGAACACGCGGGCTCCGTCGTGCAGAAACTGTCCGAGCGTAAGGCCGATCTCATCGAGATGAAGCCGTCGGGTAGCGGGCGTCAGCGTCTCGTGTTCCACGCACCAACGCGCGGGCTGATTGGCTATCAAGGCGAGCTACTCACCGACACGCGCGGTACCGGCATTATGAATCGCCTGTTCCATGGCTACGCGCCGCACAAGGGCGCCATCCAAGGCCGACGCGTTGGCGTACTGATCTCGACCGACATTGGCGAGGCCGTGGCTTACGCGCTTTGGAATCTTGAAGACCGTGGGCCGATGATGATCGACCCCGGCGCGCGGGTCTATCAGGGCATGATTGTCGGTGAGCATATCCGTGGCAACGATCTCGAGGTCAACGTGCTCAAGGGCAAGAAGCTCAGCAATATCCGCACCACGTCGAAGGACGAAGCGGTGCGGTTGACGCCGCCGCTGCGCATGGCGCTGGAACGCGCGCTTGCCTATATCGAGGAAGACGAACTGGTCGAGGTCACGCCGAAATCGGTTCGCCTACGCAAGCGCCATCTCGATCCCAACGATCGCAAGAAGGCGGAGCGTCAGCGCGTGGCAGAGGAAGTTGCCTAGTTTTTTCTTGGCGCCCCGGCAAACTGCCCGGCTTCCGTTGCTCATATCGGCCGCCGGTATTTGCCAAAAATCTCCAAATTCGTGCCGCGTCTCCTCCGAGGACCTCTGGCATTGTCATGAGATCGTTCGCCCGTAATTGCAGCGGCGCGCGATTTTTTAGTCCCGCGCTCATCGAGGAGATTGATTGATGATTAGAGTTGTTGGATTGGCCGTCGCCGCGGCATTGGCCGCAATAAGTTTCGCCTATGCCGATGACGACGATGATGATGTGTCCGCGTCCGAGGTGACAAAAATCGAAGAGACTCTCAGCACTTTCGGGTGCAACGGCTATGAGAGCATCGAGAAAGAGGCGAACGGCATCTACGAAATTGAAGACGCCAAATGCTCGATGGGCACGATGGATATCAAACTGGACAAGGACCACACGGTGATCCTGATCTCGCGCTACTAATCGGCGCGTAACAAAGCCAGAGTTAGGCACGTGGCGGGTCAGCGATGGCCCGCCACACTTATTTCTACGATATGAAATCATGCGGGATAAATCCGACGACGGCTTTGCCCGGCGCCACCACCCTGCGTTAGGCTCGAATCATGTCGGTCGATGTCGCACACATCAGGCCAGCGCGGCCTAAAGACGCTTC
>DAOVDX010000052.1 GCA_030669345.1 Methyloceanibacter sp. | reverse complement strand
TGTCATCAATGAAGACGAGGAGGTCGCCCGCTTCGCTGAAGTCGACTTGTGCGGTGAGGAAACTCGCCGAAGCGATCCGGTCGTCACCCTTGGCCGCCAAAAAAGCGAGGGTGCAAGCGAGCAACGTGCCGCCGACACAATAACCGAGCGCGTTGACCTGCTTTGTGTCGCATTGGCGGTTGGCCGCATCGACGGCGGCCAAGATGCCCTCGTGCATGTAGTCCTCGAAGGTCTTCTGCGTGTGATTGCCGTCCGGGTTGACCCACGAAATCATGAACACGGTAAAGCCCTGGTCGACCGCCCATTTGACCAATGACTTCTGCGGCACCAGATCGAGAATGTAGAACTTGTTGATCCACGGCGGCGTCATAATCAGCGGGCGCTCGTAGACCTCTCCCGTGGTCGGCGCATACTGAATGAGCTGGATGACGTCGTTCTGGAACACGACCTTGCCCGGCGAGATGGCAAGATCCTTTCCGACTTCGAAGGCTCCAAGGTCGGTCTGACTGATGCGCAACAGATCCTTCGACTGCTCAAGATCCTTGGCGAGATGGGCCATGCCCTCCACAAGATTTTCGGCATTGCTCGCAATCGTGGCGCGAACAACTTCCGGGTTGGTCAGGGCGAAGTTCGACGGTGACAAAGCGGCCAGCATCTGGTCGAGATAGAAGATGGCCTTCCGGTGCGTCCTATCGTCGACGCCCTCAGTGCTCTTGGTGACATCCTCGGCCCAGCGCGACGTGATCAGATAGGCCTGCTTCACGAAGTCGAAATACTGGCTGTCGTTCCAGTCGGGGTCCTTAAAGCGGTTATCCCCAGGCTCGGGCTCAGCGACAGGCTCAACCTCTTCGCCAAGAAAGCGGCGGAAGGAACGCCCCCAAAGGTCCGCGTAGCTTTGGAACAGTTCGCCTTGAGCTGCGGCGAGTTTGCCCGGGTCCGCAACCCAGACGCGCGCGACCTCGCCGAGCGTCTTGGCAGCCTCACCAACCTCCGACGTCATGCTGTAGGGACCTTCGCCGTTGGAATTGGAACGCTCAGCCAATGTCGAAAAGACCTTCGCGCCCTGATCGAACAAGCGCACCATGTTGCGCGCAAACCCATCGACCTGGTTCATTTGGCTGTCTTCCTCGCCTGCGTCCCCAGCGCTGTCGTTTTTCTCCTGCATGAATTTGTCCTTATTTAACCCACACTTGCCCATGCTGTTGTCAAATCGAGGAGAGGCGGGCTCTCCTTCAGGCATCTTCCGCCAGGCCATCCATTGTGCTATGCAATATAAACGTGTGGCGATGACAATCGCCAGGGAAAATTCCACAAGAGCCAACATTTTACCGATGTTTTTGCGATCAGTTTATTGCATCGTAGCGATGCTGCCTATGCTTTGGCTCGGCGGTTGCGCTGACCAGTTGCCGACCATGCAGCCGATAAAGCGCATCACCTCGCTCGTGCGAGGCGACGGCGAGGCCCTGACGGTGAATGAGAAGAATGCGGTCATTTCGGAGCTCCAGGAGGATAAAGAACGCCAACAGGAGCAGATCGAAAAGAGCGGCGGCGATACAAAAAACTAACTAAAATCAACGCTAACTGGTCGCGTCAATCGTTTGGGCAGCTTGCCGGAAGGCATGTTTTTGTGGTTCAACAAGGACCCCTTGTTAGGGGCCGACCGGGTGGGGATGACCGTCCGTGCAAGACGAGTTTCATAGGATCAAGCGGCTACCGCCTTACATCTTTGAGCAGGTCAACAAGCTCAAGGCCGAGGCGCGCGCACGCGGCGATGACGTCATCGACTTCGGCATGGGCAATCCCGATATGCCGACGCCGTTGCATATCGTCGACAAGCTCGTGGAAACCGTCCGCAATCCACGGACCAACCGCTATTCCGCCTCCAAAGGGATCGTCGGCCTGCGCCGGGCCCAGGCTGCGTATTACGACCGGCGTTTCGGTGTGAAGCTCAATCCCGACACGCAAGTGGTGGCGACGCTCGGCTCGAAAGAGGGCTTTGCCAACGTGGCCCAGGCCATTACCGCGCCCGGTGACGTGATCCTTGTGCCGAATCCGACCTATCCGATCCACGAGTTCGGTCTCATCATGTCCGGCGGCGTGATCCGGCATCTACCCGCCAGCACGGACTCCCAATTTATGGTGTCCCTCGACAAGGCCGTGCGCCATTCGGTGCCAAAGCCAACAGTGCTCGTCCTGAATTACCCGGCCAACCCGACCGCCGTCGTCGCCACGTCCGATTTCTATCGAGAGATCGTCGCCTACGCGAAGAAGAACAATCTGATCGTGTTGTCCGATCTGGCTTATGCCGAGATCTATTTCGATGACCAGCCGCCGCCGTCGATCCTTGAGATCCCGGGCGCCATGGACATCGCGGTGGAGTTCACCTCGCTCTCCAAGACCTATTCCATGCCTGGTTGGCGTATGGGCTTTGCCGTCGGCAATGAGCGGCTGATCCAAGCGCTGACACGGGTGAAGTCCTATCTCGACTATGGCGCCTTCACGCCGATCCAAGTTGCCGCCACCGCCGCGTTGAACGGCCCGCAAGACTGCATCGAGGAAATTCGTGGCGTCTATCGTCAGCGCCGCGATTGCCTCGTCGATGCGCTGACCCGTGCCGGCTGGCCGATCCCCTCACCGCCGGCGACCATGTTCGCCTGGGCGCCAATCCCCGACATGTTCGCCCATCTCGGCTCGCTCGAGTTCTCCAAAATGCTTCTGGAGAAGGCGGGTGTTGCCGTGTCACCAGGCGTTGGCTTCGGCGAGTACGGTGAGGGCCATGTGCGCATTGCGCTAGTCGAGAATGAGCAACGGATTCGCCAGGCCGCGCGGAATATTCGAAAGTTCCTCGTCGAGTCTCAGAATTCGCTACATAACGTCATTCCCATTGCCTCCAAGGCGAACCGGACGTTCTGATTTTCCCATGACTGATAAATTGAAGCTTGGACTGGCCGGTATAGGCACTGTCGGCGGCAGCCTCCTGCGGCTCATTGAGGCGCGCGGTAAGTCGCTGTCTTCGCGCACCGGTCGTCAGGTCGAAGTCATCGCCGTGTCCGCGCGCAACAGGCGTAAAAAACGCGATGTCGATCTCTCAGGGATACGCTTCGTGAAAGACCCGGTCGCGCTTGCCTCCGATCCTGAAATCGATGTCTTCGTCGAGCTGATCGGTGGGGAGTCCGGCGTCGCCAAGGAGGCGGTCGAAGCGGCGCTTGGCGCCGGCAAGCACGTGGTCACCGCGAACAAAGCGCTGCTTGCCCATCACGGCGCGAGCCTTGCCGCGCTCGCCGAGAAGAACAGCGTGACGTGGAACTTTGAAGGTGCCGTCGCTGGCGGTATCCCCGTGGTCAAGGTCATCCGCGAAGGGCTTCAGGGTAACTATATTTCGCGCGTCTACGGCATCCTCAATGGGACCTGTAACTACATCCTCACATTGATGGAGCGCGACGGGCGGAGCTTCGCCGACGTATTGAAAGAGGCCCAAGCCGAAGGTTACGCCGAGGCCGACCCGACCTTTGACATTGGCGGGTTCGATACGGCCCACAAACTTTCGCTGCTCACGAGCCTCGCCTTTGGCACGCGCACCAAGTTCGATGCTGTTTATGTCGAAGGGATCGAGACCATCACGCCGGCAGATATCGAGGCCGCCGACGATCTCGGCTACCGCATCAAGCTGCTCGGCGTGGCACTGCGCACCGACAGCGGAATTGAGCAGCGGGTGCATCCGACCATGGTGCCGAAAAACACGGCCATCGCCGAGGTCGGCGGAGTCTCGAACTGTGTCGCCATCGATGGCGATTTCGTCGGCGACGTCATGCTGATCGGCCCTGGCGCCGGTGGCGGTCCGACCGCATCCGCCGTGATGAGCGACATTATCGATATCGCACGAGGCCACATTCTGCCACCCTTCGGCATCACCGCTAAACACCTGAAGCCCTACAAGAAGGCCCAGATGCAGGCGCATGAGGGCGGCTATTATATTCGGCTGTCCGTCTACGACCGGCCCGGCGCCTTCGCGGCAATTGCCCAACGCATGGCCACCCAGGACATCTCGATCGAGAGTATCGTCCAGCGTCGCCCTGAGGTGAAGGCCGGCCGCCGTGGGGGTACGCCACCAACTTCTGTGGTCATGGTCACGCACCAGACCACGGAAGCCGCTGTGCGTAAGGCCTTAGCGGCTATCGAGCGCGATGGCCATGTAGATGCAAAGCCGCAAATGATCCGCATCGAAAAACTGTGATGGGGAACGCGTAACGGGTTCGACGCGAGCAAATGCGCGCGAAGAGCCTAAGGAGGATCCGACATGCCAGAGGCGTCTGCCAGGACCGAACTCGACCGTGCGCTCGCGCTCGATATCGTCCGTGTTACCGAGGCGACCGCCGTCGCCGCCGCCCGCTGGCGGGGCCGTGGTGATGAGGCCGCGGTGGACGAGGCCGCCGCCGCCGTCATGTATCGCGAGCTTGCGCGACTGCCCATCCAAGGCGTGGTCGTTGTGGGCGAGGGCGAGGAAGACGAGTCCCCGATCCTCTACATCGGTGAGACCATCGGCGCCGGTTCGTCCGCAGGCATCACACTCGATCTCGCAGTCGACCCCATCGAAGGCGCGACTCTCTGCGCAAAGGCGCTACCCAATGCACTGTCGGTGCTGGCCGTCGCCGAACATGGCAGCTTCTTGAAGGTGCCGGCGATCTACATGGACAAGATCGCCATTGGGCCGGGTTATTCCGACGGACTGGTCGACCTCGACGCGTCGCCGGAAGACAATCTGAAGGCTTTGGCCCATGCCAAAGGCGTCACCGTCAGCGAACTCACGGTCTGCATTCTCGATCGTCCGCGTCATGGCAAGCTCATTGAAGACGTGCGTGCAGCGGGCGCGGCCTTGAGGCTGATCGGCGACGGAGACATTTCCGGCGTCATCCATGTCGCCGATCCCCAAGAGACCGGTATCGACATATATTTGGGGACAGGTGGAGGGCCCGAAGGCGTGCTTGCCGCGGCGGCACTCGCCTGCATTGGCGGTCAGCTACAAGGGCGGCTCCTCGCGCCGAGGGCCGAGGATCGTCTCCGCGCCAAAGCCGCTGGCATTACCGATCTCGACCGCAAATACACCATCGAGGAAATGGTCTCCGGCGACCTCAGCTTCGCCGCCACCGGCATTACCGACGGCTCGTTCCTCGGAGGTATGCGGTTCACCAAGGACGCCGTATTCACTCAAAGCGTCGTGATGCGCGCATCGACCCGCACCGTGCGCTGGATCAAGACCGTCCATCCCGACGTTAGCAAATTCGCCTGACGGAGCTTCGGGGTCGAATCGGGTAGGCTCGCGGGTCCTGACATGGACCGATGCGAGTGCCCAGCGTGACAAACTCTGCAAAAAGTGACGAAGACGACCGCGCGCCGGCGATGCTTGGCATTGAGCACTCCGCCCGTGGCCGCCGTTGGGTTGAACGCCTCGAACCAGGGCGGGAAATGACCGCCATGGCCATCGCCCAAGCCCAAGGGCTGCCGGAACTGCTTGGCCGCGTGCTTGCCGCCCGTGGCGCCGACCCCCAGACGATCGACGCCTATCTCGATCCATCGCTGCGCACATTGCTTCCGGACCCATTGAGTCTGCAAGACATGAAGCGAGCCGCGGAACGCTTCGCGAACGCTATCCGGGCGGGCGAGGCTGTCGCCATATTTGGCGACTATGACGTGGATGGGGGGTCCTCCGTTGCCCTGATCGAGCGGTTCCTGCGGGCGCACGGCCAGGCATGCGCCACTTACATCCCGGACCGACTTAAAGAGGGCTACGGACCGTCACCGCTGGCGCTCACCGGGCTGGCGGAGGAGGGGGCACGCCTCATCCTCACGGTCGATTGCGGCACCACCTCCGAAGCGGCAATCGTTGCCGCCAATGACGCCGGGGTGGAGGTTATCGTGATTGATCACCACCAGGCCGACGAGGCGCTCCCGCCAGCCTTCGCGGTGGTCAATCCGAACCGCCAGGATGATCTCTCCGGCCAAGGCCATCTCGCTGCTGCCGGTGTCGTGTTTCTGTTTCTCGTGGCGACAGTTGGCGTGTTGCGCGGCGAAGGTTTCTACCAAGACACAAAAGAGCCTGACCTGCTCAGCCTGCTCGATCTGGTTGCCCTTGCCACGGTCTGCGATGTGGTGCCGCTGAAAGGCGTCAACCGCGCCTTCGTGGCGCAAGGCTTGAAGGTTCTACGGCTCAGGCGCAATGCTGGCCTGCGTGCCCTGGCCGACACATCGCGCCTCGACGAGGCACCGACTTCCTACAGTCTCGGCTTTGTGCTCGGCCCGCGCATCAATGCTGGCGGCCGCGTCGGGGCATCGGGGCTTGGCGCGCGGCTGCTCGCCAGCGACGATGAGGTCGACGCTCGCGGCATCGCCGAGAAACTCGAAGCGCTCAATACCCAGCGCAAGGCAATCGAAGAAACCATGTTGGAGGAGGCCTTCGCCCACGCCGAAGCGTCAATCGAGGCCACACCCGATCAACCGCTTTTGTTCCTCGGCGCTGAGGGTTGGCACAAAGGGCTCATCGGCCTGGTGGCGGGCCGGGTCGTAGACCGTTTTCAGCGTCCGGCCTTCGTCATGGCATTCGAAGAGGACGGCACCGCCACGGGATCGGCGCGGTCGCTCCCCTCAGTTGATCTCGGCGCCGCTGTGCGCTTGGCGGTGCAGGAGGGTCTGTTCCTCAAAGGCGGCGGACACGCCATGGCGGCGGGTTTTGCTCTTGATCGCAGCAAACACGACGCGGCACTCGCCTTCCTGCAATCTCAGATGTCCCACGCCGTGGGGAAGGCGACCGCCACCCGCCAGCTTGCCATTGACGGGGCGTTATCGGCGCGCGGGGCAACCATGGAGCTCAGCGAATTGCTCGAGCGCGCGGGCCCTTATGGCTCTGAACATCCCCAACCACGCTTCGTCTTCCCGGGCCATCGCGTCACCCGCATGCGCCTCATTGGGAAAACGCAAGCCCATCTGCGCTGCACGCTCGTGGCGCCCGATGGCGGCCGCATCGATGCCGTGGCCTTCCGGGTCGCGGGCACGCCCATGGCGGACTTGTTCGCCTCGCGGGAAGGAATGCCGCTCCATGTGGCGGGCCATTTGAGCCGTTCGTCATGGCAGGGCCGGGAGCGCGTGGAGCTGATCATTGAGGATGCCGCTGCCCCATGCGGCGATGGTGCATGAGCAGCGTTGTTGCGAGCGCCGGAAAAGCTTTCTATATGACGTGGACCAGCCGGTACGCTCCCTTCGTCTAATGGTTAGGACGCCAGGTTTTCAACCTGGAAACAGGGGTTCAATTCCCCTAGGGAGTACCACGCGCCGCTAGGCGCGCGCTCTATTCGCCCCTTACCACTTGCCTGAATTCTCCATCGACGCCCAAGGCTCCTGCTTCGGCTTGGCGCCACCCTTCTGCAAGAGCTCAATCGAGATATTGTCGGGGGAGCGGATGAAAGCCATGTGGCCATCACGCGGCGGACGATTGATCGTCACGCCATTCTTCAAAAGCCGGTCGCAGGTCTCGTAGATGTCATCGACCTCGTAAGCGAGGTGACCGAAGTTTCGACCTTCGTCATAGTCTTCTGGGTCCCAATTATGGGTGAGCTCCACTTGGGCATCTTCGTCGCCGGATGCAGCGAGAAAAACGAGCGTGAAGCGACCCTGTTTGTGCTCCATGCGATTGACTTCCTTCAACCCCAGCTTGTTGCAATAGAAATCCAGCGACTTGTCGATGTCGGCAACGCGCACCATGGTGTGCAGATACTTCATCCGGTCGTCTCCTCGGGTTGTCGCGTCAATGTTGGCCGACCCTAGAGCCGAGCGCGCCACCGTGGCAAGCGCCGCTGCCCACTTCGGGCTCTCGTAAAAGTGAAAATTTATTCGCGATTGTTGCACAACATCCACAGTTGCGCCTCCGCACTCCGCCGAACGAAAATTCGTTCGATGACAGAAACGTTTGCACGGTCACCACCGAGATTTTGGGCCAGTCGTCGACGCGTCGTTCGTTGCGCGCATCTATGGACAGTTTCGCTTGCCGTTCAGACGGTTGCGGGAGTCTTTACGTCGAAGCGACGAACTCGACCGCCGACTGTGGAGAAGGGCTGTCCCTTAGCAAGATTACACTGGCGACCTCAAAACCCGATGCTATGTTCGACAAAGACTGTTCCAGCTGATTCGCATGCGGCGTGTCGTGTCGGCTGATGGAAGTTTAGCGGGGGGAATTGCGGCATGGAGGCGAAAGAACCGCCACACCTGGAGGAGCACACCCAACAGCACGACGAAGAGGCCGCTGTTGATGTGTTCGAAGTCTCGGGGTCTATTAAGTGGTTTGATGCCTCGAAGGGCTACGGATTTATCGTTCCAGACGAAGATCTGCCCGACGTTCTCCTGCATGTGACGTGTCTCCGCCGCGACGGCCACCAAACTGCTTACGAAGGTGCACGAGTCGTCTGCGAAGTGCTGCGTCGTCCGAAAGGATTGCAAGCATTCCGTATTCTCGAAATCGACGAGTCCACCGCGATCCATCCCTCGCAATTGCCGCAGCGCACGCATGTCGTCGTGGCTCCGGAGAGCGACTGGGAGCGCGCAATGGTGAAGTGGTTCAATCGTCTTCGCGGCTTCGGCTTTCTCACACGCGGCCCGGAGACACACGACATCTTCGTGCACATGGAAACCCTCAGGCGTTGCGGCTTCACCGAGCTTCGGCCCGGACAGTCGTTGCTCGTGCGCTACGGTCAAGGGTCGAAAGGCCTGATGGCTGCCGAGCTCAAGCCCGACGGTGCAGCCGGGCCATCCTCTCACTAACAACACGCATCTCGTTCGGCCGCATCGTAGCCGCGTGGCTGCTTGCGCTCACCTGTCTTGCGCCGGCTGCCGGCTGCATGGCTGCGGACACAGCCACGCTCGTGCTCAAGACCGATAGCGGCGAACACAGCTACACCGTGGAAGTCGCCGAGAGCGACGGCGACAGGCGCATGGGTCTGATGTTCCGCCGCAGCCTGCCCGAGGAGAGCGGCATGCTGTTCCTCTATGACCCACCACAGTCAGCCGCCATGTGGATGCGAAACACCTATATTTCCCTCGATATGATCTTCATCTCGGCAGAGGGCCTCGTGCACCGGATCGCCACCAATACTGAACCTTTCTCCACCGACCTGATCTCATCGGGCGGCGATGTGGCGGCCGTTTTGGAGCTAAATGCTGGACAGGCCGCCAAAATCGGCCTCAAGCGGGGAGATCGGGTGATTTTCGCCGGACTCGGCGACCGGGCGGAGCCGTAAGGCCGTAAAGGATGACGCGGCATTATTGCCTTGGCACTAGCCTCCGAGACCGAGGACAATTATGTATGTCTCGCAGTGGCTGTTCCGGCTCTGACCGTTTGCATCGGCCACTGACCAGCGATTGATACGGGGCATGGCGCAGTTTGGTAGCGCACCTGCTTTGGGAGCAGGGGGTCGCAAGTTCGAATCTTGCTGCCCCGACCATTCGCAACTCGGTCCAACGGAGAGGACACTCAATGGCGGCCCGCATTTACAAGCCAGCCCAGAACGTGATGCAGCAGGGCAAAGCCGCCTCCCGCGACTGGGTCCTGGAATATGTTCCAAATCAGCCCCGGGTGATCGAGCCCTTGATGGGTTGGACAAGCTCTGGCGACACCAGACGTCAGGTTCGGATGAGCTTTGCCACTAAGGAGGAGGCGGTCGCCTTCGCCACCAATAACGGCATCGCCTTCCGGCTCGAAGAGCCTCATGCAAGCAAGATCCAGCCGAAATCTTATGCTGAGAACTTCAAGTTCGGCCGTCCCGACCGCTGGACGCATTAAACAATCATCATTTCGAGCTATACTGCTCAACAAGAACACTGGTCCCGTAGCTCAAGGGATAGAGCATCTGCCTTCTAAGCAGAGGGTTGCAGGTTCGAATCCTGCCGGGATCGCCACATCGCTCCAATGAGCTCTGCGCCATTTCCAGTGGGGAATTTCATGCGTCTGTTTCTTAGCTTCATCTTCCTGACAGTCCTTCTTGTTGGCACCGCCAGCGCAGCCGGCCCAAAGCTCATTTGGGAAACCAAAGGTTTGGCGCAACCAGAGTCGGTGATCTACGACCCAGTCACCGAAGTTCTCTATGTCAGCAATATCAACGGCGCCGTCATGCAGAAGAACGGCAAAGGTTTCATTGCCCGGCTCAGGCCCGACGGTACGATCATCGAGCGAAAATGGGTCACGGGATTGAATGCACCGACGGGACTGGCTGTTCGCGACCGTACGCTTTACGTCGCCGACGTGGATGAGCTGGTGGAAATCAACGCCGCCTCGGGACGCATCGAAAAGCGCCATAAGGCCAAGAACGCGATCTTCCTCAATGACGTCGCTGTCGCCGAAGACGGCACGGTCTACACCAGCGACACGCCCATGAACACGATCTGGCGCCTCAAGGATGGCATCTTCGAGCCCTGGCTCACCAACGACGACCTGAACGGGCCGAACGGCATCATGGTCAAAGAGGACAAGCTCATCATCGCGTCTTTCGGCCGGATGCCCAGCAACGGACAGAAGCAGGAACTTGCCGGCCTGCTTACCGTGTCGTTGGAGGACCAGAAGGTGGCGCCGCTGGGCAAAGGCAAGCCCGTGGGCAATCTCGATGGAATTCAGGAGTTAAAACCAGGCGTCTTTCTGGTGACCGATTGGGCTGCAGGAGCGCTCTATCGCATCGATGCCAAGGGCAAGGTCGATCAATTGATCAATCTCAATCAGGGAAGCGCCGACCTCGTGTATTTTCCAGCCAAGAAGACCGTTATCATCCCAATGATGCTGGACAATACGTTGGCGGCTTACGCTCTGAACTAGCCTTTCTCGGGCCTCCGCGACGAGATGGGGCGCCACGCGTCTCGCAATCGCCGTCTTTGGAAATAATGTGTGCTCTTGGCGGAGCGCGCTTGTCGCCCCCTAGCCGAAGGGGCCTAATCCGGCCCCGCGAGAGAACCCCACGATGACCGTTTGGTCTGCGACCGGAACGATTCCAGCCAACATGACAGGAATGCCGGTTTGATCACGGCCCTTGCCCAGCAACCTATCGCCCTCAACCTCGCTCTGTTCGCCGTGGCCGCCTTAGGTGTGTGGTTCGCAGGGGGCAGGCTGACGCATTATGCCGACGCCATTGCCGACCGCAAAAAGATCGGCCACGCATTCATGGGGTTGGTGTTCGTCGCCGCCGTAACCTCCCTGCCGGAAATGGTGACGACGCTCTACGGCGCCTTCGCCGGCCAGGCTGAACTCGTGCTCGGCAATATGTTCGGCGGCATCACCATGCAGACGGCAGTCCTCGCCGTTGCCGACCTCTCCGTTGCCGGTATGGCGCTCACCGCATATCCACGCGGCCCCGCGTCCGCCCTTGAGGCAACTTTGCTCATTGGACTGCTGGCGCTGCTGCTCGGGCTTCATGCCGTCGGGGAATTCATGCTGCCCATTGGCGTCGGGCTCGGCACGTTGTTGCTCGGCGTCGCCTATGTGGCCATCGTCATGGTGCTGCGCGAATACGACAAAAACGAAACATGGCTCCCGGTTGGCGCCAGCGACCCATTGGAACCTCTGATCATAGAGATGCCGCCGGAAAAGGCTCTCGACCAGGTGTCTTTCCCGGCCCTCGCGCGCTGCTTCGCGCTTTTGGCCGTAGCCATCCTCATCTGCGGCTTGGCATTGACGGCGAGCGCGGCAGCCATCGCCGAACAGACGGGCATCGGCTCAAGCGTCATCGGCGTGACGCTGCTCGCCGCCGCCACTTCTCTGCCCGAAGTGAGTACGACCATCGCCGCCGTACGCATCGGCGCCTACAGCATGGCGATCTCCAATATCTTCGGCAGCAATCTTTTGATGATGGCGCT
>DAOVDX010000185.1 GCA_030669345.1 Methyloceanibacter sp. | reverse complement strand
CGCCAGCACGTTGTCAGCGCGCGCCTTGCTGCCGGTCTTTGCCTTCGACTTCTTGTTGGCTTTCTGCGCGATGTCGAGCTCCTCGCCAACCTTGTTGCAGATGTCGAGGCCGACCATGTCCATCAGCTCCATCGGGCCCATGGGCATGCCGAATTTCAACGCCGCCTGGTCGATCTTGTCGCGCGGCTGGCCGTCTTGGTAGAGGCGGACGGCTTCCATCATGTATGGCGCGAGCACGCGGTTCACCAGGAAGCCAGGGCAGCTCTTCACAATTAAGGGCAGCTTGTTGATGGCGGTGACGAAGGCGCAGGCGTTGCCCACCTCTTCCTTGCGGCTTCTCTTGCCGCGAACGACCTCGACCAGAGGCAGTTGCGAAACAGGATTGAAGAAGTGGAGACCGACGAGACGCCCTGGATCGGCGAGCGGCTTGGCGATGTCCTCAAGCTTAAGCGAGGAGGTATTCGTCGCCAGCACAGCGCCTGGCTTCACCTGTTTCTCAAGTTTGGCGAAGAGCTTCTGCTTCACATCAAGTTTCTCGACAATGGCCTCGATGACCACGTCGGCATGCTTGATCTGTTTGCCCTCAGGATCAGCGATCAGCCGCGCCACAGCGGAGTCGATCGCCGTCTTGCCGCGCAGACGCTTCTTAAAGAGGCCTTTGGCACGGCGCAGCGCCTTTTCAATTTGAGCTTCGTCGAGATCCTGAAGGCTCGCCTGCATGCCCGAAACGACACACCAAGCGGCGATGTCGGCGCCCATAGTGCCCGCGCCAATGACATGCACCTTGCGCGGCTTGAAGCCGCCTTTGGGGTTAGCGTCTTTCAGCATCTCCGACAGTCTGAACACGCGGCGCAAATTGCGCGACGTTTCACTCACCATGAGCGGCGCAAACATTTCGGTTTCGGCAACCCGCATACGCGCGGGATCGTCGCCATAGCGCTCGAACAGATCAATAAGGCGGAACGGCGCGGGATAATGATCCTCGCGCACCTTCGCCGCCGTCTTGGTCCGCATCTGTTTGGCCAGCATGCCGCGCACGGGCTGCTTCAGCATCGCCTTCTTCCACCACGGCGCGCCCTTGGAGCGGCGCTTCTGCAGCACGGCCTTGCGCGCCGCCCAACGTAGTCTGTGACGCGTCGGCACAAGCTGATCGACGAAGCCCATCGCCCTAGCCGCAGCGGGCCGCAACATGCGGGCCGTCAGCATGGCGCTCATGGCATCGATTGGGCCGGCAAGCTTTAGCGCGCGCACCGTGCCGTTCAATCCCGGGAATAGACCGAGCCTCACTTCGGGGAAGCCAAGCCGTGTCCCCTCCTCGCGGTCGGCGATGCGCCAATCGCAAGCCATCACCAGTTCGAGCCCACCGCCGAGACAATAGCCATGCATCGCGGCGACCACCGGCACTGGTAGATTCTCGATGCGGTCGAACAACCCCAGCGTGGCTTTGACCGCGTCCTTGATCTTGTCTTCGGAATCGTAGCCGTCGAACTCGCGAATATCGGCGCCAGCGATGAAGCTAGAGTCTTTGCCGCTGATCAGGACGAGGCCTTTGATCTCACCGGCTTTCGCCTCCTCGACCACCTTGACGATCTGGTCAAGCTCCTCGGTCGGTCGGCGGCCGAGCGAGTTCATGCTCTCGCCCTTACGGTCGAACACCGCCCAGGCGATGCCCTCGTAGTCGATCGTGAAGGTCCAGTCCTGCAACTTGGAAAGCGTCTCAGACGTCGTCTTGGGCATGGTTTGTTTTACTCAGCAGCAATGTGTTGGGACTTCTTTCGGCGCGTCTGCTTCTTGCCGGAAGGTTTGGGGGCTGGCTTCGACGTCTCGCGCGCAAGCTCTTCAGGCGAGAAGTCGTCGACGGCGATAACGCGCGCGACCATATCGCGAAGCTCGGCGAGCGATTGGGCCTCCTCGGCATTCAGCACGCCCTTGGTCTTCGCATCGGCGATCCAGTCATTGTCGTGGAAGCGTTTCACTTCGCCCTTGCGAATAGCGCGTTCGAGTTTCTTCTCTGCAGCTTCGCAAGCGACGGATTTTAGGAAGGTTTGCTCAAGGAGCCCGATATTTTCGCCAATATCATCGGGGGAGAAAATGTCCCTGGTGAGACGGTCGCGGAAGGTGCCGGGCTGAAGCGCGCGGCGCACGATCACCTTGCCCTCATTGTCGCTCGCCGGACGGCGCACGCCGAAGGGCAGCACGAGCGGGCCCATGAGCCATGCCGCCCAACGCACCGGAAAATTGTCAACGGTTCCGCGCAGCGCGAGGTCGAAGCGATGCAGGCAATTGCGCGCGCAATAGTTCACGACGGCGAGGTCTTCTGCGGGCCTGCCGTCGTCCTCGAAGCGCTTTAGGATGTTCGACAGCAGATAAAGCTCGGCGAGTGCGTCGGCCATGCGCCCGGTGATTTTCTGCTTCACCTTCAAGCCACTGCCGAGCAGCGCCACGGTGAGGTCGGCGACGAGCGCGAAGGATCGCGAGGCGCGGGCAAGCTGCCGCCACCAGCGGCTGACATCGCCAGCATTTGGAGGCGCGGCGGCGAACCTGCCGAAGGTGACATTGTGGAACAGCGACCCGGCCGCGTTCGAAATGGTGAAGGCCAAATGCTGGTCGAAGGTCTTCTCGAATTTCTCAAGGCCCTGCTCACGATCAGTATCTTGCAGCGCCTCGATCTCAGCGAACAGATAAGGATGACTGCGCAGCGCGCCTTGGGCAAACGTGATGAGCGTGCGGGTCAGAATATTGGCGCCTTCCACCGTGATGCCCATGGGCACCATCTGATAGGCGCCTTGAATA
>DAOVDX010000155.1 GCA_030669345.1 Methyloceanibacter sp. | reverse complement strand
AGATGATGATCCCACCACTGGTAGCCGCCACGCCTGGGTATTCAGAAATCCCATGTTGAAGTGGCGTGAAGTACGCGACCACCAAACCTGCAAAAGATGCAAATACGACTATGCCTAGTTTGAGCTGGTTGATCTTGGTGGAGTGTTTTTTCAACCATTCACGCATCAAGAACGCTCCCCTCAAACACTTCGGTCGAGCCTTTGAAAGCCGGGTTGCACACTTCTCATTACCCCACCGGCGGCAGCGCCTGCACTAACGCCGAGTAGAACGCCGCTATGTCAGTCACCTTGTGGTCAGGCTTAAGATTTCTGAAGAACTTTGCGACACGTCCCTGGCAATATCTCCACCACCTCGGGTGAGCCACACCAAAACTTTCCGTGACATCGCTTGAGTTCAGCCGCTTTTCAGTACTTACCGCAATACAGCGATAGGTAGTATTTGCAACTTATACAGCCCAAAAGCGGCAGTCCGCTCTGGCGAACGCCGCCGAGCCGCGCTAAGAGGAAGCATTGAAAGATGCGTGGTGGTCTTCGAATGATGAGACGTTTAGCGGCGCCGGTCGGCTTGGCCCTTATGGTGCTCGCGATTGCGGGGGCGGTGGTGTTCGCCGCTCAGGCGCAGGCCCCCAATCCCCAGATTAAGCCGATCGTCCCGGATGCTTGGCAGGGTGATGCCTATCGGCCCAAGCCCGATCTGAAGGGCATCAAGAAGATCCGCTTCATCACCGATTCGGACTACCCGCCATTCCACTATTACGACGAGGTCGGAGAACTGACCGGCTTCAATATCGACCTCGCCCAAGCGATTTGCGAGGTGCTTGGGGTCGAGTGCCAGATCGTGGCGACGAACTGGAGCAGTTTGATCCCAGCGATCGAAACCGGCGAAGCGGACGCGGCTATCGCGTCGATCCGCATCATGGCCGAGGCCTTGAAATCAGCTGATTTCACCTTGCGCTATTATGCGACGCCCGCGCGCTTTGCCGCGCGCAAAGAGAGCGAGATCACAGATATCCGCCCTGAGACGATCAAGGGCCTCAAGATCGGCGTGGCGAAAGAGAGCGGTCACGAGGCTTATCTCAAGACCTTTTTCCCGGGCGCTCCGATCGCCGCGTTCGACACGAGCGAAGCGGCACAGAGGGCGCTCAAAGAAGGCGCCATCGATCTGGTTTTCGCGGATGGAGTCTCGCTCGCGTTCTGGTTCAACGGCGTGGAAAGCGAGCGCTGTTGCGAGTTTCGTGGCGGACCCTTTTTGGATTCACGGTTCTTTGGGGAGGGCGTCGGCATCGCCGTCAAAAAGGGCAACCGAAATCTCGTTCAGGCCCTGAATTACGCCCTTGAACAGGTGCATGCGCGCGGTACCTATGAAGAGCTTTTCTTGCGCTACTTCCCCATGAATTTCTTCTAGGCGAACGCCGTTCACGCATTGGTCTTCGTCTGGGGTGTGTCTTCCGCGGCGCGGTTTGGTGCGGCTTGGTGGATTTGAAACGGCAGCCAGAGGCTCCAACCGAAATGCGTGGGGGCCGTCGTCTGATAGGGATTCAGTCCGATGCGCATACCCAAATGCCCGTCCTTGGGTTGAGCGGTGTAAGTGCCGAACAGCTGGTCCCAGACAGACAGGTTGAAGCCGTAGTTCGAGTCATGCTCGGGTCTCAAGACCGAGTGGTGCACGCGATGCATGTCCGGCGTGACGATCGCGAGCCGCAAGACCCGGTCCAGGGGCCGCGGCAGGCCAATATTGGCGTGATTGAACATCGCGCAGCCATTGAGGATCGCTTCGAACAGGAACACCGCCAGCGGCGAGGCCCCGAGTGGAATCACCACGGCCATCTTCCACAACATGGAGAGGCCGATCTCGATCGGGTGAAAGCGGATTGCCGTCGTCACGTCAATGTCGCGATCGGCGTGATGTACCTGATGGAGCCGCCATAAGATAGGGATCTTGTGTGAGGCGAGATGCTGGGCCCAGATCGCAAGATCGAGCACGACAAGGGCAATGAGAATCTTGATCCAGTCCGGCCAATCCACTGTGTTCAAGAGGCCGAGTCCGTTGTGCTGGGCGAAGAAAGCCGCGGCAACCGCCGTCAGCGGCACGGCAATCGCCGCCATGAGCCAAAGCAGAAGGCTTGCCGTCGCGCTGATGCCGAGATTAGTGAGCCAGCGGCGTCCTTTCGAGGCGATGAGCCGGCGCCGCGGCAGAAGGAGCTCGATCAGTGCGAACAGGACGAAGAGCCCGGCGAACACACCGAGCCGCACCATCGTATCGTCGAAGGAAAATGCATCTTGCATAGAGGGCAATGTGGCGCGCTTGCCCGCCCAAACCAATGGCGCGGCGATCAAAACGCCGCGAGGCAGGCTGCCAGGAGCCGGACGCTCAAGCAAAGAGGGGCGGTGCTGCGTGTACCGCCCCTCTTACTAATAAGCATGTTGATTGCCGGCGCCCCGCTAGACCTTGGCCGGGGCGTCCGTGGCTGGCGGAGTCTTGGCCGCATTGTCCGTCTTCTTGCCGCGCAGCTTGAAGCCGAGAAATAGCATCATGATGCCGAAGGCAATGGCATAGGCGCCGACCCACCACGTCAGAACGATGGCGCCCATCGCGGGTGCGACAAACAGCAGAATGCCGAAAACGACCGAAGTGACACCGGCCAGGACGAGCCACCAACGGCCATAGTCGAGCTTCAGGCTGAGCGCCGCATAAACCAAGAGAGCGCCCGATATCACGGCCCAGATGCCGATGATCAATACGAACACGATGGCGGCCATGCCGGGCCAAAAGAGGGCGATGACACCGGCCGCGATGTCGACAATGCCCTCGAGGATCAATAGGCCCCATCGCTTTCCGTTGCGCGCGGCCTTGATGCCGGAGGTGATGGCAAGAACACCATCAACAAGCATATAGGCCGAGAACAACAGGACCGCCGCGAGGATTGCGGCAGGCGCGACAAAGAAACAGATCAGGCCGAAGATGACAGCGATCACGCCACGCAAGGCGACGACCCACCATCGGTCCGCCAGAACCGCGCTGAGCGCGTCTTGGTGCTCTGAGTTTTCTTTGAGGTCCGTGCTTTCCGCCATCGTTGCTCCTTCGGCATTGGATCGAGTTGAGACTGACGCGCCGTCCCGCTTATTCGTGGCGTGTGCGGCCGGATCATGCGGTGAGAATATGAATATAGCGCGCTCGTTGCGGCTTGGGGAGTTGAGGTGCCCACACCGTCGCGGAGCGCGCCTTCACACGGCCGCGAAACTCAGAGTTCGAGGCTGTCTTCGGAGACAAGCGAGGCGATGGTCTGGCGCAGCCAGGTATGGCTCAGGTCCCGGTTGAAGCTGCCATGCCAGAGCAGCGAGATCGTGAAGCGCGGCAATTCAATCGGGACATGGCTAGTTGCAAGCGCAAACGCGTCGGCGAAGTAGTGCGCGAGCCGAGAAGGCATCGTGGTCATCACGGGCGCTCGGCGCACCACGAATGGAACCGCAAGGAAGCCATGCGTCGTCATGATGACTCGGCGCCGGAGCTTCCGCTTCGCCAAAGTCTCGTCGACCACGCCTCGAGTATCTTCTGCGAGGCTCGTCAGGATATGCGGGAACTTGAGATACTCTCCGAGCGAGAGCGGGGGAGACACGCCGAGTTGCTCGGAACTGAACAAACATAGAAAGTGATCCGTATACAGCTGCCGGCGGAAATGGTGGGCCTGGCCCTGTTCGAACACGCCGATCCCGAGGTCCAACTGACCGGTGTCGAGCTCTTCGAGAACGTCACTGCGGTTCGCGGGCCGCAAGCGTATGGACACGCCCGGTGCGATCGCTTGCAGGCGCTCGATGAGCACGGGCATGATCGCCACTTCGATCGAGTCCGCAAGGCCGATCCGGAATACGCGATCGGCGATGGCTGGATTGAACGTGCCACTTTCCAAGACGGCGGACTGGACCACTCTCAGGGCATTGCGGACCGGCTCGGCGAGCGCCAAGGCGCGCGGCGTCGGCCGCATCCCGTTTGCGCTCCGGGTCAAGAGTTCGTCGTCGAAGAGGCGGCGGAGCCGCGCCAGATTGTGACTCATGGCCGATTGGCCGAGGCTGATACGGCTCGCAGCCCGTGTCACGCTGCGTTCTGACAGGAGTGCGTCGAACGCGACGAGGAGATTGAGGTCCAGGCGACTTAGATTAGTGTGATCGATATCCATCATCGACCCTATCCATTGGATTAATTCTAGGAGAAGCTGCATGCTGGTGGCAACAGGATCATCTGGGGTGCCTGGTGAGGCACGGGCTTCAGTGATGACCTCGCGCGAACGAGATTGCTCCCTAGCGGCGTGAAGTGCGAGGTCCCGGCCGTCCTTCTGCTGCGCCAGTAGCGAGGACGGCCGGACTTTCGGGGCCCTTGGCAGGAGTGACTTGGCGAACGCGAGGGGGTCATTGGGGGGGCATCGCGCGGCAATTGCGCCGTCGCCAGCGGTAACCTTTTGTTATGGTTAACGTGCTGGCCTTCAAATCGCCACGAAACCATTGAAAATATTA
>DAOVDX010000205.1 GCA_030669345.1 Methyloceanibacter sp. | reverse complement strand
GTGCAGGATCGTGAGCGAAAAGGCGGCAGCGGCCAACTACGAGATGCGCTGCTTCCACGTGCCGAAGACCATCGACAACGATCTTCGCGAGAACGACCACACGCCGGGCTTTCCCTCCGCCGCGCGCTTCGTGACCCTCGCGCACATGGGCGACGCGTTAGACAATGCGAGCCTCGGCGGCATCAAGATCAACATCATCATGGGCCGCAGCGCGGGCTTCCTCACCGCCTCTGCCGCGCTGGCGCGCTGCTTACGCGAAACCGATGCCGATTCCGCGAAGCGCCCGGCGCCGCATCTCATCTATGTGCCCGAAGTGCCGTTCGCCATGGATGAGTTCCTGGCCGACGTAGATGCAGTCTACTCAAAACTTGGCCGCTGCCAGATCGCCATTAGCGAGGGTATTCGTGACGCCGGCGGCAAGGAAATCGGCCCACAGCTCATGGCCTCGGACGAGGTCGACGCCCACGGCAATGTGCAGCTGTCAGGCTCCGGCGCACTCGGCGACGGCTTGTCTGGCATCATCAAGAAAGGCCTGAAGCCAGCCGGGGGCAAGAGCCTTCGTGTACGTGCCGATACGTTTGGCTATCTCCAGCGCTGCTGGCCCCATCCCTCAGTGGTGGACGCCATGGAGGCGCGGGCATCGGGACGCCATGCCGTCGCGCTTGCGGCGCAAGGGGATGCGGGTGCGTCGGTGACCATCGTCCGCACCAATAACGCGCTCGACAGCTATCGCAGCGCCTGTGGCCGCGCCGATCTTTCAGCCGTCGCGCGCCACGCACGGCACATGCCGCCTGAGTTTCTTTCAGGCCGGAATAACGTGAGCGCGGCGTTCTACGATTATTGCCAGCCTTTGGTGGGCGACCTGCCCCGGCTCGAGCAGCTGTGACGTATTAGGCCTCCACCAGCTCGCGGATATAGGTCGGCAGGGCAAAGGCCGCGCGCTGCATATCCGGCCGCCAATAGCGCGTGGCGAAGCTGCCCGCCGTCTCATAGCGCTGCTCAATCGTCTCCAGATCATGGAGCCGCAACGCCTTGTCATCGGTCGCCCAGCCAAAGGACATGGAGCCCCCGAAATAGCTCGGCGTGGTGGCGAGATAGGCGGAGGCGTCGTCGAACAAATCGCGGAAATAGCCGACGGACTGTTTAAGTTCCGGGGCCTGCAGAAAGGGCAAACCATTCTGCGTGACGAGGATGCCGTCAGGGGCAAGCGCGCGGCGGCAGTCGGTATAGAATTCCTTGGTGAACAGCACCGCGCCCGGCCCGATGGGATCTGTGGAGTCCACCATGATCACGTCGAAGCGCTCATCCGTCTCGGCGACGAGCTTGGTACCGTCGGCGATGACAACGCGCGTGCGCTTATCGTCAAAGGCCCCTGCTGACACGTCGGGGAAATGTTCACGGCAAAGATCAATGACGCTCTGGTTAATCTCGCACAGCGTGGCGCTTGCCACTTCTGCATGCCGCAACACTTCGCGCAGAACGCCGCCGTCGCCACCACCAATGATCAGCACTTTCCTCGCCTCGTCATGGGCGAAGAGCGGCACGTGCGCCATCATCTCGTGATAGACGAACTCGTCTTTAGTGGAGAGCTGGACGACGCCGTCCAGCATCATCACGCGGCCGAAATCGCTATTCTCGAAGATGACGAGATGCTGATGCTCGGTCTCGCTATCGAAGAGAACGCGATCCGCCTTTAGACGGACTCGGAAGCCGCCGTGGAGTGTCTCTTCGACCCACCGTTCCATCGGTAAATTTCCTTGCCCCGAAGTAGGGTTTTAACGACCACCTTGCGAGGCGAGAACGCCTCTTTGAGAACGTCGATGGACGCCTCCGGATTCGCATCGCCACACATGAAAACGTCGAGTGCGGCGTAGCCATATTCGGGCCAGCTATGGATTGAGATGTGCGACTCGGCGAGAACCGCGACACCCGAGATGCCACCATTGGGCGTGAAGCGATGGAGGTGAATATGCAGGAGGGTCGCGTTTGACGCCTCCACACACCGCCTGAGGGCCTGCTCGACATGGTCTAAATCGTCGAGCCGCTCCGCCTGTAGGAGATCGATGAGGAGATGAACACCCGCATAGCGGACGCCGTCTCTCTCACAGAAAAAGTCGTTGCGCTCCTCTCCCTCATTGGGATCGAGGCACTGGGATTGTGTTTCTTCCGTTTGGGCGGTGCTTGAACCATGATCCAAGTCCATCCCCAATTGGAAGAGGGCGTCACT
>DAOVDX010000204.1 GCA_030669345.1 Methyloceanibacter sp. | reverse complement strand
GCAACCCCCGCCCCTACACCCTGTGGGCCGCCGCTAGGTTGAGATGAGGAAGCGGCCGGGCCCGGGCCCGGACGCTCCAGACATTCGGGCTGGGCGGCCGAACATCTTGCAAAAACACTAGCCGACGGCGTAACATGCACGTAGTGAACTCTTCTCAGCCGAATGGTTGAATGATATGCATCTCAAAGAAGTCGACGCCAATCTTCTGGTGACTCTCGACGCCCTATTGGTGGACGCAAGCGTCACAAGGGCGGCCGAAAGGCTGGGCCGTAGCGCTTCCGCTATCAGCCACGCATTGGCTAAACTCCGCGAAATTTTCGCCGATGAGCTGTTCGTAAGGGCCGGTCAGCGCCTGGTGCCAACGGCCAAGGCGCTCGAGCTTGCGCCCACCGTTCACGTCATTCTGGCCGGTATGGAGAGCCTGCTCAGACCGAGCAAACCGTTCGATCCGTCCCTTTCCGTGCGCGAGTTTGCCGCAAGTGCAAGTGAGGCGGGAGAGTTGATTTTGGTGGAACCCCTCCGTCAGAGGCTCCAATCGCTGGCGCCAAGCGTGAATGTCAGTTGGACGCCATCAAATCGCGAGGACAATATCGACGCGCTGCGCAATGCCCGCAGCCACTTCATCATCGATATCGAAGGGGGCCGCGTAGAGGCCCCGGATGTCCGGGTTTTAAAGCTCTTTGACGACACGCTGGCCACGCTGACCCGGCCTGGCCACCCCTTCGAGACGCGCCCGCCGCAGGCGGTCTCATTTGCTGGGGCCGACCATGTGTCCGTCAACTCGCTGCCGACGCTCGAACTGATGAACAAGGCACTTGCCGAGCGGAGGCTGACTTGCAACGTCGCCTCCCATGTCTCCTCGGCCCTGGTCGGCATGCTGGTGGTGCTGAACGGCGATGCGTTGCTCACTCTGCCCTCATCGCTCGCCAATATCCTTCAGAAGCAGTTTGGGCTCGTCCGCATCGGCCAACCTCTGCCGCCGGTGGCGTTCCCACTCAGGCTCATGTGGCATTCCAGCTACGACCGGGACGAATGCCACCAATGGGTGCGCGGCGAGCTGGCCAAGATCGCTCAGGAAATCGCCGACGCGGCCCAAAGAGAGTTCGCCGACAAGGCATAAGGGGCCTGCCGGCCCGGTCTGCACTGTAAATTGATCCGCGCGCGGAGTGGCCACTGGCATCCGCCCCAATGCTCCACTACATTAGATGCCATCGTCCGCCCCCTGCCGAGGGCTGGGCGCGTGGAGGAAATTCATGGTCGCCTGGTTCCGCGCTGGCCTTGTTGCCGCGCTGCTCGTTTTCATCTCGACCCCCGCCCTCGCCGCCGACAAAGCTTTTCAAGACGACGCGCTCAACGAAGCGGCCATAACGCTTTTGGTCACCCTCAGGAATGACGTGGGCACCGTCGAACTTCCGGTCACCAAGCTAAAGAAGCAGGCCGCGGCCTTGCTTCGATTGCAGGACCTAGCTGGCGCCGCTGATACATATGAGCAGATCGTCGTTGTCGCGCCCGACGACGCGGCGGCCTGGCGCCGGCTTGCGGACATTTGGCTCGCCATCCCCACGAACGAGAACGATGACGGCAGCCTGCGTTACGAAAACGCACGGGCCGCCGCCTATCTCTCCTATCAGATAGCGGACACAGCGAAGGAGGCGGCGGCCGCGCTGACCAGCCTCGCCGCCGCTTCCGGCAAGCGTGACGAATGGCGCCAGGCGCTGAACGCGCTCAATCTTGCTCTCAAGCTCGACGCTAATCCTGGCCTCAAAGCTACCTACGACCAGCTTCGCAAAAAATACGGCTTCCGCGTCACCAATTTCACTGTGGATTCCGATGCCGCGAGCCCACGCGCCTGTTTCCAGTTCACCGAACCGCTACTCAAGCGCACTGATTTCTCACCCTTCGTATCGGTCGCCGGGCAAGATAAACCAGCGCTCTCCGTCGACGACCAGCAGCTTTGCGTCGAAGGGCTGAAGCATGGCGAGACTTACGCCATCACGTTCCGCCAGGGCCTGCCGTCCACCGCGGATGAAGATCTGCTCAAAAACGCTGACTTCGATATCTATGTGCGCGACCGGAGCCCGTCGGTTCGGCTCGCCGGCAGGGCCTATGTGCTGCCAAGCACTGGCCAGCGGGGCATCCCGCTGGTCACGGTGAACACCGACGCGGTGAAAGTGACGATCTACCGGATCGGCGACCGCAGCCTGATCGACAACGTGCTGGGCTACGATTTC
>DAOVDX010000152.1 GCA_030669345.1 Methyloceanibacter sp. | reverse complement strand
GTGTTTTGACCGGGTCGGCGTCATAGACGCCATCGACCTGAGTTGCCTTGAGTAGGGCCTGGCATTCCATCTCCGCGGCGCGCAGTACGGCGGCCGTATCGGTCGTGAAAAATGGGTTTCCGGTGCCTCCGGCGAAGATCACGACGCGGCCCTTTTCCAGGTGGTCGAGAGCTTTGTCGCGAATATAGGGCTCGCACACCGTGGGCATGGGAATGGCTGAGAGGACGCGCGCCGGCATCCCGACTCGCTCAATGGCGGTCTGTAGGGCCAGCGCATTCATGACCGTCGCCAGCATGCCCATATAGTCAGCCCGGGCGCGATCCATGCCACCTTCCGCTGCCATCAGGCCGCGATAGATATTGCCACCGCCGACCACGAGACAGATCTCCGTGCCCATGGCGGCCGTCTTGGCGATATCCTTGGCAATGGGGTCAATGACATCGAGATCGATGCCATAGCCCTTGGCGCCTGCAAGCGCCTCGCCCGAAAGCTTCACGAGGACGCGTCCGTAGCGAAGCTTCTCGGATACAGGGGGCTTTGCCATCAGCGCAGACTCCGGTGGCGACGCGGTGCCCTCAAGCCCGAATCGGGGGGCAAATCCATCAAAATCGCCGCGCCGACCTTAGGAGCCTGATGCGGCGGCGGCAACCTCCGCAGCGAAATCATCTTCGCGCTTGGCGATGCCCTCGCCGAGTGCAAACCGATAGAAACCGCTGATCTTAATGGGTGCACCGGCATCCTCTGTCGCGGCTTCCATCGCCTTGGCGACCGTGTTGTCGGGATCGTGGACAAAGGCCTGCTGGAGCAGCACGATCTCCTGGAAGAACTTGCGCAAGCGGCCCTCGACCATCTTCTCGATCACGGCCTCGGGTTTGCCGGACTCTTTAGCCTGCTCAGTCAGCACTGTGCGCTCGCGCGCCACCAGCTCCTGATCCAGGCTGTCGGTGTCGATGGCCTGCGGGTTGGCCGCTGCGATGTGCATGGCGACCTGCTTGCCAAAACCATTCAGCTTCTCGGTGTCGCCTGTGGACTCGATGGCGACGATGACGCCAATCTTGCCGAGGCCAGGCGCAGCCTGATTGTGGATGTAGTTGGCGACCACGCCATTGCCGACGCCGAGATGCGCGCTCCGGCGGAGAGACATATTCTCACCGATCGTGCCGACCATCTCTTTCAACGTGTCAGTGACACTGGCTTCGGTCTTGCCATAGGCAGCAGCACCGAGCTTCGCCAGATCGCCCTTCGTTGTGAGAGCAATCTTAGCGATTTCACTGACCGTCTCTTGGAAGGTCGGGTTGCGGGCAACGAAGTCCGTTTCCGAGTTGACCTCGACGAGGGCAGCCTCTTTGTCGGTGGTGGCAAGCCCGATAAGGCCTTCAGCCGCCACTCGGCCAGCCTTCTTCGCGGCCTTGGAGAGCCCCTTTGCTCTCAGCCAATCGATCGCGGCTTCCATTTCGCCGTCGGTCTCTTTGAGCGCTGCCTTGCAATCCATCATGCCTGCGCCAGTCTGGTCGCGCAGTTCTTTGACCATGGTCGCGGTTATCGTCGCCATGCGTTCCTCTTCCGTGCGGTCTCGCCAATTGGGCGAGCTGTCTCGTTGCTAGTCTTTCTTCGCCTCAGCAGCCTCGGGCTTCTCAGCCTTGGGCTTCTTGGCTTCTGACTTCTCGGGGTCAGCCTCAGGCTTGCTGTCAGCCTTTTTCGGAGCCTCTTTGTCGGCAGCCGTTTTGGCCTTGGGAGCAGGCTTAGTGTCAGCCTTGGCAGGCGTTTCCTTCGCCTCGGTGTGGGCCGCCTTGGCGTCAGCCTTCTTGGTGTCGGCTTTGGCCTCTTCCTTCGGGGCTTCCAACTCAGGCTCCATAATGGGCTCTGCCGCAGCGCCCAGATCGACTCCCGCCGACCCTTGTGCGCGCTCGATCCCGTCGATGGCGGCGCGGGCGATCATGTCGCAATAGAACGTGATGGCGCGGCCAGCGTCGTCATTGCCAGGAATGGGATGGCTGATGCCGTCCGGATTGCAGTTGGAATCGACGATGGCGACCACAGGCATATTGAGCTTGCGGGCCTCGGCGATGGCGATCGACTCTTTGTTGGTGTCGATCACGAACATCAGGTCCGGCGGGGCACCCATGTCTTTGATGCCACCGAGAGAGCGCTCGAGCTTGGTCTGCTCGCGCGTGAGCTGAAGCAGCTCTTTCTTGGTGAGACCATGTTGCTCGCCGCCGAGGATTTCCTCTAGCGACTTAAGCCGCTTGATCGAGTGGGAGATGGTGCGCCAATTGGTCAGCGTGCCACCGAGCCAGCGGTGATTGATGAAATACTGGGCGCAGGACTTAGCGCCCTCAGCGATCGCGTCGGATGCCTGGCGCTTGGTGCCGACGAACAGCACGCGGCCACCCTTGGCGACGACATCAGACACCGTGACCAGCGCATGATGAAGAAGCGGCACGGTCTGGGTCAGATCCATGATGTGGATGTTGTTGCGCGACCCATAAATGTAGGGCGCCATCTTTGGGTTCCAGCGATGCTTCTGGTGACCAAAGTGAACACCAGTCTCAAGTAGCTGGCGCATAGAAATATCGGGCAGTGCCATGTGACTGCAGACTCCTTTTTCCGGTTATGCCGCCGCAGGACAAGAGACTGGCCGGGGCCAGTCACCGGAGCGAGCGCACAGCCTATATGGCTGTGTGACGCTTAGCGTCCCGCGTGTGAGATGAGCCGGGTTATAGGGGTGCGCCTTGCCCTTGGCAAGGGCGGAAAAGCCCGGAAGTGCAAGGCCCTTTAAGGCCCACGGAGGGTATGCGTGGCGCTAAAGGGCGCTGATTGAGGCGACGCCTTCCACCAGCTTGAGCTCGCTCCTTTGGCGGGGCGTGGTGTCGATCCCCTGGGGCACCTCAAACTCGACCTCTTTTGCGAGCCCTTCGAGCTGCACCACGAGACGAAACTCCCCTTGCCCGCCTTCGGCTCCCACCTGTTCGGCTAAGGGCGCCAGGGCTTTTGGGTCCTCCACATAGACCTTCATGCCGCCCTTTCTGGCATCCGCGGCCCCATCCAGCGAGGAGAGGCCCTGCACCCTCACTCGCACGGTCTCGCCGTCGGATTCGGCCTCGACATCCAGCAATACGACTGTTCCTGGCTCCAGCAAGTGCCGCGAGGCCAGCAGCGCCTCGGAAAAGATGACCGCTTCGAATTGGCCCGTCGCGTCGGAGAAAACCGCGAAAGCGTATGGATTGCCGCTCTTGCCTGTCCGCTCGCGGGCCGAGAGCACGGTGCCCGCCAGCCGACCGACGACGTTTCGCAGACGGGCTTTGGCGGCAAATTCCATCCAGGTCTCCGCACCGAGGCTCTTCAGCACGTCCTCGTAGTCGTCGAGCGGATGGCCGGTGAGGAAAAAGCCGATGGCCTCGAACTCGTGCTTCAGACGGTCGATGGGCACAAAGGGCTTTGTGTTGCGCAGATCGAGCGGTGGCGCGGCATGCCGAGCTCCGGAGAAAAAATCATCTTGGCCACCAGTGCGAGCCTCTAGTGCACGGTTGGCCTCCATTATAATCCGATCGACATTGGCGAGCGCCGTGGCCCGGTCGATGCCGAGATCGTCGAGCGCGCCAGCCGCGGCCATTGTTTCCAGGGCGCGCTTATTGACGAAGCGCGGACTGATGCGCCGGGCGAAGTCGGAGACATCTTTGAAAGGTCCGCCGTCCTTTCGCATAGCGCAGATATGCTCCACGGCCTGCCGGCCGATATTCTTAAGGGCGGCCAGCGAATAGCGGATCGCGCCGTCGCTCGGTATGAAACCAACTTCCGAACGGTTTACCGAAGGCGGCTCCAGGCGAATGTCGAGGCGTCGCGCTTCCTGAGTGAAGGCGCTCAGCTTGTCGGCATTGCCCATGTCGAGCGTCATGGAAGCAGCGACGAACTCTGTCGGGTAGTGCGCCTTGAGATAGGCGGTCTGGTAGGCGATGAGCGCATAGGCGGCGGCGTGCGACTTGTTGAAGCCGTAGCCCGCGAACTTCGCGACCAGCTCGAAGATATATTGGGCGCGGCCCTTCTCTACGCCGTTCTCAATCGCGCCAGAGACAAAGCGGGTGCGCTGCTGGTCCATCTCCTTTTGGATCTTCTTGCCCATGGCGCGACGCAGCAGGTCGGCCTCGCCGAGAGAATAGCCCGACAGGTCCTGGGCGATCTGCATCACCTGTTCCTGGTAGATGATGACGCCGTAGGTCTCATCCAGGATCGGTTGGATCGAGTCGTGAAGGCTCTCGATCTCCTCGCGACCGTGTTTGCGGTTCACATAGGTATCGATGTTGTCCATCGGGCCCGGGCGATAGAGCGCCACGATGGCGATGATGTCTTCGAAACGGTCGGGCTTCAGCTTGCGCAGAGCATCGCGCATGCCCTGCCCTTCAAGTTGGAACACGCCGACCGTGTCGCCGCGCTGCATCAGCTCGTAGGAGGCCTTATCGTCGAGCGGGATGCTCAACGGATCAATGTCGGGACCGTTGCGGGCAATGAGCTTCCGCGCCGTGTCGATCACGGTCAGGGTCTTGAGGCCAAGGAAGTCGAACTTCACCAGACCAGCGGCTTCCACCCATTTCATA